>DNKR01000041.1 GCA_003497135.1 Candidatus Uhrbacteria bacterium | reverse complement strand
TTGTCTGTGCCCGTAGCGAAGCCAAGCAGACTGCTTGCCCCGCCATATTTTTCTGCTGGCGGGGAGCTACGGGCCCATGTAACGCAAAAATTTTACTGCTTTTGCGCTTTTATGTCAACGGCTGGCTTATTTATTCTTTACACCCAGCTTTTTTGTCCTTGTTTGAATGTCTTCAACAGAATTTGCTGCAAAACGATAAGCACAATACTCGCACGCTTCATCTGCCTTGGGGACCTCATTTCTGTTTAAACACGAACGCGCTTCTATTATTGCGATATCAACCCATGAATCGTCTCCTGTATATGGAATAACTTTTATATCAAACTCTAGTTTGCCGTCAAAAGCTTTGCGGTCTGTCTGTCCATTGCAGTAAACAAAGTAGCCCTGATTGCTTACTGTAAACTTATTTTTGCGCAACAGCCATTGATACACTTCCATTTGCCGCTTGTACCCTATTTGCCAGTCAGCATCTATGTTTACATCGCCATCCTTGCTTGTTGCTTTGTAATCAACAACAATCAATTCGTTTTGCGGATTTACCCAAAGATCATCAACAGCGCCTGTTATGATCAGATTCGTTTCTTTGTGATGAAACTGCACGCCTTTGAAGTTTTCGCGCCATTCATCCATCATGTCGTGTTCAAAAGGTATTGCATCAACACCGTACGCTTCCATAAGCGGGTGGCGCGAACCTCGCGCGCGATGTGAATCAAATTCTTTTTTTAAAAGCTTGTCAACCGCGATATTCAAATTAAATGGAAAACTTGAAGGGCGTCCTATTCCAAGACGCCTATCTAAGTAAAAACATCTTTGACACTGCAAAAACATGTCTATTTTTGATCGCGATAATTTAAACGGCTGCCCTGATTCTGGAGAATAAATGTTTCGCGTCCGTATTGCAGAATTACTTTTGTACATATTTGTTTCATATACCTTACCACGAGATGAAAAGTTTTGCACAGGTCATGCATTGACCAGCTTTTATTCCCTGATACAATCAACAAAGGCGCACAAGGAGAAGAATATGAAACCATTCGAAGGCAGGGGAAATCGACCGGAAAAAGAAACCCAAAATCCCTCCTGTTCCATGCTTGCAGGAGCGGAATTTGGAGTTAGAACACCTGATCGACCAAGAAAACCAGATGATTTCCCTGTAGAAAAAGACGCTGAAAACCCGAATGAGTCTGATATTGACGAAGAAGATTCCGATGATGGCGAGGACTTAGAATCGGATGAATTTACAGAAAACGCTGAATACGATAACGATGATGCTGATGAGCCTATAATATCAACGTAGTTCCTGTGTGCTAGGAAACGACAAGTTGCGTGCGCGGTCTTCGTGCACGCTATTTTTATTTGATTAAACGGTAAATATATTATAGAATATTCATGCTATGAAAACAGTTATCGCATTATTGCTTTTAGCAATATTTATACCTCAAAGCGCATCTGCGGCGCACATAAGAACAATTCCGGTTGAAATATGGAATTTGGACGGCACAAGGCGCGCGGCTTTTGAAGTACCAATGAAAAACGACGGCGGAGGCGGCGTGATTGAGGTCGCTGACCTTGGAACAGACGGCGTCCCTGAAATTATAATCGGAAACGGTCTTGGAAATGAACCGCGAGTTACAATGTACCGCCTTGATGGATCAATAATCGGATCGTTTCTTGCGTATGCGCCAAGCGCTGATATGGGAGTAACAGTTACATCATGCGACATAAACTCGGATGGCAAAAAAGAAATAATAACCGGAACGCAATTAAACGGCGGACCGCATGTGCGTGTATTCAATAGTACTGGCGAATCAATGAATCTAGATTTTTTTGCATACGAAATCTGGCAAAGAAGCGGCGTTTCAGTAAAGTGCGCTGATATTGATTCTGATGGACAGCAGGAATTAATCACAGCGCCCGGACAAGGATCGTCTCCGCTTGTAAAAATTTTGAATCTAACCAACGGACAGTGGATCGAGCAAACGCGTTTTTACGCATTCAGTGAAACAGATTTAAGCGGGGTAACAATTTCCGTTGCGGACAACTTAATGCTTGCAGGCCACCAAACAGGCACTGATAACGCAATTCACGCAAATGTTATCCACAGCCCAGCAACAGAACAATTTTCTGTTAATGCGCCGACAAATACATCTGTTACGCCATTTGGGGTTGATTTAAACAACGATAATAAATTAGAAATTGGATTTGTTTCCAACACAAGAAACGCTCAAGTGAAAATTATTAACGGCAGTTCGAACATAACAATAAAACCAAAAACAACCCGCAGCGTTTCTGTTGCTGTTTATGATATAGACAATGACGGCAAAAAAGAAATCATTACAGTGCCTACGCGGCCAATGCACGAAGCGCTTCAAAGCGGCAAATATATCCGCGTTTCCGTACCAGAACAACGGCTTGATGCATACGAAAACGGCGCTTTAGTTCGCACTTTTTTGGTATCCACAGGCACCTATGCATTTCCAACTCCAACAGGACTTTTTAGCGTGCTGGAAAAAGTCCCTGTGGTTAATTATTCGTGGAGCTATGGAGCTAACAACGCGAACAATTATAACCTTGGCCCTACTCCGTACAATCTTAGATTCAAGCCACACTTTTATATTCACTACGCGCCATGGCACAACAACTTCGGGCATCGCATGAGCCATGGGTGCGTGAATGTGAATCTTGAAAACATAAAATGGATTTACAACTGGGCTGAAAAAAATACTCCGGTGTTGATCGAGGCATGAGCCAGCGCCCATTGACACGCTAAAAAACTATTTTCTTTTTTTTTATTTCATTCTATAATATATGTGTCGTGTGATTTTTAAATCACAAAAATATTTTTAAAAGAGAAAGGAGGTGTAAAGCACATGGCAAAGAAAAAAAAGGTGGCTAAGAAAAAGAAGGCCGCTAAGAAAAGCAAGAAGGTCGCAAAGCGAAAGAAGTCAAAGAAGCGCTAGTACCTTTATTGAATAACAAAATCTCCCCAACATATGAAGGGAGATTTTGTTTTTTCAGATAAGATTTGTTTGCTTTACTTTTTTGAGCCTGTCTTGTTTTGAAAATATCCTTACTTTGCCGAATATTCCGTCATATCCCGGAGCAATGTGCAGATCTCCTTCGCGCACGCGCATAATTGCATCTGCTATAACAGATTCAGATGCAGCCGCATTAATTTCATCCGGCTTTGCGTCAAGCAGAATATAAAATTCGCTTCCGATTTTTGCAACAAGACGTTCGTATTCTTCCTGAACCCGCTTTGAATTTGCCGAGGACACCTCAAAGCATTCTGCAATTATTTCTTCAAGAGGAACAATGTACTTATGCGGAATGTTTCTCTTATACTCTTTGCGATCAGACAGCTCTGCAACGCGATTCAAAACACCTATCACAAGCAGCTTGCCGCATTTAGGGCACCTGCCACCAAGCCGCTTGCTTTCTTCCGGTTCGCACGAAAAAGCGCAATCCGCGCATCCATCAGCGTGATATTTTCCCTCTTCTGGATAAAATTCAATCGTGTACAAAAACGATTTTACATCGCGCTCTCGCAATATGCGCGCAAGTTCGTCAAAACTCGGATGCGCCATTTCAAACACATTCGCCTCGCGGCCAAGCTTGCGCAGCGAATGCGCATCGGAATTGGATACTAGCATAATATTATCCAGTCCTGAAACAAGTCCGTTCATTGCAGGGTCGGAAGAAAGCCCTGTTTCAATCGCATGGATGTGGCTTGCCATAGAGCCAAAGCATTCTTCTATCGAATCAAAACCTGATTTGGATCCAAACACAGAATACCATGGTGTCCATGCATGCGCAGGGATTAAAAGAATTCGTTCATCAATGTTTTTAAGAATTTTATAAAGCTCCTCGGAATCAATGCCCAAAATCGGCCTGCCGTCAGATGCAAGATTGAATTCGCGGCGCTCAAGCTCTTCGTTGATTTTACGCACCACTTTAATTGACGGCGCAAGCACCACGTTGTGAATGCGGCGGGTTTTGTCGCCCTTTTTGTATATCTGACTAAGCTCTGTGGACATTATAAAAAGTGTTTTTGATGAACCGTCTTTTAGCCGATAGAGGCCCGGTTTGGCTTCAACGAGCTTTGTTTCTATTTCAGAAAACCATTTTGGGTGCGTAAAATCAGCAGTTGCCACAATATCAATTCCCTTTTTCTCGCACCAAAGCGCGATATTTTCCAGCGTCAAATCCCTCGAGCACGCGCGCGAGTATTTAGAATGGATGTGAAGGTCTGTGATAAGGCGCATAATTATCAAGTTTCCGCTTTTTTGGCACTGTCTTTTTCAAACCGACTTTAGTCTGGTAGCAACAACTTTTTTAAGATATAATTTATTAAATTCTTCTTCAGTTATTCCAATAACAGAGCTGACCAAATCAATAGCATATTCTTTTCCTTCTTTTTGTGCAACATTTCTAAAAGATGAAAATTGATAAGTCGTCAGTTCTTCGATAGTTTTTATATCGCCATGCTTATACGGATTGCCAATAACATATCCGCGAATACGATCATAAATATTATCTGTTGATGCAACATAGACATGATATTCGTCCCAGATAGTGTTTTTGAACTCGCGATATCGATTATGCTCAAATGACGATCCTCCACTAATATATTGCAACATTTTTGGAATGACATTTGCATCATCAAAATATGCAAGCAAGTGGTAATGGTTGGACATAATTGAATAGTCCATCTGTTCAATACCAAACCTTTTTATTGCATTTATCAGTCGATTTAAAACTATTGCTTTTTCACCAGGAAGCTTAAAATAATCATTATGATACACAGTTGGAACTGTAATAAAATACAATGCGTCTTTTAAGAAGTATCTGGACATAAATTTCTTTTTTCTGCCTGCTTAAGCCAGACAAACCCGACTGAAGTCGGTTGGAAATGTCTGGCTTAAGCAGGTTTGACCAATTTCTCTGCAATTTCGAGCTCCTCCGGCTTATTCACCCCAACGCATTCCTCAATCGGAATTTGATATGTACGAACCGGCAGGCCTTCATCAACCGCCATTTGAATTAAATCAGTCAAATAAAATTCGCCCTGAACATTTTCATTTTTCAATTTATCTATATTATCCCAAAGCCACATTGCATCAAATACATAATATCCTGGATTGATCTCGCGAATCTCTCGCTCTGCTTCGGTCGCGTCTTTGTACTCGCGAATCGCGGCAATCAGTTCTTGTTTGTCGCGGACAATCCTGCCGAAATTAGAAAAAATATTTTGCCAGCCATCAAAAGAACTTACCGTTCCAACAGCTAAAAGAATCGGGCTCGGTTTTGATTCGTGATAAGCGGCGAGTTTTTGAATGGTGCTTGCTGACACAAGCGGATGATCTCCATAGAGCACAATAACGCGCTCTGCGCCCTCGCATGCGCTTTGCGCAACGCGCACAGCGTCTCCTGTGCCAAGCTGGCGCTCCTGAAGAACGCAAAGAGCGCGATCGCCAACGGAATCGCAAACCTTCTCGCCAAGATGGCCGTAAATAACAATCGGCCGTGGATCAACTCCGCTTCCTATCGCAGAAGCAAGCACGCGTTCAAGCATTGGAATACCACCGACTTTGATCAGCGCTTTTGGCACATCAGCGCCCATTCGCTTGCCCATACCGGCGGCTAGAATTACTATTTTTGTAGACATATTATCCGTTTTGTTCAAGATAGGCGAAATAGCAGGGTTTGCAATAGATGGTGCGATTGGGATAGGTTGGATTCTTAGAAGTTAAAATCGCTTGGTCGCACTTGGCGCATTTTTTATTTTCTAAACAGGCGACTTGACCCGAATGCGTTACGGCATTGACTCGACTGATAAAATGCTCGGTCGGCGGAGCAATGCGCACGCGGCGGTAATGTTCCAATTCGGGCTTAAGATAAGCAAAAGCGCGTTTGGCTTTTTCATCGTAAATCGGAACCCCGACCCAGTCGTCACCAACATCGTCAATTGAATCCGGGACATCGGCCGCGTTTTTTAATTTTGTTTCATCGTATTTGGCCACCGCTCCATCGGCATTTACATCAAACCTTTGTCCTCCGAGCAATTCTAGATCGGCTTCAGATGCGCCAGCATAAACAACCGCGCCGCATTCTGGAACAAAAGTTGTTGACATTTCCGTTGGAAAATATTGTCCATATTCTCCACGATCAAGCATGGCGCATTTCAACTCATCAACGCGCTGCCAATATTCCGATTCCGAGTATTGCTTGTTGAAAATGCAAAATTCTTTTCGCTTAATTCCAATACATCCAAAGCAGTTGCTACAATTAACGCAAGACATACAATATTCGCAAGTATCGCACTGTGTAATTCGATTACAGAATTTAATCTGATTGGATTTTGGCGAGGTGACTGACATGTACGAATTACTTGAATCTAAAATGCCCCACATAAAAATATTCGTTTGCGGGTTACCGAAAATCCATGCGGAACAGTAGGCGTCAACAGCCGTGTCTTCAGCGCCAAAACAATGGTGACAACGAACCGCGCCAGTCAAGTAGTCACCGCTTGAATCAGAAGAGCCTGTATTAAAATTTTCCGGCCAAATGCCACTATCAAACAATAATTGATCAAATTTTTTCCGCCAATTATACAGTTCACTTCTCTTGCCAAAATCAACCAGTTCTCTTTTTTGCCTCCATTCGGTTTCGGAAAGCTGTTCATTGAACCAAAGATATTTTTTATTCCGCTTGTTTGAGGCGCCAAAGCAATATTGACAGTTATGGCAGTCAAAAATGAACGCTGAATCCATACAGTCCCGCGATTCACTTGCATAGTAACAATTAAAAATTCGATTTGAATGGCTGATATGGTGAGAATTCGTAATATTTGAGCTAAGTGAAACAAGAGACGATCCTTCTGTGTTCATTGCCCCGACAGAATAAAATGAGTTTTTGCTTATGCAACCAAACACAAAATAGCTGTTGCGATCGCCGAATGAAAGAAGAGCGATTGAATTGTGCGGCTCGGTCACATTGTGGTTAGCTGGCAAAGGAATTTGAACCTGGAGTTTTCGCAGTTGTGTAAAAAATGGCTCACTAGCACTATAATCCAAATTTATATTTGAAAAATCTCTGTCATGCCATTCAACATCTGGGAGCACACAAATACCTGATGCTGGGTGATGGACTGTCAAAATCGGTTTGCCAGTTTCAAAATGCTTATTCCACCAAAACTGATAGCCTAAATCATAATAGGCCATATGTTTCCAAAGCATATTATGCGTAATTTTAACCGACGGCACATTAAAATGCTTGTACCAGCCAATCTCCTCCTCGTCCATAAACCACTTTTCACCAGTAATAGCGCAGGTGCGCTCGCCGGGTTTGATGGCGTCGAGGATAGCTTTAATTTTGGCGTCGAAATTGGAGGTTTTGCTCATATTGAAACAAGTATACCAGAAACAAATAAAAATTGTAGTTTCCAAACAAAATACCCAACGCTTGCGCATTGGGTGCTTTGTTCTGGCAGCGACCTACTCTTGCCTTGCGGCTACCATCGGCCCTGACGGGCTTAACTGCTGTGTTCGGGAAGGGAACAGGTGTGACCCCGCCGGAAGAACCACCAGATGCACGCGCACAACGATTGTTATGCGCGCTTCAACTGATGGAGAACTACGTATGAAAAGTTTTACTCTTTTCGTGGTTGTAGAAGTGGACCTATTAGTACTCCTTAGCTTCACGCATTGCTGCGCTTCTACCTGGAGCCTATCAACCTCATCATCTCTGAGGGGTCTCATATGAAGGTTAATCTTGGGGTCGGCTTCACGCTTAGATGCTTTCAGCGTTTATCCGAACCGAACGTCGCTATCCGGCAATGCCCTTGGCAGGACAACCGGTCCACGAGAGGTTCGTTTATCTCGGTCCTCTCGTACTAGAGATAAGTTCCCTCAACCTTCCACGCCCGTGACGGATAGGAGACCGACAATTCTGTTACTTTGCAAACCGCATCCGAATTCTGATTTGCTCTGCGGTGTTCCAATAATTAAATTGGAATCTGCATGTCGCCATGCAGTTCGGACTATATCTTCCCCGACATATTGTCGGGGTTCGGCGTATAGTCTCTGAGGGGTCACTTACGACTTCCCTGCTGATTGTCCGCAGGTGCAGATTTTTACCCGTCTTAACAAAACGCAAGACGAGGTACTGCGAGGATTCTCGGAGTTTCCAGCATATAGCCAGATTTTGCCCCAATTAAATGGGGAAGGGATTTTAACCCTCGTAACTACAACTCTACGTGAACAGTTATATCAGCAGGTCGCCCTTGGCACATTTCATTCATGCCAATGGCGCTCCTCTGAT
>DNKR01000023.1 GCA_003497135.1 Candidatus Uhrbacteria bacterium | reverse complement strand
GAGGCGGAAATCTCATAGGGCGGGGTTTTACACCCCGCCCACTTGCAACGCACCCGCCTCGCTCGCCCAATTAGGATATATATATTTTTAACATTAGGGTTGGGTTTTATACCCAACCCTAATGTAGTATTATTTCTTTTTTTTCTGCGGAAGCGGTTTTTTGAGTTCTGCTTCGTGTTTTAGCGCCTCTGAAATATGTTCCGGTATTTTGGAAACGCGTTTTCCGTTCTTTCGCGCAAGCGCTCTTTTGGCAGCGAGAGCAATATACGGCGCTGTGAGCCCAAAGGCCTCAAGAAGCAGTGACGGCGGGCCTGATTCGCCGAATCTGTCTTGCATTCCAATGAACTCAACAGGTACTGGATTATTTTTTGCAAGTATTTCTGCTACTGCGCCCCCAAGCCCGCCAGCAACCTGCGCTTCTTCTGCTGTAACTATTGCGCCTGTTTCTTTTGCTGCGCTAATTATCGCTTCTTCATCAATCGGTTTTATTGAGTGCATGTTCAAAACACGCGCTTGTATTTTTTCGCGCGACAAAATTTCTGCTGCCTGCAAGGCCTCGTAGACAAGCGGGCCTGCTGCAAGAATCGCAACATCGTTGCCTTGTCTGAATGTTTCCGCGCGCCCGATTTTAAACGGCGTGTTTGCAGTTGTAAAAAGCGGGGATTTTTCGCGTGCAAAGCGCATGTAAACAGGGCCGTTATGTTCAACTGCGGCAAGAACGGCTTTTTCTGTTTCAAGCGCATCGCAAGGGGCTAGAACAATCATGTTTGGCAAGGCGCGCATAATCGCAATGTCTTCAAGCATTTGGTGCGTTGCGCCGTCCGGTCCAACAGAGACCCCGCTGTGAGCACCTGCGATTTTGACATTTGATTGGGGAATTGCGATGCAGGTTCGTATTTGTTCCCAGTTCCTGCCCGGCGAAAAAACAGAATACGATGAAATGAACGGTGTTTTTCCTGCAAGCGACATTCCGGCCGCAACAGAAGCCATTGATTGTTCTGATACGCCGAACTGAATAAACCTGTCAGGATATGCTTTTTTAAACGCCAGCGATCTTGTTGATTCTGTTAGATCAGCGCAAAGCACGACAATATTTTTATTTTTTTTGCCTGCAATAACCAAGCCGCTTCCATAGCCGTCGCGTGTTGGAACATGCTTAACTTTTTTTGCGTTTTTCCACCCGTTTACAAGAATTGAGTGCGTTGTTTTTGCTTGCTGGCGTTTTGCCATATTATTTGTTCATTCTTCTGATAACTCGCTTTATAATCGCGTAGAGCGCCCATGCAACAAGTCCGAGCGGAACAAGCACGCCGCCGCCGATGATTACGAACCAAATTGCAAGAGTCGCGAATACTTGCAGAACTTCTACAAGCGCTTTTCCCGCTTCTTTTATAATCGTCATGAATCTGAATGTTTTTGTTGGAGCAGAAAATACCGGCACTTCTGAAAGTGAAACGGATATTGTTGCGTAAGAAGTTGTATTTTCAAGATACTTGATTTGCCCTTCAAGCGATTCGATTGTTAAGCGCACATTCGAAAGTTCGCGCTGTATTGCAAGTATGTCTTCTATTCTTGTCGCTTTATCAAGAAGCGAAAGGAATGTTACCTCTTGCGCTTTTGCATTGCGGAGCCGAGCTTCCAGATCAGTATATTGTTCAGTAACATCTTGTCCGTTTACTGATTCTGTTTCAACAACATCAGCAAGGGCTTTTATTTCTTTCATTGACGCATCAAACTGATCTACGGGCACGCGAACCGTGATTGATCCGGTGTGCGAGCCGTCCTCTTGCTCGTATACAGAAGAAAATTGCACATAACCGCTTTTTGATTCAGCAATAGTTGCGATGCGCGAGATATTATCAGTTACATTTTTGACCACTACGGAAAGATTCGCAGTTTTGATTATTTTTTGATCAGCCGTTGCCGCACTATCTCCTGCTGTCGGCGGTTCAAATGGCGCGATCATTTTTACTGATTCCTCGCGGCCAAAGAATGGCATCTCGGCTGTTACTGATCCGGTAGCCATCCCGCTATCTGATATGCCATCAAATGATTGCGTAGTAATAGGGCCCTGCTTGTTTTGAGTTGTGATAAATACCGCTGCTGCGAAAAGAAGCGCAAAAACGCACAATGCCGCGAAAATAATGCCTTTCAATGTTTTATTCATAAAATTAATTAATTATTATTTAATTTATTATTCATGCTCTGATGTAATGCGTCCACCCAATGTCCTTAAGCTTGCAAGAGCTGCGTTTGCTTCTGCGCCCGGCTTTGGCGTTGTTCCGTGCCAAAGATAATTGTATTCCATAAAATCAACGCCGTATCCCGGAATAGTATCAGCAATAATGACTGTTGGCTTTTCCGAAACAGCATGCGCTTCGCGGATAGCCCGAACAAAATCAGAAATGTCGTTCCCTACGCACTGTACAACATGCAAATTAAACGCGCGGAATTTATCAGCAAGCGGTTCCAGCGGCAATATGTCCTCGGTTGCTCCGTCTATCTGAATATTGTTGCGGTCGATTATGAATGTGCAATTGTAGAGTTTGTTTTTTCCTGCGAAAAGCATTGCTTCCCATGTTTGGCCTTCTTCAAGTTCGCCGTCTGACATCATACAGTAAACGCGCCATGGTTTTTCGTCCATAAGAGCCGCATACGCCATTCCAATCGCTTGGCTTGATCCCTCGCCAAGGGGCCCTGATGTTGTTTCTATTCCAGGCAAGCGCCCATATTCAGGATGTCCTTGCAAAGGAGAATTGAATTTGCGTAAAGTACCAAGAAGTTTTTTTGAAAAATATCCGGCGTGAGCGAGCGCAACATATTGAATCGGAACAACATGTCCGCACGAAAGCACAAAACGATCGCGATCAGCCCAGTTCGGGCGCTTTGGGTCATGCACAAGAATATGAAAATATAGCGCCGCGAACATGTCCGCCTGCCCAAGCGGGCCCGCTGAATGCCCGGAACCTGCTTCAATAAGCATTTCCATAAGATCGCGCCGCATTAAAAGAGCGCGCTCTTCAAGAGCTTTTAGCTTTTTGTCGTGCAAGTGCAGTTCTTTGCGCACTATCGGACCGCGTTTGAAATTCTGCATATAGGACAATTGTATCACAAAATAGTAAATTTATAGTAACGCGTACTATTAAAACCTCTTTGCGGTAAGTTCTGCGATATATGGAAGATATTTTTCGTTATTCGTCAAAAAATATTCCGCAACTATTTCAGCTTGTTCCTCAATATCGTAATCGCGAAAAGATTTAGATTCGTCAAAATGAATTACATACGCGTCAGATTGCGAGATCTCTTCAAAAACTGCTCTTGGGAGATAGCCCCAGCCATAATTTTGATATTGCCAAACATGTGTCAGCTCGTGCAGTAGAAGCGCTTGGCTCTTTTTGTCTGTTTGATTGTAATTTCCTTTTGGGAAAGAGATGGTGTTTCCGGTAGTGACTGCCGGATAGATCCATGTTAGAGGGCCGCCTGTATTGATCTGAATGTTATTATAGTCCAAACTTTGTTCAAAAATTCGTTCAGCTAATTTTTGTTCTGTTTCTGTAAGAGGCCGTGTACCAACAAATGCTGGGGATAAGACAATAAATATAAATATTAAAATGACAACTAATATCCAAAGCCATGTATGTTTTATGCGCTTCATAATAGCATAATGTTATCAGTAGTTTTGTTAAAAAGCCATCGCGCAAATTTAAAAAAGCAAAAACAAAACTCCCCAAGCCAGAGGCGAGGGGAGTGTGTTTTATATATTAGAGATTTTCTTCGACGATTACTGTTCCTGTCATTTCCGGGTGGATTGAACAGTGATAAGTGTATGTTCCGGCTGTTGTGTATTTTTTGATCCACTGATTTCCTGTTGTGATTGATCCTGATCCCCAAGTAAGATTATCTGCTGTAATTGTGTGGGTTGTTGAGTCAGAGTTTAAGAAGCGTACTGTTTGACCCGCTTTTATTGTTACTGATGTTGGAGAGTACGCGCTGTTTGAAATTGTTACATCTTTTGGCGTAACCAACTCTTTGTCTATATTGATTGATGATGCGGCAGAAAGTTCTGATGCCTTATTGTATGTTGTTGCGTCTTCAATTTCTGCGCCAATTTTGTAGTTTGAAAAGAATCCGTCCGGAATGTCGTCTATTTGTTTGTTCCATGTTGATCCGTAAAGCGTTACAGCAACTTGTTCTGTTTTGACCCATCGCAGAGTTCCGTTGTGAGCAAGCGCGTAAGTTTTTGGATCGCTGTTTACTTTTACCATTTTGACTCCCGGCTTGTATGTTACATTTCCGCCGATTTGGACTTTGAACATGTCTGCGTCCGTGATCCATTTTACTGTGTCAAAGTTGCTGTACCAAGTAAAATATGTTCTGTCGTTTGGAAATACATAGCGCAGATTATCATTGCCGTAGTAATAAACCGCTGTCAGGGTTTGCGCGCGAATAAGATCGCCCGGCTGGATTTGCGAAAGCGGAGTAATGGCGGCGTCTGCTTGTTTTGGAGCTGCAAACAGAGCTATGACCGCGAACAGCGCCATTGCAACAAAGAGCACTGCTGTTGAAATGGAGAATTTAAGTGCGTTTAACATAAGATTAATTAATGATTTTATTATTTAGCAAGTTTTATTATATCAGCAAAAATAAAAACCTGCAAGGATTATATTCCCAGTTTATCCAACAGGGAATTAAGCGCTTCTTTTGGCTTTTCAGATTCAAAAATACCCGATCCGATCACAAATCTATTAGCGCCGATTTGCGCGAGTTCGGTTATATTGTCTTCTTTTACAGCCCCGTCTATTTCAACGCACAAGTTAGGATACAATTTTCTGATTGTTTTTATTTTTTCTATTATTCCGCGTTCCATTTCGCGTCCTGATGCGCCGGGATGCACTCCCATAATTGTAAGCTGGTCAATTTCATCAAGATGCGCGCGAACTTCTTCTATTGGAGTTTCAGGGTTCAGCGCTATGCCAGCTTTAAGTTTGAACTTGTCTTTTATCCATTCAAGTATCACTCCAACAGGTCTGTCCAGTTCAGCGTGCACAATCGCGCGATGAATATTTTTTGCTCCGGTGCAAGTTTCTATTATTTGAAGAGGATTTTCTACCATGAGATGAATTTCAAAATTGAATTTACCGCCGATTTCCGCAATTGCTTTTGTATCAAACCATGATGAGGTTTTAAACATTGATCCGTCAAGAATATCAAAATGAACTTCGTCTGAAAGTCCTTTTATAATTTCCAGCCGTTGTTCAAATTCCTCGCGGCTGTTAACAAGAATGCTTGGCAAAATAGCGCTGTCGCACATATTATTTCATTGTTATTGATTCCAGTTTTTTAACTTGCTTTAATCTTCGCTTGTGCCGCGCGGCATTGGAAAATTTTGTATTTAGAAAAGTATTTGTAACAGATAGCGCCTTTTTGTTTGTCAGCGCTCTTGCCGGAATGCACAGCACATTCGCGTCATCGTCAGTGCGCATTGTGCGCGATGCGTATTCGCTGTATCCGATTCCTGCCCTCACGCCTTTTACTTTGTTCGCAGTCATGCACATTCCAACAGCGTTCCCGCACAAAAGAATTCCGAACACATTTTTTGTTTTTGAAACAGCTGTCGCAACAGCATGCGCGAAAATCGGATAATCGTCGCTTTTGTTGAATTTTTCATTGCCAAGATCAATCACATAATTGCCTGATTTTTCCAGTTCGCGAGCTAAAAATTGTTTTAATTTATATCCCGCGTGATCCGCGCCGAAAATAATTGCTGTGGTTTTCATATGCGGATAGTATAGCAGAAGGGGTAGAGAGTAGAAAGTAAGGCGAGGCGCGTTGCGGATGTTACATGGTGTAAAACCGTGAAATGCGGTGATGTGTTGCACATGGACGGGGTATTCCGCCACCAAAATAATTCACGCGGATCCGCCTCTGGCGGAAAAACCCCGTCCTATGTTGCATTGTTTTATGCGCGGGCGGCGGCGCGCTTCATAGGGCGGGGATTCATTCCCCGCCCATGTGAAATGTGCCCGCCTCACTCATCAACCACATGGTTCTGCTGCGCCATTCCCTCCTCACAGGAGGATGAAACATGAGGGGGCGGTTCTTGCCTCTTTTAATTTCTTTTGCTACTATCAGCTCAAAATATAATGCTATATATGAACAATGGCAGGCCGAATTTTCCAAAATTAGAGGAAGAAATACTTGCGTTTTGGAAAAAAGAGAGTATTTTTCAAAAAACCCTTGAAAAGGATTCGCCAAAAGGCAGGTTTGTATTTTTTGAAGGTCCGCCAACAGCAAACGGCAGGCCGGGAATTCACCATGTGGAGGCCAGATCATACAAAGATCTGATTCCGCGATACAAGACAATGTGCGGGTACCATGTTGCGCGTAAAGCCGGTTGGGACACGCAAGGACTTCCTGTTGAACTTGAAGTTGAAAAACAGCTTGGTTTTCATTCAAAACAAGATATTGAAAAATTCGGCATTGCGGCTTTTAACGAAGCATGCAAAAGAAGCGTTTGGAAATATTTGGACGACTGGGTAAAGCTGACAGAGCGCATTGGCTTTTGGCTTGATATGCAAGACGCTTACATTACATACATGCCGGAGTATATTGAATCGCTTTGGTGGTTTATAAAACAGGTTTGGGACAAAGGGCTTATATATAAGGACTACAAAATCGTCCCGTATTGTCCTCGATGCGGAACATCGCTTTCAAGCCATGAGTTGGCGCAGGGATACAAAGATGTTGAAGAAGAATCGGTTTTTGTGAAGTTCAGAATTAAAGGCGAAAAAAACACAGCGCTTCTTGCATGGACAACAACACCGTGGACTTTGCCTTCAAATGTCGCGCTTGCGGTTCATCCGGAAATTATTTATGCGAAAGTAAAACAAGCAGATGAAAGTTTTTGGATGGCAAAAGATTTAATAACTTCTGTGGCGGTTGGCGATTACGAAATAACAGAAGAGAAAAAAGGGTCAGAGCTTGCTGGAATTGAATACGAGCCGCTGTATTCGTTTGTGCAGTATGACAAAAAAGCGCATTATGTCGTTCCCGCTGATTTTGTTTCAACAGCAGACGGCACGGGAATTGTTCATACGGCAGTTATGTACGGTGCAGATGACTTTGAACTTGGCACAAAACTTGATCTGCCAAAATATCATTTGGTTGGCGAGAACGGAAGATTCAAAGAACAAGCGGGCGAGTTTGCGGACTTGTTTGTAAAAGAAGCTGATCCAAAAATTATAGAAGATTTAAAAGCGCGAGGACTGATGTATAAAACAATGATGTACAAGCACTCGTATCCGTTTTGTTGGAGATGCAAAACTCCTTTGCTTTATTACGCGAAGGATTCGTGGTACATCAAAATGTCGCAAATGCGCGACAAGCTGCTCGCGGAAAACAGCAAAATACACTGGGAGCCGGAATATATAAAAGAAGGCCGTTTTGGAGAATGGCTTCGCGAAGTAAAAGATTGGGCGATTTCGCGCGAAAGATATTGGGGAACCCCGCTTCCGATTTGGGAGTGTGAAAAATGTAAAGACAGAATTTGCATAGGAAGCATGGCAGAGCTCGCTGAATTATCCGGCAAAGATTTGGGAGAGAGCTTTGATCCTCATCGTCCGTATGTTGATGATGTAACAATTCCATGCAATTGCGGAGGAACAAGAAAAAGAATTCCAGAAGTCGCTGATGTTTGGTTTGATTCAGGATGCATGCAGTTCGCGCAATGGCACTATCCGTTTGAGAACAAAGAAAAAATCGATTCAGGCGAAGCGTATCCTGCTGACTATATTTCCGAAGCTATTGACCAGACCCGCGGATGGTTTTACACCCTGCTTGCGGTTTCCACGCTTCTTTCAAAAGAAGCGCCGTTTCGCAATGTGATTTGTTTGGGGCATGTGCTTGATGAAAAAGGAAAGAAAATGTCCAAGTCCCTTGGAAACATTATCGATCCATGGAACATGGTGAATACTTACGGCGCTGATTCAGTTCGCTGGTATTTTTATTCGGTTAATCAGCCGGGAGACCCGAAAAGATTCGCGGAAACTGATTTGCAAGAACTTATTAAAAAAGTTTTCTTGATACTTTGGAATGTAAAAACTTTTTATCTGATGTTTGCTGACAAGCGCGACGGTTCATGGAACAAAAAACCAACGCACGCGCTTGATATGTGGATTTTGTCGCGTCTTTCAGGGGTTGCACAGGATGTTACAAAAAATCTTGATTCATACAAAGTTACAGAATCAGCCCGAGCAATCGCTGAATTCATCAATGACCTTTCTGTTTGGTATGTCCGCAGATCGCGCGACAGATTCAAAACAAGCCAGGGCGATGATTTGCAAAGCGCGATTTGGACCTTGCGGACGGTTTTAATTAATCTTGCAAAAATAATGGCGCCGTTTACTCCGTTTTTTGCAGAGTCGCTTTATCAAGACATTGGCGGTGAAAAATTATCTGTTCATCTTGAGGATTGGCCTGATCTTTCTGAATTCCGTAGCGAGGCAACAGAAAACAAAATGGCAAAAGTGCGTTCAATTGTTTCGCGCGCACTGGAAAGGCGAAGCGAAGCCGGCAGGCCTGTCCGCCAAGCTCTTGCTTCGCTTACAATCACAACGCCTGACGCTGTGCTTGACGATGTTTTTGCAGAGATAATTAAAGACGAGGTCAATGTAAAACAAGTGATACTTGAAAAAGGCGAAGATGCAATAGAGCTTGATACAGTGCTGACGCCGGAATTAATTCGCGACGGAATCGCTCGCGAGATAATAAGGCGCGCAAACGCAATGCGCAAAGAAGCTCGCATGACACTGGACGACAGAATCAGCTTGTATGCGTTTTCCGCAAGCCATGAAGTTGAACAAGCCATGGAAGAGCATAAAGGCGAAATAATGTCAGGAACTCAATCAAACGAAATTTTATTTGAAAAGCAGGAAACCGAATTTGAATCGGAATTCAAAACAGCAGAATGCGAAATTTGGATCGGTTGCAAGAAAAATGGTACAATTTAGGCGCGCACTGATCAGTTTAGATTCGCGTTTATGCCTTTAAACAACATCAAACAGCTTTTAAAAGACCTTGGGCTTTCCGAAAGCGAAGTTGTTTTGTATTTGGCGGCTCTTCAAATCGGGCCGTCCAGCGTGCAAGACATTGCAAAATCAGCAGGTATTTCAAGAACCGCCGCGTATGATTTAATTGAAGCGCTTCAAAAGCGCGGACTGTTTTCTTTTTCAGTCCGCGGGAAAAAGAAATATTTTGTCGCAGAAGAACCGCAAAAGCTAATTGCGCATTTTGAGCGCGAAGCTCGCGAGCATGAGGAAAAACTTCACGAACTTAAAATGAGCATTCAAATGCTTGTCCAAAGCGCAGGAGGCGAAAAGCCGGTTGTTAAATACTTTGAAGGATCAGAGGCCTTGTATGCATATTTTCAAGAGCTCTTTGAACAAATGCCGGAAGAGCAGATAATGATTACAAACTACGAAGAGATGTACAAGACAGTTGATTTTTCAATGCTTAGCGCTGTGCGTAAAAAGTCAGACAAGCTTGAAACGAGCGTAAAGATTTTGCATGTTGGCGAATCAAAACTCAAAAAACCAACAGCAGAGTACTGCCGCCTTCCGCTTTCGCTTGACGACAAAGTCAAGGGCGAAATTTCCGTTTTCAATGACACAATCGCAATGGTTACATTTTCAGGAAAATTGATAACAGTAATTATCAAAAGCAAACAGCTCGCAAGCATGCAGCGCGTTTTGCTTGAGTCAATGTGGGGAGCGTGCAGCAGGATTGGGAGATAGTATAGAAAGTGTATAAAGATAAAGAACAAATTATTGGGCTCTTAAAAAATGAACCAGCCAACCGGTTTGTTTTTGAGTATGGAAGTCCTGAGATTATTAGTCAACGAGCAAAGTGGTTGACTTACCGTTTCATATATGATACACTAATGTCAAGTATATGAAAAGCCGAAAAAACCTTTTAGAACAGCTTAAATCCTTACCCCACTTCGGGAAAGATACAGTTTACCAGCTTGGAAAACAGCTTGGACTTAAGGATTCTACGGTTAATACCTATATTAGCCGGTTTTTGAAATACAAGGAACTTGTTCAGCTTAAAAGAGGTCTTTACATATCAGCAGATTTTTTTGAAAAAAATAAAAATGATGTTTCTTATTCATTCTATCTTGCCAATGTCATTCGCACGCCGTCATATGTGAGTTCATGGGCCGCCCTTCAGTATTATAATCTCACCACTGAAGCTATTCACTCCATTACTTCAGTGACGCCGAAAGTGACAAGAGAATACCAGACAAAGGCCGGCAACTTCTCATACCGGTCAATTAAGAAAGAATTATTTTCTGATTTTTCTCTGTCCAATGGAAAGTTTGTTTTTTTTATCGCCGCGCCCTCAAAGGCATTGTTTGATTTGTTGTATTTCAGAACGAATCAGTTCCGTAGTGTTTCTTCTGGGAGTATCAAGGCGCTAATCGAAGAGTTACGGATAGACATTGATGAGATGGATAAAAACGAGCAGGAAAAATTTTATGCAATGATTAAAAAATATGAGTGAACTGATAACAACTATCTTAAAAAGAAAGGTTGAAGATGTTGCAACTTATGGCGGTCTTGATGCAGAAACGCTGCGCAACGCACTTAAAGAAGAATTGCAGTATTATGTTCTCAACTTTATTTACAATCATCAGGAATATAACAGCTGGATTATGTACGGCGGTTCGGCTCTGCGCATCATTTATGGACTTGATCGCATGTCGGTTGATTTGGATTTTGAAATTTCTCATTCGGTAAACGAAAAATTTTTGGAAGAGTTGAAAAAAGAAGTTGAAGAGTATTTCTTTAACACCTATGGCGCAGGCGCTGATTTTATGACAGCCAAAATCACCGCTGGCCGAGGATTACTGCTCAAATTCTATGTCGGTGAAGAACTTGGCTTCGGCCACACATCAAAACAGATACATGTAAAAATTGATCTTAATCACTTCGTTGCGCCAAAAACGGTAATAGAGCGCCGCCCAATAAATCGCGACCAGCTTTCTTTTGTCATTATCACTTATAACATGGCATCTTTAATGGCAAGCAAGCTTGCTGCCATTTTCTTGCGAGGGACACGCGGTATTGGCAGGGATAAATATGAGGAAAAAGGCCGTGATATTTATGACCTGCTCTGGTACATGGGCAAAAAGGTAGTGCCGGACTTTGATTATCTTATTGCCAAGGGCATTGATGTGAAAGACCCTCGTGCGCTGTTTGATAAGCTCACGCTTCAGATGAATAAAGTAAGCGATAAAAATCTTGAGCAGGATCTTGGGCCGTTGTTCGTGAACAAAACTTTTATCGGGAATTGGCTCAAAAATTGGCGAGAAAGTTATTTGCGGCTTTTGGATGACTATAAGATCCGCACAATAACAGAACTGGAAAGTATTGGCATTAATCAGGATTTCCACACTGATAATTTTTCTTTTGTATATTGGTATACGACCGAAGATGGCGGATCAGTCAGGATTGATTATCGGATCAGTAATTACTGGATTGATTTTCGAGAAGGAGATTTACAGATCAAAGCAGATAAAAAGTTAGATGATAAGATTGAATTTAGAAGCAATGGTAGGAGTAGCCGTAAGACTTCGGAGGAAAAACTCAAGCAGTACGCGACTCTTTTCTATCAAAAAAACGAGAAGTATTTCAAAAAAACTAATGATGTAATGCTCGGTGATGTCATTATTACTAAAGTTATTCGGATGACAGCTGAAAAACTCAATCAGAGAGAGCAAATTGTGCTTAATAAATCAGCTCTGTTATCGTGTGAACTTGATGATTTGTTGAAATAAAATGAGCCTGTAGTTGGTTTTTGAATGTTGATTTTTTCGGTTTGAGCGGGTAAAGTAAACATATTGGGTAAAGATAAATATAAATATGAATGAAATAATCTATATTCTTATAAATGAAGCAATGCCAGGTTATGTGAAGATCGGAAGAACCACTAATCTTGAGCAAAGAATTCGCTCACTTGATACAACCAGCGTTCCGCTTCCATTTGAATGTTTTTATGCTTGCACGGTAAAAGACGCAGTCTTTGTGAGAAGTCTTCAAAAAAATAGGAATGTTTTTGTTTTCGTTAACGATCAAGAGCAAATAAAACAACTAAATTATGAAAGTATTAAATACTTGAGACCAGATAAACTTTTTGCATGGATGTGTAAAGATGGTTGGTTTGATCCAAGAAAAGCTGCTTGGAATTTTAAAAAAAAGCGGGACCATGACCCAAGACGGACTGAGTACTCAAGCTAAAATTATAATTTACATTAATTAAAATGCCTTCATTAAACTGGATCGGAAAAGACGCAGTAATAAACCACGACAAAGAGGTTCCTTTTCGATTACTCAAAAAAATTAAATCGGCTTCGGTTGGTGATAACTCTCAAAATCTTATTATTCATGGTGATAACCTAGAGGCCTTAAAGGCACTCATGCCTTATTACATCGGGAAAATAAAATGCATTTATATTGATCCACCATACAATACTGGAAATGAAGGTTGGGTTTATAATGACAAAGTAAATTCGCCCAAAATTAAGAAATGGCTTGGAAAGGTTGTTGGACATGAATCAGAAGATCTTTGTCGCCATGATAAATGGTTATGCATGATGTACCCAAGATTAAAACTCTTATGTGATTTACTTCGTGATGACGGTGCAATTTTTATCTCAATCGATGATAATGAACACTGCCATTTAAAAATGATAATGGACGAAATATTCGGTATAGAAAATTTTGTAACTAATATTATTTGGCAAAAGAAATATTCGCAAAGTAATGACGCAAAATATTTTTCGTCAACTCACGATTTCATAATTTGCTATGCAAAAAATATTGAGAATTCTAATTTTAAAATCAATTTACTAGAAAGAACGGCTGAACAAGAAGCTCGATATTCAAATCCTGATAATGACCCAAGAGGACCGTGGATGTCTCAGCCTATACAGGTAAAGACACCTTCTGAGGCTTATATTTATCCGATAAAAACACCAATTGGAAAAACATTTATGCCACCAGAGAGCAGAAGTTGGCAATTTGGCTTAGAACGATATAAGAAGTTGGTGGCAGATAACAGAATTTGGTTTGGTGTTGACGGTAAAAATGTGCCGCGTATTAAAAAGTTTTTATCTGATGTCAAAAGTGGAATAATTCCAAAAACAATTTGGCTTTACGATGAAGTTGGTAGCAACGATGATGCAAAAAGAGAATTAAAAAATTTCTTTTCAGACAATCCATTTGCCACACCGAAACCGACAAAGTTGTTAAAAACAATCATTAAAATTTCATCTGGTAAGAATGACATAATTATGGATTCTTTCGCAGGCTCCGGCACGATTGGCCACGCTATTTTAGATTTAAACAAAGAAGACGGTGGCAATAGGAAGTTTATCATGGTGGAAATGGAAGACAAGGTTGCAAAAGACATTACTGCCGAACGTGTAAAAAGGTCAATCAAAAAATACGACTACAAGGACGGCTTTGAATATTGTGAATTGAGCAAGCCACTTTTTGACGAAGAAGGCCAAATCGAGGACACATGCGATTTTGATCAATTTGCAACCTATATTTACTTTACCGAAACACAGACAAACATTGATCCAGCAAAAGTATCAGGAAATTTTATTGGTGAGTATGTGAAAACCGAGTATTATCTGATCTATAAAGAAAAAGGCGAAAATGTGTTGAGCAAATCTTTCTTGAAAAAACTAAAAAAGAACGATAGCAAAAAGATTATTTACGCCGACAAGTGTTTGCTCGATGAAACCACGCTTGATAAATACAATGTTGTCTTCAAGCAAATTCCTTACGAAGTTAAAGTTTACTAACATAATTTGAAATATGAATAACAAATTTATCACCATCTTGAATTTTGAATGCAAAGACTGTAATCACAGAATTGGACAAATGGTAACCAACGGTATTGAAAATGAAGACGAGATAAAATGTCCACAATGTGGCTCAACGAATGTAACCTATGGAACGCTTTTAAAATAAAATCATGCAATACTTAAATCTCATTGGAATCGTGTTAAATTTTATCGGCTCACTTACCGTCGCATTTTCTGTTATAGAAAACCCCGGAGGGGGCCACCAATTAGTTAAAGGTAAAAAGGTTTTCTTAGCCTCAATTTTATTAAACAGATTCAGAATAGGCATTGGAATTTTTGCCTTAGGCTTTCTACTTCAATTCTTTTATAGCATTTTCGGCTAACTTACATGACTATGGAACTCAAAAAATATCAACAATCAGCGTTAGACAAGCTTAGGGCTTATCTCAGAGGCATAGAGGCTGTCGGACCAAAATATGCCTTCATGGGCGAAACCGACCGACCGTATCATGGCGACTTTTTCGGTGATGTGCCTTTTATTTGCGTCAAAATCCCGACTGGCGGAGGAAAAACCCTGGTCGGATGTCATGCCGTCAATGAAATTATGCGCTCCGTTCTCAAGCACAAAATGGATAGAGGTATTGTGATGTGGTTTGTGCCATCCGAAGCAATCAAAACCCAGACGCTCAAAAAGTTTAAAGATCGTAAGGATTGGCACAGACAAGTTTTGGACGAGGCATTTCAAAACGGCGTGCGCATTTTTTCAAACGAAGAAGCTCTGCGAATTAGAAAAGAGGATGTGCAGGACAATCTTTGTGTCGTCATTTCCAGTTTAGAGGCTTTTCGCAAAGAAAAAACCCTGCAAAAGAAGTATAAAGTCTATCAGGAAAATGGCGCACTCTTGAGCCATTTTGAAAATCTTGATGACCGAGACGATCTGGAAAAAGACGAAGAAGGCACAATCATAAACTCACTCGCAAATGTTGTCCGCATGAGCAATCCGCTTGTGGTGATTGACGAAGGACACAAAACCAAAACCGAGCTTTCAATGGATTTTTTGAATAGCCTGAATCCAAGTTTTGTTATTGAGTACACCGCCACGCCACGCTCCGGCAGTAATATTTTGGTGGATATTTCCCCTGCCGAACTCAAAGATGAGCAAATGGTGAAAATCCCGCTTGTGCTTGAAAGCTCCGCTCAATGGCAAAACGCCGTCGCCCGCGGGCTTGAGAAACGAGCTGAACTTGAGAAAGAAGGCAAAAAGAATACTGGCGAATACATTCGTCCGATTGCTTTAATTCAAGCCCAGCCAAAGAGCCAAACACAAAACAATGTGACGGTTGAGCAGATCGAAGAGTATTTGCTCTCCTCCAAAATATCCGAAGAAGAAATCGCTATCAAAACTTCCGACCGAAACGATCTTGAGGGCGTGGATTTGTTCAGCAGAAAATGCAAAATCCGCTACATCATAACCGTTAGCGCACTTGCTGAAGGTTGGGACTGTTCCTTTGCCTATGTTTTGATTTCCGTTGCTAACGTCGGCGCGAAAATCGCCGTTGAACAGATTATCGGGCGCATTATTCGCATGCCGTATGCCAAACGAAAGAAAAACGAAGCACTAAATCGGTCCTACATTTTCGCTTCCGCCAAAAACTTCAACGAAGCCGCCAGCAACATCATTTCAGGACTCGAAAGGAACGGCTATAGCAAGCTTGATTTGATCGGTGCTTCATCAAACGGCGACACAGCAGAAGACCCGAAAGAAGTGAAACGAGCCGTAAAAAAGGATTTTGCCGTACCGATGATGAGCTTGGAAGACGAAAAACTGACCTTTGAAGAACTAATCGGTGAAGATTTTGAACTTGCCAAACAAAACGCCGAATTTGATTTTGAAATTCATTATGACAATGACGGTCGCGCCATTATTGATATTGAGGACGACAACAAGTGGCACAAGGGCAAACAGCAAATACTCAATCTCACTTACCGCGACAAAAATTTTTCAAAACAAGAACTCGTGCAATGGCTTGATAAAAAGCTCCGTTTCACTCTGCTTGATAAACCGAACAAAGTAAAATTCATTGATAGAGCCGTCGATTATCAGCTCAAGCAAAAATCTTTGGCCGAGCTTTCCGTCAATCGGTACTTATTCCTTGATCGTTTGAATGAAGCCATAAATAGCGTGCTTGCGGCATACGCCAAAAAGCGTTTTGTTGAGTTTGTGGCCAAAAAGAAGATTGCAACCAAAGCATTTGAGAGTTTCCCGGAAACGATCACTCTCAAAGAGGAAATACCGCAAGAGTTCAACAAAAATTATTACGAGAAAATCGACAAGCTGAACAAGGAGGAATTGAATTTTGTTGAACGCCTAGACCTTGATAGCTTGCCGAATGTTGAGTTTTGGGTACGGAATCGTGAGAAACAAGACCCTTTCTATATTCTAGGCTGGCAGAAAAACAAATTTTACCCAGATTTTGTCGCCCTCACCAAAAAAGGCAACATCGTTGCCCTTGAATGGAAAGGCGAAGACCGAATCAGCAATGAAGACACAGTATACAAAGTCCTTATCGCTAACGAATGGGTAAAACTAGGCAATGGCAAACTCCATTTCTTTTTGGTTCACAATTGGAATGTGGAGGAAGTTTTGAACGAATTAAAAACGCTTTAATTATGGAATATTTAAGAATAAACTTCAATCAAATATTTAATTTCCTTCCTGATGGAAAAATTGAGCCAAAGGCGCTTATTCGAATTGGTGGAATTGAATTTGGACCGGGTGTTCAATTCAATAGAGGTGTTCAATTTGCTGGGGTCGATTTATTCGAATGGTCAGGAAAAGATTTAGCGGTTACACAAGAAGGTGGTGTATGGTTAATTCATGGATACTATGATTGAAGATCAAAAAATAAAGGCACAAAATGTGTTTGGTGGTGTCGTAAGAACTTCCAACGATTTTGTAAATCCTTTCGATCGTGAAGAACATGAGACTAAAGATAGGTCAAGAATTGCAAAAGCTCTAATATATTCCTTCTTGGCAGGAATAGGCATAATTTTGACATGTACACCAATTTATAATGCATTTGTAGCTACTGAAGTTCGCATTGATTTGTTCAATTTCCTAACGACATATTCTGGTATACTTGGCCCGTTTGTAGGGGTTATTGCTGGTTATTATTTTAAAAAATAATTTAAAGGCGTTGCCTTGATGGCAAGAAATTCTGTTTAGACGGAAATTGAAAAAAATAATGAATCCTTATATAAGTAAAGAAAATTATCATAGCTATTTTGTGGAAAATAAGGCGTTCTGTCATGTTTTAGATGAAATCTGTTTTTATATCTTTGCACATCTAGACCCTAATTCTTTTAAAGAAGAGTATAAAAGATTGTTAGATTATATCAAAAATTGTTAAGCTAGGATTAAATAAATATCAGGATTTGGTTTATAATGTTCGGTGGTCATGACACAAAACCTCTGTGTACAAAATTTATTTTGATGAATTTTATCCTTCCTGATAAAATAGAAAAAATTAAAGCTTTAAATCATCATATCCACTAGTATCTTCAAGATATGATCATACTAAAAAATAAATATGTATAATATGATTATTAAACAAGCCCCAGAGATAATACCGGTTTTAACAGACCCTGCTAATTTGTTGGTGAGCGTTGGTTTAGCTGTCGTTACTTTTTTAGCGTTGCTGGTCGCTTTGTTTCAAGAAAGGATAAGAAAATATTGGAACAGAGCAACTTTGGATATGGAAATAAATTTAACGCCGCCGGATAGCCACCAAATCGCATTATCAAATCGAAACGGTGAAATTGTTAGACAAACGATTTATGTCAGGGTTAAAGTAATTCACAAAAAAGGATCGGCTGGTGAAAATGTAGAAATTATGCCAATAAATTTTTTGCGTGTGGATGAGAATAATAATCTGTCGGTGTTGAAATATTTTTTGCCAATCAGCTTGGTTTGGAGTCATTTCCAACCTCGAACAAATACTATTCGCGTTCCTGCAAATTTGTTTAGACATTGTGATTTTGGTCACTTTATAAAATCTCAAAATGGAAACAAGTCAATTTTGCTATTAGATACAATAGTTCAATCCAATCCAGTCGCTGACGGCGAAATTCCAAATGTTATCAAGTCAGGTAAATATCAGTTTGAGTTATTGCTCAGTGGCGATAATGTCAAGACACTTCGGAAAAAATGGGAAATTGAATTTGAGAATTGGAGCGATAATGAAAGCGAAATGTTGAATAACAATATTAAAATTAGAGAAGCAAAATAATTTCTGAGGTGGCGCATTAGCTGTGCTGGCATAAAATTCAACATTGTCGGCGTTGACTTTTAAGGCAAAATTTGCTATAATTTTTATATAAATACTTAAAAATGGTTTCTATTTATGCTTTTCATCCTCAAACAATATTTAATCACTTTCGGCTGGGCGATTACCGGGGCTATTTCCATGGCTGTTTCGCTAGGAATTATGCTAAAAATACTGTCTTGGATTACGCCAATTGATGAATGGGAAGAATTGAAAAAAGGAAACATGGCTGTTGGAATTTTTCTTATGGCTGTAGTTATCGGAACCGCGTTCGTTATTGGTTTAACTGTAATGTCATAATTATGAGAAAGCTATCTATTATTTTCATCAGTGCAATAATTATTGCAGGCGCGCCATTTGGCGTATATGCGCATTCCGGCAGAACAAATGCCTCCGGCTGTCATAATGTTAACAAAACTGGAGAGTATCACTGTCACAATAATGAAGCTGATGTAAAAATTGCTAAAGAGGCGGCAAAGACACAAGCCAGGGGTTCTGCGCCAACAACTAGCGATAAACTAATTTGTGAAGCAGATGTTTATAATTGCTCTGATTTCTCATCACAAACTCAAGCGCAAAAAGTTCACGATACATGTATTGAAAAAATTGGAAATGACATTCACGGATTAGATGGAAAAGACAATGATGGATTAGCTTGCGAAAGCTTGTCGAAGTAAAAAGTTTAAGTTAATTTTTATCTTTGTAAACACGTCTTCTTTTAGAAGCCGTGTTTTGTTATACTATGGCCAATATGGCTACACTCTCTGTTCTAACTCGCAACCTTGGTTTTCAGGTTTTTGGCCGCGGCGCAGGCATTCTTTTGAGTTTGGTCTCTATTGGCATCTTGACCCGCCATCTTAATCCGGAGGGTTTTGGACAACTAACAACAGCTTTTGCTTTTCTTTCAATTTTCAGCATTATCATTGATTTTGGTTTAACCCTTACTTTAACGCAAATGATTTCCGAGCCGGAAGCTGATGAAAAGCGTCTTGTTGGCAACATTTTATCTTTGCGGCTTATTTTAGGTTTTATTTTTTTTACTGTGGCCCCGTTTGTTTCTTTGCTTTTTCCTTACAGTCCGCTTATTCGCTACGCAATTGTAATTGGCGCTGTCAGTTCTTTTTTCACATCAACATGCCAGGTTCTAATCGGCATTTTTCAAAAACATCTGATAATGCATCGCGCCGGCTTGGCGGAATTTACAGGCCGTGTTGCGTTGCTTGCGGCAGTGGCTCTTTTTGCATGGCAAGAACTCGGACTGCTTTGGATGATATTCGCTTTTGCAATTGCAAACATGATCCAGCTTTTTGCCACCCTGCTTTTGGCCAGATCTTCAACCCCGATTGTTTTAAAAATAGAGCCGAAAATTTGGCTTGCAGTCGCCTCGCGCAGTTGGCCGATAGGATTGTCAATAATTTTCAATTTAGTTTATCTTAAGGGAGATATTATTTTTCTTTCTATTTTCAGATCTCAATCCGAAGTCGGATTTTACGGCGCTGCTTACAAAGTTGTTGATGTTATTACAGCATTGCCTGTTATGTTTATGGGCATTGCTCTTCCGACTTTGGTCAGCTATTGGCACAAGCGGGCAATTTCCGATTTTAGATATTTAGTTCAACAGACCTTTGATCTTTTTTCTTTGATTGCTTTACCATTGGCTTTTGGAGTTCAAGTTGTTGGAGTGCAGCTTTTTGCGCTTATTGCCGGAGACAATTACGCGCTTTCCGGCAGCGTGGCCCGCTTGCTTGTTCCGGCCGCCAGCGTTGTATTTTTTGGCACGCTCTACGCGCATCTGATTGTTGCCGTACAAAAACAAAGAGCAATGATCTGGGCTTATGCATCAGTAGCCGCGCTTGCCACAGGAGGGTACCTGACAGTTATTCCGGTTTGGGGCATGTTCGGCGCGGCAGCGGTAACTATCGCCGCGGAATCTTTAATCGGCCTGATCGCTTTTATTGTAATTGTAAAAATGTCCGGAGCTTGGCCGCGGCTTGCTGTTTTTTCAAAAGCCGTACTGGCTTCAATAATTATGGTTCTTGCAATTATGCCAATCCGAGAGCTTCATGTTCTTTTGGTTACCGGCATTGGCGCTTTGGTTTATTTTATTGTTCTTTTGGCAATAGACGGCACAAATCGCAAAGCGCTTTTTTCACTTTTCAAAAATAAATTCAAACCATTATGATGCTTTACGGAACAATCCTTGCAATTCTCGCTGTTTGCTTCGCTTTCATCTGCTACAAAGACATAAAAATGTCAGCAGGGCTTGTTTTAATGCTTTTGCCTGTTTATCTTTTGCGTTTTTCAATCGCCGGTTTGCCGTTCACATTTTTAGAAGTAATGATTTTAATCCTGTTTTGTTTTTGGGCTCTTAAGCACAAAGGCATGCGAAGTTTTCCAAAATATTCAAAACAATTTTTGATTCCATCAGCAGTGCTTTTGGCTTCTGCTATTGCCGGAGTTGCTGTTTCGGATAATTTATTATCAGCACTTGGAATTTTTAAAGCGTATTTTATTGAACCAATGTTATTTTTTGCTGTTGCAATAAGCGTGTTTAGAACCTATGACGACATTCTATTCGCGCTATGGCGTTTGTGCGTTGGTGTGATTCTGATTTCGGTATTTGGAATTTTTCAATATTTTTCCGGCACGGCTATTCCTGTTCCGTGGGACATCGAGCGCAGGGTTACAAGCTTTTATACATTTCCGAACGCTGTTGGTCTGTTTGTCGCTCCTGTTGTTGCGCTGATTTTGCCGATTGTTGCGCGCGCGTTTGTTTCAATGAAGCCGAAATATTTTTTTCTTGCAATTTCCGCATCAGCATTAGGTGCGCTTGTGATAATTTTTGCAAAATCAGAAGCAGCTCTTGGAGCGCTTGCAATAGTTTTTCTTTTAATGCTAGTAACTTCCCGAATGGGCAGATTTGCCGCATTGCTTATTGTGCTCGCAACAACGATCACTCTTGCGTCAGCGCCCGCTTTGCGCGCAACAATAATTCAAAAAGCGGCTTTGCAAGATTATTCCGGCCAAGTGCGCTTGTCGCAATGGAGCGAAACAGCGGACATGCTCCGCGACCGGCCGATTTTTGGCGCAGGGCTTGCAGGATACCCAACAGCGCTCGCGCCGTATCACAAAGCAGAACAGTACGAGATTTTTCAGTACCCGCATAATATATTTCTAAACATCTGGACCGAGCTTGGCCTGCTTGGCCTTGCCGCCTTTGTTCTTTTTGCAATTCTTTCTTTGCGTCTTTTCGCTCGCGCGTGGAAAGACCGCCAAATGCGCCCTCTCGCTCTTGGCGCGTTTGGCGCCCTGCTTGTCATGTTCATTCACGGCTTGGTTGATGTACCGTATTTCAAAAACGATTTGGCGGTTATGACATGGATGATTTTTGCGGTTTTGGCAATGAGTTCTGTACCGGAATCGGAGGTTGACGGAAACAAAATTTTATAGTACAATTATTATATTATGACCTATAAATTTACGACGATCATTACTCAGGATGGCGGCTGGTATGTAGCCCGTTGCGTTGAGCTTGGTGTAGTGAGTCAAGGGAAAACAATCGAAGCGGCACAGAAAAATTTAAAAGAAGCTGCTGAACTCTTTTTGGAAGATCAACCATCTGTCAAAAAATTTCTGCCAAAGATGGCGCCGCTTGTAACAACGCTTGAGCTCAAGCATGCCTAAGATATTTTCCGGAAAACAAATGGTGAAAATTTTATGTCGTGAATTCGGCTTTTATTTTGTTTCACAAAAGGGAAGCCATGTTAAATTAAAAAAAACAGTCGGTGGCAGAACACTCTCTACAGTTGTGCCGATGCATCGTGAACTTGCGTATGGAACTTTGCGTGGCGTGCTGGAACTGGCTGAGGTTGAAGAAAAAGAATTTCGTAGTAAAATCTGACTTCTACGCCAGAGGTTGACCCCGCCTCTGGCGGTTAACATCCATTCTTTGGAGAGGTGGCTGAGTGGTTGAAAGCGCATGACTCGAAATCATGTATACCCGTAAGGGTATCGAGGGTTCGACTCCCTCCCTCTCCGATTTTGCACAGTTTGTTATAAGAAAATAATATTATTTGCGCATAGCCCAGCCGCTGTGTATAATTTCTTTACATTTAACTTGACAAGAAATCCTGCATTGTTTATAATTAACGCATGCTTTCAAAATTTATTCAAGAACAACGCAAAAAGCGCAGCTTGACTCAAGAATTTTTGGCGTCAGCGCTTAAAATCTCCCGCCCGACTTATATGCAGATTGAGCAAGGCGAGAGAGATTTAACTATTACAGAAGCGCAAAAATTGGCGGAAGTTTTTGATATTCCATTTGAAAATTTTTTGGAGGGGAAAGAAGACACAAAAACAGTCGTAAAGATTGTGGGTAAAAAGAAAGCGGCGCAAAAAGCGAATGATGAAATTCGCATCAGTGTTCCTCAAGAAAAAGCAGAAAAGTTTGAGCAGACGCTTTTGTATATTCTTGCAAAAATCGGCGGAAAGCCGAACATTGGACAGACAGCGCTCTATAAATTGTTGTATTTTATTGATTTTGATTACTACGAAAAATTTGAAGAACAGCTTATTGGCGCCAAATATATCAAAAATCACTATGGACCGACCCCTATCATGTTTGCAAAAATAATGGACAACATGGAGAAATCGGGAAAGGTTGAAAAGCTAAAGAGCAAATTCTACAAGCATGAACAGACAAAGTATCTCGTAAACCCGAACGAATCGCTTGATTTATCAGCTCTTTCAGCTCAGGAGCTTGCTCATATTGACTGGGAAATTGACCGTCTTGGCGACTTAACGGCTGTGCAGATTTCAGCGCTGTCTCATCTTGATACCCCATGGGTCGCGGCAAAAGACAGAGAGATGTTGGAATACGAACATGTATTCTACAGGCCGGAACAAACTTCCGTTAGGCAGTATGAACAACTTTAATGCCATATCAAAATTTGAAAAAGAATTTGAGCGACTTTTAAAAAAATATAATACACTGCATGAAGATTTTGAAAAGTTCAAAAAAGTCCTTCAGACCGCTCCGACAGGAGTTGGGAAGAATTTTGTTGCTATACATTCTTCGCAGTCCGTAAAAATTATAAAGTCCCGCATGGCATGCCGCGCGCTTCGCGATCGTTCTTTGCGTATTGTCTATGCTTATAATGACCAGAACCAGCGCATAGAGTTTATAGAGATATATTATAAAGGCGAAAAAGAAAACGAGGACAGAGAGCGAATTAAAGAATATCTAAAAAAATAAAACAATTTTTATGCATGGCTACATAACAAACATTGAAAAAGCGACTAAAGAAAATACTGATTATCGCCGCGTGCTCTACACCGGCAAAAACAGCCAGTTGGTTCTTATGGCGATTCAGCCGGGCGATGAAATCGGCGAAGAGGTTCACACGCTTGATCAGTTTATTCGTCTTGAACAAGGCGAAGCAAAAGTTGTGCTGGATGGCGCGGAGCACGATGTTAAAGCAGAAGACGCAATAGTAATTCCGCAAGGCACAAAGCACAATGTAATTAACACCGGCGCATCAGTTTTGAAACTTTACTCAATCTATTCTCCGCCAGAGCACAAAGACGGCACAGTACACGCGTCAAAGGCGGAAGCTGTTGAAGAACACTTTGATGGAAAGACAACTGAATAAACTAAAAAATAGCATCTAAAAAATATGGGTGCTATTTGTTTTGTTTTTTGTTAAAAAATGGTAAAATACTTCAAAGCAACTCGCGCTATGGCAAAAAAGAACAAAAGACAAGTTACTAAAAAAAATAGCCAGTTAAACTCGCTGATTCTTAGAAGAGCAACTGATGCGGTTCCAAAAGTGCCGATTGATTTTACTGTTTCTCAAACACAACAATATTTGTTTAAGAATATAAAAAAAATTCAAACTGTTTCTTACATATATGTAGTAGATTCTGGTAAGCGGCTTGCTGGAGTTTTCTCAATTAAAGAATTGTATAGGCATTCAGGCACCAAAAAAATTAGCGATTTTTGCTGTATTGATCCTATTGTAACCGTTTCTCCAACAGACAGCGAAGAGCGCGCCGCATATCTCGCGCTCCAACACAACATAAAAGCAGTGCCTGTTATAGATAAGAATAAAATTTTTGTTGGTGTTATACCAAATGATCAAATATTAAAGATTTTGCAGCGCGATATGCGCGAGGACTTGCTTCACATGGCCGGTATCAGGCGTGCGCATGCGGAAATTGATGATGTAATAAAAATACCTTTGTTTCAGGCAGTTAAGCACCGCATACCTTGGCTGATACTTGGATTAATTGGAGGGCTGGTTGCAGCTGGAATAGTCGGACTATTTGAAGAAACGCTTGAGAGAAATTTAATTCTAGCTTCGTTTATTCCGCTTGTTGTCTATATTGCTGATTCAGTTCGCACACAGCTTGAAGCATTTGCTATTCGCGATATAACATTATATAGAAAACTAGAAATTGGAAAATATGTTACAAAACAAATGGCAATAGTTTTGATCACAGCATTAATTTTAAGTATTTCAATACTAATTTTTGGACAGATATTAAATTATGAACTAATTATTTCAGTCGTATTGGGTCTGGCGATTTTTTCTGCAATTTCTTCGTCAGTTATAACAGGAATCGGCGTCCCGTTTCTTTTTCGCAAAATGCACATTGATCCTGCTAATGCCAGCGGTCCTATTGGGACAATTCTGCAAGACATAACAAGCGTTTCTGTTTATTTCTTAATAGCAACTGCAATTTTAACTTAATTTAATTTTCCATATGGCTTGGTTTATTTCTGCGATCCTTTTTCCAATTCCGCTTATTAATCTGTGGCTTCATGCGTTTTTGCCGTTTTGGAGGCGCCACAAGCGTTCATTCCCTTTTGTCGCTCTAATTTTTTGGGTGGCGTCGTTCTTTTGGTTTAAAAAACTTAGTGTTTTTTCACCAGACGCATTTGCGCCAACCGAAACAATGGTCTTGGTTGGTTACGCTTTAATGATTATTGGATTTCTCTTTGTAATCTTGAGCGTTCTCACACTCGGGATTAAACGATTTTTTCTTGTTGCAGTACTGGATCCAAAGGGTGTGGAGCAAGTGCGAATTAAGATTGGTGTTTTTCGCCACTTTCCGCACCCGGCCTATGTTGGCTATCTAATTGTAGCAGCAGGCAATTTTCTTTCTTCCGGAGCGATCTATCTTGGCGGCGTGCTGATTTTTCTTCTTTTTTTAATGCCAATAATTATTTTGCTTGAAGAACATGAACTAGAAAAGCGTCTTAACATATGAAAAAAATCACGCTTTTTTCTACAGCATTGCTTTTAGGTATTTTTGCATTTATAGTATTTTACTATAATTTTTTTGTTGGATTGCGCCCGGCGATTATTTCTCCAAAAAGCGATATTGCGGAAATAATTGAGAAATCAGACATAGCAGCGCAAAACAATACGGATTTTCCTCTTGCATTGCCAAAAAATTTTTCAATTTCAATTTTTGCAAAGGACTTGGGAAAGCCAAGGGTTATTGCATGGGGTCCGACAGGCGAGTTTCTTGCAAGCTTGATTGATTCCGGCAAAGTAATCGCGCTTAAGGACAGTAACGGCGATGGGTATGCTGAAACAAGCTGGACTGTCGCAGACGGGCTAAACAAACCGCACGGCATCGCTGTCCGGTGCCGCGACAAGTGCGAGCTGTATATTGCAGAAGAAAATCAACTTTCTGTTTTTGACTGGGACAGTGAAAATCGCCGCGCCATTAACAAGCGAAAAGTTACGGATTTTCCAACAGGCGGCAATCATGCAACCAGAACCATAATGTTTCGGCCGTATCCATACGAAGACGAGCTATTAATTTCAATCGGATCATCGTGTAATGTTTGCATTGAATCAGACCCGCTTCGTGCGTCCATTCAGGTGTTTAATGTTAAAACAAACGAATCGCGTATATTTGCAACAGGTTTGCGTAATTCAGTTTTTATGAGCGCTCATCCTGTAAGCGGCGAAGTTTGGGCAACAGAAATGGGCCGTGATTGGCTTGGAAATGATTTGCCTCCAGATGAAATCAATATAATCAAAGACAGCGTGGGCCCCTCGACAAGCTCGGGGCGAAATTCGATTCCGAATTTCGGCTGGCCTATTTGTTACGGAAAAAATATTCATGATAGCGAATATGATAAAAATATTTATGTGCGCGACCCATGTGCAGATAAAGAACCATCGCTCTTTGACATTCCTGCGCATTCGGCTCCGCTTGGCTTGGCGTTCTTTCCAGAAGAGGGCTGGCCAGAGGAGTATTGGTATGATCTTTTGGTCGCGTACCACGGTTCATGGAACAGCACAGAGCCGGTTGGATATAAGCTCGTTCGATATGATCTGGATGCAGAAGGTAAACTCCTTGGCGTCTCGGATTTTATCTCGGGTTGGCTTCAAGATGACGGCTCATCGCTCGGCCGTCCGGTTGATATTTTGATTCAGCCGGCAGGCACGATTTATGTTTCTGATGACAAAGCTGGCGTGATTTACAAAATCCAGCGCGAGACCGACAAGTCAAATCTTATTCGCGTTTTTGATATTGAACAGTATTCAAAAATAGAGAGCCCTTTAATTGTAAGCGGGGAAGCGCGCGGGTATTGGTTTTTTGAGGCCTCGTTTCCTGTTCGAGTTATTGATTCAGACGAAAAAGAACTTGGCGTTGGAATTGCGCAAGCAAAATCAGAATGGATGACGCAAGATTTTGTGCCATTTGAAGTTACAATTGAATTTGTAAAACCAGAAACAGAAATTGGCTGGATTGTATTAGAAAAAGACAATCCGTCCGGCCTGCCAGAAAACGCGGATGAATTGCGCGTGCCTGTTAGGTTTAGATGATCTATTGTTTCCTCCGTCATTTCGACCCCCCT
>DNKR01000022.1:49825-49984 GCA_003497135.1 Candidatus Uhrbacteria bacterium | reverse complement strand
ACGGTTTTGTAAACCGTAGGTCACGGGTTCAAATCCCGTCTTCGGCTCCAGAACATAAGCAGTGTTCAAAACAAACCCAATTTGCGATACCATAGGTTTCCCACGCCAAAGGCGGGGGATCCCGCCAAAGGCGGGACAAATCCCGTCTTCGGCTCCAGA
>DNKR01000022.1:48487-49744 GCA_003497135.1 Candidatus Uhrbacteria bacterium | reverse complement strand
CGGGGGATCCCGCCAAAGGCGGGGGACAAATCCCGTCTTCGGCTCCAGAATTATAAGTTTTGACTTAGAAGAAAATCAGGCGAAAATTCGCCTGATTTTTGTTTGTTTATGTTTCGTAATATTTTGATTAACTAAATTTTTTGTTTGCTTTTTTAAAGTATAAGAATATCAAAATAGAAAAGACAACGGACAGAATTGTAAACGGTATTAATATATTTTCTGTATTTATAATGCCCGTTTTTGGCAGAGATGGAGCGGCGCCAGCCACAACAACAGTAGCAATAGCAAAATCTCTTGCTGTGAGGCCGTTTGCTTCTCCTGTTGCGATAGCGGTATTAGTAGTAGTTTTTGTAAGATTAGTTTGACATGTGTATGTCCATGTTTCAGTTGTGTCAAGTTTTAGATCGCTGTTGGTGTCGCCTGAAATATATTTTAATGGACTGCATTTATCATCGGCAACATGTACATTACTCAATGCGACTGTTCCAGGATTAGATACCTTTTTAGTATATGTAACCTTTCCGCCTCCTGCCAGCAAAGCAAGCGGGCTAGGAACTTTTGTTATATGAATTAATGGTGGTACTACCGGTAAACCAACAATTACAGTAGCACTTGCTATATCGGTTGCGCTTATGCCATTAGCTAATCCTGTTGCTACAATTGTGTTCGTGTGGGTTTTTGTGAGTGTTATGGAACAACGATAGATCCATGTTTCTGTTGTATCAAGCATTGAGTCGTTATTAGTGTCACCGGAGATCAAACTTATTGGACTGCAAGTATCACCAACCAGTGTAATATCAGTTACAGGAACTGTTCCGACATTACTAAGCGTATAAGTATATGTCACAATACCAGCGCCATCAGGAAGGACAAGGGGGTTTGGAACTTTTATAATTTCAATAAGAGGCGGTACAGGAGGAATGATTGTGTCTAAAATCGCACTACCGCCGGATGAGTGCGAAACAATAGCTATGTCATTGTTTGTAATGATGCAAAACTTGTCGTCACCCGGAATGATATTTACAATACCGTTTGAGTCGCAATCTCCAGAAAATGCTTGTGTGTAGTTTGGATCCGCAGTTTCGGTTACGGTGTACACAGCAGGTGCTGTAAATGTATTGGTATCGCCAGAGACAACCGGTGTTCCGTTAACAAACAAAGGGAAGTCGCTGAAAACTTTGGTTCTGCCATTGTCATTTATGACTGTTTTAACAACATTTATTGTTGCTGGATTTGCAATATCATCGTTTGTGATTG
>DNKR01000022.1:48087-48415 GCA_003497135.1 Candidatus Uhrbacteria bacterium | reverse complement strand
ATATCATCGTTTGTGATTGTGCAAGTTTTGTCTTCACCGGCCAAGAGCGTGATACTGCCGCTTGGAGCGCAATCGCCTGTGATAGTTGATGCGTACCCCGCAAATGAATCTTCACTGACAACATATGTTCCTGCTGCGAGCGAATACAAAGTTCCGGGCGCTCCAACTCCGGTTGCCGGGCTTCCTGCAACATCAACACCCAGCAGTTTTACATGCAAGTTAAATTCAGCGGCAATAGCGACCCCGCCACTGTTGTTCACAACAGTTTTGATTACATGAAGAGTCGCAGGAACAGGTGGAGGTGGTGCAATATCATCGTTTGTGATTG
>DNKR01000022.1:39569-48017 GCA_003497135.1 Candidatus Uhrbacteria bacterium | reverse complement strand
ATATCATCGTTTGTGATTGTGCAGGTTTTTACATCACCTGCTATAAGAGTAATCGTACCATTTGCAGCGCAATCTCCGTTTATTGTAACTGTGTAACCCGGATCAACAGTTTCAGAAACCGTATGCAATCCCGGTGAAACTGTATTTGCAACTTCTGATGTTACGCCAATGCCGTCAATAAAAAGAGGGAAGTCAGAAACAATTTTGGTTCCGCCATTGTCGTTAACCACGGTTTTGTTCACATAAAGAGTGGTTGGAACAGTGATGGTATTCGCATCTAATGTGACTGTTCCGTTTTGCGCTAATATTCGGCCCTCAATGTTAGCGCCTGTGGTAATTGTGACTGATGTTAAAGCCAGAATATTGCCCTTGAAAGCGGAGTTTGTTCCTAGTGTCGCTGAACTGCCTACTTGCCAAAATACATTGCGCGCTTGGGCCCCGTTTATAAGGTTAACTACGCTTGAACCAGCTGTAGTAAGCGTTGAGCCGGCTTGGAAAATGAAAACAGCATCCGGATCATTTTCACCGTCGAGCGTAAGTGTTCCGGTTATAGCAAATGAGCTAGGGTCATTATAAACACCCGGCGTCAGAATTTCGCCGCCAAGATCATGGATAGCGCCATAAATTACAGTAGGTGTTCGCGCTTCCGCATCGTTATACGCTGTTGTTAAATCGGTTTTGGCACTTTGAGTGGTTGCGTCACCAAAGTGATTGGTGCCATTTAATGTTACTGACCCAAATCCGGTTTGGGTTACTGTCGCGTATGATCCAACATCGCCAGTGATTGTTGTTGAGCCGGTATTGGTAATACCCGCGCCTGCCAGAATCGCAAAACCATTAGCTGATAAAAGATCAACAGGTGCAGGGCTTATCGCAGTAGTTGTCCCAGCCAAACTAAGCGTAAACGCAATAGTAAAAATAACTATTGCCAAAACAATAACATTATTAATAATTTTTATTTTACGATGTGGCATTTTAAAAGTATTTTTTATTTTATCACTCAATTCCATGAACTCGCATTAATTTTTATCAGTAAATACCACTAATCGTTTTGAATACTGGCTTGTGTTTTTATCCCAAATTCCTTCGCATGTAATAAGGTTAAGATGAGATTGTTCGTCATCTGAACTGAATACATCAATCGCGTCCGCTTGCGCGTCATATGACCGGATTTCACGAACTATGAATGAAATGACAGCGCCTTTATCGTTTTGCACCTCAATCTTATCGCCCGGCTTTAATGTATTTAATAGTTCAAACGCTCCGGTAACGCCATTCCACCAATTAACATGCCCTGCTATTACAGCGCTTCCGGTTTCTCCGGGAATAGCGCCCAGTTCATACCAACCTGTGTTTTTTGGGTTCTTGGGTACATCCATTGAGCCGTCTGCTGTTAAAGCGACTCTCTCGATTGCTGCGTCAAGAGCAATACTTGGGATCCTTATGCGCACCGGCGCGCCAGTGCCATTTTCAACAGTATTTAAAGCCGTTGTTTCGCTTTCTGTTTCTTCCGGAATCGGCGCTGATTCATACAGCGCGGTATTGATTGGATTTTTAGGCGCTTCAGGTTCATCAGTCATCAGAACAATTTTATCGATTATTGTGTTAATAGCAATGTCAGGTAGCTTGATTGGATCAGCTGCGTCTATGTTTTCCTCAGTGTTATTAGTAATGATTGTCGGTGCTGTAATTTTAATGTTTTCAAGCACAACAGGTGATTGCTTCTCGTATAAAAAGACACGCCAAATCAGAACAGAAAAAACCGCTAAAACAATCAAAAATATTGCAGGCGTTTGAAATTTAGTAAGCTTTTTCCTTTTCCTTCTCATACCTGTTTTAAAATAAGAGCCGAACGAAAATTCATCCGGCCCTTATTTATGAATTTTTCTGAATTATCAACTACACTGTTTGTTTTCTTTTTGCGAAGTACAGGATAGAAGAAACAGCTAATAGGCCGATCGCTATGGTAAGCAATGTTTTTGACATAGGAGCAGAACCGGTCTGTGGAAGCGCTGGAGCAGCTGTTGCTACTGTTACGGTTGCGATTGCGAAATCTCGCACTGTGTAACCGTTTGCCTCGCCAACAGCCGTGGCTGTATTTACAGTGGTGCTTGTGAGATTTGTTCTGCATGTGTATGTCCATGTTTCGGTTGTATCAAGTTTTACATCACCGTTTGTGTCGCCTGAAACATAGTTCATGGGGCTGCACTTGTCATCAGTAAGACGGACATTGTTCAATGCCACTGTTCCTGGGTTAGTGATTTTTTCTGTGTATGTAACCGCTCCGCCGCCGGCAAGCAGTGTAAGAGGGCTTGGAACTTTTGTTACATGGATAAGCGGTGGAACTAATGGTAAGCCGACAATTACAGTTGCACTTGCAATATCGGTCGCGCTTATGCCATTGGCCCATCCTGTTGCAACGACTGTATTTGTGTGTGTTTCGGTAAGTGTTGTAGTGCAGTTATAGATCCATGTTTCGGTTAAACCAAGTATGGCATCGGAGTTTGTGTCGCCAGAAGCCAGGACTATTGGACTGCAAGTATCTCCGACCATTGTTAAATTGGTTACCGGAACTGTTCCAATATTACGAAGTGTATAGGTGTAAGTAACAGGGCCGGGGCCTGCAGGCAGGGAAAGGGGGTTTGGTACTTTTACAACATCAATGATTGGAGGTACCGGAGGGATAACCACAGGAGCGCCAATGTCATTGTTTGTGACAATACAGAATTTGTTTTCGGTTGGATTGAGGTACACCACCCCATTAACATCGCAATCGCCGGAGAATGATCGTGTGTAGTTTGGGTTAGTGGTTTCGGTCACATTATAGTAACCGGAATTTGAAAAAGAGAAGTTGTTGGTTATACCAGAAAGAACCGAGATACCGTTTATAAACAATGGGAAGTCTGTAACTGTATTGGTTCTGCCATTGTCGTTGATGACTGTTTTAACAACATTGATGGTACCGGTGTATCCGCTTGTACCTCCCGGAGCCGGTGCAGCTAAACATGTTGGTCCGGAAATACTGGTGCTATCCATTGTAACTTCTGCAGTTCCGGCCAAAGCTCTGCCGTCTAAGCTTGCGCCAGCTGCAAAAGTGATGCTTGTGCTCGCAAGAATGTTTCCTACAAATGAACTGCCTGCATCAAAAGTAGCTGTGCTAACAACTTGCCACCAAACATTGCAAGGTTGGCCATTGCCTAAAAAGACAACTTCGGAGGCAGCGTCTGTGATGATAAGATCAGATGCTGATTTGAAAACCCAAACATCAGAATAGTCGCCATCAAGTGTTAGGGTTCCAGAAGACAGATGAAACGAGTCCGCACAGTATACTCCAGGTACAAGTGTTTCTCCGGCCAGTTCTTTAAAAGCACCGATATATGTTGTATTGCATCCTTGTGCAGAAAGAGCAGCATATGCTAAATCTTTATCACCTTGGGCGCTAAGAGCTGTTCCGTTTGCGTCTTCTATGGTACCGCCCAGTGTTACTGTGCCAAAACCGGTATAATGAGGCGGAACTCCGATGCCCGGGCTTATACCAACATCTGCGCTAATAGTAGTGGCGCCGGTATTGGTCACTTCAGACCCGGCTAAGATTGAAAAATTAGCAGCGGTTGCAAGGCTTGGCGATGTTGCAGCGTTCGCAACAGGCGCGACAAGACCCAGCACACTAAAAAGACCGATCACTAAAGAAAATGCCGTAACATAACACGAAAACTTTTTAAATGTTTTCATAAATGATTTAAATGACTGCTTGGTACAGAACTAAATTGTTTTGTACCGCAACAGCTAATTAGTAAAATTATTATCTATATTATAACATATTTTTATTGTATTGGCTGGTGTGTATAACTTCTAATGTGCAAAAGTTATAAATTTATAGATAGATTTTAGCTTTTAGCTTAGTAGGTTTGAAAACCGGCACTTTTTTCAACCAATATAAAACCTATAGATAATACCTTTCCATATTTATTGACATATTTTGCCTTATTTGCTAAACTTCGCCATATTAAATCCATACTATGTCTCAAGAACAACTCATCAAATTTGAATGTACAGAATGCAAGCGCGTGAACTATCAGAGCAGGAAGAACAAAAAAATGCTTAAAGAACGGCTGGAACTTAAAAAATTCTGCAAACATTGCAGAGCGCACATATTGCACAAAGAAACAAAATAACCCGAATGGGTTATTTTGGTTTTTGCAACACAAAAACCCCGCTTTAACGGGGCTTTAATGTTTGATTACAGAACCGCTTCTTTTGCTTGTTTTGCTAGGCGGAACTTAACGACTGTTTTTGCCGCGATTTTGATTTGTTCTCCTGTTGCGGGATTGCGACCCATGCGAGCATTTCTTCGCATTTTTACAAACTTACCAAGGCCTGGGAGTGTGATTTCGCCGTCCTTTTTTACCTGTCTGTAAACCATTTGAACAAACCCGTCCCACATTTCTGATGACTCTTTTTTGCTCTTACCGCTGAGTTCAGCGATTTCTGCCACGAATTGTGACTTGCTCATTTTTGCCATAGTTTTGGCTTATTTTGTTAATAATGATAATGATTATAGCACAAATGCTCAAAAAAATCTGTCCACAGCCCAAAATGCCTAAAACTTACCAACTTATAAACTTAACAACTTACAAACTTAACAACTTACAAATCATTCCACGCACGGTAATGAAAACCAGAATTCAGACCCCTTACCCTCGCCGCTTGTGAATCCGATTTTGCCTTTGTGCGCTTCTATAATGGATTTTGCGATTGAAAGGCCTATGCCAACACCGTTTGGGTGCGCAAGTTGCGCGTTTGTTGCGCGAAAGAAGAGTTCAAAGATGTGTATTTGTTCCGCTTGAGGTATGCCAATGCCGGTATCGCTCACAGAGAATTTTACATCACCCTGTGATTTTCGGATGCTTAATGTTATTTTGCCATTTTCGCCAGTATATCTGATTGCGTTATCAAGCATAATTTCCATTACCATGCGTATTTTTTCAGGATCAATATTTACAAGCGGCATTGAGGCGCCGTCGCCTTCTTGCGAGCATTTAATTCCTCGTAGATTGCATTCTTCTGTAAAAGTATTGTTAACCGACGCTGCCATGCTCTGTATTGAAGCCGGCTGTTTATCTAAAAATAACGCGCCGCGTTCAAGATTAAGAACCATATTCATGTTTTGTATCAGGCGCAATACAGCCCCTTCGCTCTCCAGTGCGCGCCTTAAAAATGTTTTTTGTTCGCTTCCAAGATTGCCGAACTCTCCGCCCAAAAGCGACTCAACATTCCAGCGGATTTCGTTAAGCGGTGTGCGGCTGACATGCGTAAGTGTTGTTATAAAACGCGATTTCATAAGATCAAGATCGCGCAATTTTTTTATTGCCAGCTCGCGCTCTGTAATGTCTCGCACAAAACCAAGGTTTTGATCAGGAGACAAGTGTACGGCGCGAAGATCTACTATCGTATTATTACCCCCGTCTTTTTTAATAGTAAGAGTTGTTTGGTTTTTGCTGTTTTTAACAAGGTCAAGCAAAAAGTTCAATTTTTGTTCTTTTGTTTTATCTTGCGATGACATAATGTCGCGCAAATTCATGCCTCGCAGTTCCTTTGCGGAAATTCCGGTTATGTCCTCTCCGGCCTTGTTTGTGTCCAAGATTTCTCCATTGTCCTTCATGACAAATATTCCGTCCGTTGACTGTTCAACATAAGATTTATATTTCTGTTCGCTTTCTTTCAGCTGTTTTTGGGCATGTTCCTTTTCGTCTTTTTCTCTGAAAAAATTAATTCCAAAAGAAACATCTTCCGCAAGCTTGCCGAGCAGCTGGATTTCTTGTTCATTGAAAGCGTCTTTGTCCGATGAATATATGCTGAACGAGCCGATTACTGAATTGTTTTTAAAAATCGGAAGCGAAATGCCTGATTTGCCGTCTTGTTTTTTTGCTTCTTTGCTCCACGTTTTTGTCCTTGGGTCGTTAATAACATCGCGCACTATGCTGTATCTGCCTGTTTTAATTGCTGTTCCTGTAGGTCCGCTTCCGAATTCATCGTTGCCCCATGTGATTTTAAGAGTGCTGATGTCAAAATCACCGAGTCCGAAGCTTGCAACTGGCAGGACTGTTTTTTTGTCATCGTACTGCGCGAATCCGATCCAAGCAAAATTATATCCGCCTGTTTTAACTATTGCTTCGCATACGCTTGTGAGAAATTCGCCTTCATTTGTTGATCGCGCCATGTGCCTGCTTATTTCGCTGATTGTTTCAAGCGCTCGGTTTGTTCTGCGGATCTCGCTTTCTGATAGTTTTAGTTTTCTAATGTCTCTTGCGATTGACGCAATGCCTATGGGCGCGCCCTTGGAATTTTTAATTATATTGGCGGATATTAAAATTGGAATAAAGCCCCCGGCTTTTGTTTGAGCCGAGACCTCTTTTGATTCAAATATAGTCGCGTTTTTGAGCGTCATGATTTCTTCCGAGGCGGGAAAATCAGCGTATTTTATAAATGTTGAAATATGCGCGCCTTCTATTTCTTTTAAATTAATTCCAAGAAGCGAAACCGCTGATGCGTTTGCAAGAGTTATACGGCCGAAAGTATCGGTAACTATAAGCGCGTCATTTATTGTTTCAAAAACAGTCATTGCGGCAAGTTCCGGCGTAAGGAAAAAAAATTTGAAACGGGTTATAGCGCGCGAAATCATCAGTCCCCATGCAACAAGGAAAATAAGTCCAAGCGGCGGTACTGGTAAATTGTAAATTGATAAAAAATTAATTGAACTTGCTGAAGCAATCAAGAATGTGAATAAAATATATTCAAGCTGTTTTTGTTTTATTTTCGTCGTCTTGCTGTTTTTGATAGAAAATATCAGTTCAGCGGAAGTTATAGCGATAGTTACAAATATGAATAATATAAGCGCGGCATGAAATGGGCCCGGAGACGCAATATAAATTCCGAACATTATTTTGGGGTTAGTTATCAGCAAATCAGCCGCAAGAGCTGCTAAAAACACGGTCGATGCTGCATATATGGCAATTAATTTAAAAATTTTTTGGCTTGAATTTACGGCAAATATTGTAAACAGATAAAAAGTCGGTGTGATCAGCACTGCGCCTATAAACGAGATTTTGTGCCAAAAAAATGATATGCTCTGATCAATGGCGGAAAAGGCCATTCCTGCCGCAAACATCCATACGGTGGCGCACAGCGTCATTACAAAAAATGAAATGTTTTCTTTTGACTTATTATTGTTTGCGATAATAAAATTTCCAATGAGAAATATAAAAACTCCGGCAAGCAGGTGTGACACTCCGTATGCATTGTATATGTAATTGCATGTAACAAGTATTTCGTCCATAGTTTTATTTTATCGCTCTTGAGCACATTTTTGCTCGCTTAATAAATGCTTTTTGCGCTTTCTGGATATTGTTTTGTTTTTTTGCGAAAATATTCAGCGGTTCGTTTTGCAATGCTCTTGCGAACGAAAATGTAATCGGCCACTGACATTTGTATTTTTTGCATTGATTCGATATTGCTTTTAGATTATTTATTGCCTGCGCCGGCGATTGCCCGCCAGAAAGAAACACGACCCCGCCGATGTTTTTTGGCAATGAATATTTAAGCGCGCTAACAGTTTCTGTTGCGACTTTTGAAGCGCTTGCTTTTGATTTTGATCCGCTTCCCGGCAGGACCATGTTGCATTTGAACACAACCTTATCTAGTTGCACGCGCTCTTTGCCAAGTGCGCCGACAAGAGCGCACAGAGCTTTTATTGTTGCTGTTTTGCCGGCCATGATGTTATGCGTTCCGTCCATTATAACCTCCGGTTCAACAATCGGCAGTATGCCGTGCTTTTGGCAGATTTTTGCGTACTTTGCCATTCGTTTGGAATTTTCAGCAAGCGCTTTTTTTGAAGGCGTTTGTTTGCTGATTGAATACACTGCGCGCCATTTTGCGAATCGCGCACCGAGTTTTTTGTATTCGCGAATTCGCTTTTCAAGCCCGTCCAGTCCGCTTGTTGCAAGTTCAGCAGGGAAGCCGCTAATTTCTTCTGCGCCCATGTCAACTTTGATTCCAGGAACCACTCCTTTTTGTTTAAGAATTTTAACAAAACCAGTGCCGTTGTCTGCTTTTTGCCGTATTGTTTCGTCAAACAAAATAATTCCGCTTATGTATTTTTCCATTCCTTTTGCAGTAATAAAAATATTCCTGTAAGCGCGTCGCGTTTTGTTTGTGGATTTGAGCCCTGCTTTTGCGAACCGCTTTGTTATTGTGGGTGTGCTTTCATCAGCAGCCAAAAGTCCTTTGCCGTTTGCAAAAAGCGCTTTAATTGTTTTTTTGATTTCGTTTTGCGCCATACATAAACATTATACCAGATTTGTGGCATTTTTATTAATAATAAAATCGCCACGCAATAATGGCGATTTGCGCCGTAGGGGGGTTTCACGCCGTAGGGGCGGCTCGCGAGCC
>DNKR01000022.1:39154-39470 GCA_003497135.1 Candidatus Uhrbacteria bacterium | reverse complement strand
ACGGCGGCTGCTATGTTTTTTTTATTTTTCCTTGCAACACGAAGTGAATCTGTTATAAATCCATGCGAAAATTGCGCACGCGATGTACGCATCAGCGAATGCCCAAAGCGCGCCTATTAGCGATCCAGCGATTGTTGGCGCGTATCCGATATAAATAGAACTGATTGTGTTAACCATTGCCAAGCCCCAGCCAAACCGCATTGAAAGCAGGCCGAGCAATAAGGCGCCAACAGCCCAAACAATTGCGCCAGCTAGAGCGAATGATCTAATACAGATAGCCATATTTAAGCTAGTCCACTATCATACTAGCTAGTAT
>DNKR01000022.1:32219-39083 GCA_003497135.1 Candidatus Uhrbacteria bacterium | reverse complement strand
CACTATCATACTAGCTAGTATGATAGTGGAACAATTTATTAGTTATTTCGTAAATCTAAAACTTGAAACCACATCTTTGTAGTAGTCCCACGCAATCCCTTCCCAAAGCGCGAATTCAACTCGGTCCTCTTCAACTGTTATTGTCATGCTTGGAGTGAATTCGTTATTAGTGTCAGCTATAATCTGAACAGCACCGGTTATCCCGCCTGCGCCGTATCCGGCAGGGTATTGGAACAAGAATCCGAGCGTATCATCGCGGTACACATTCCAGCCCTTGCGAGAGAACGCCTCGGACGGATACAGGTCAGGGTCAATCGTGCGTTCAAAGCACGCCCTGCCCGCGTTGTGGTTCCATGTTTGCAAAGAGTCGTACGGGTTGTAATAAGCATCCGGCTTGGCTGGCATTGGCACTGCTAATTCGTTTCTGGAAATTTGCGTACTTTGATTTTCGCTTTGAAGCGCAAATTCCGCGCAAAGCTCAAAAACAAGTTCGTCAGAAATTGTGTATTCGTATTGTTTTGCCGTAAGCGGATCAACAGGCGCTCTGAATCCTGTTATTTGATTTTCTAGCGCTGTGAGATTGGCCGGAAGTGCGCCCTTTACTTGCCAATAGCTTATTATTTCGCTCTGCAGTATTTGCAAATGGTTCACGCGCTCGTTGTCAAAGCGCATTTGCCTTTGCGTTTGCGGGGATCCGACAAAGAAAAATCCGAATGCTATGACAAGAACCGAGATTATAGAAGCCGCAATGGCCGCATTGCGCGGTAATAGCGATTTTTTTTGCGCTGCGCGTCGCAAGTCCCAAAGATAGTATCCAAATACGCAAGCGGTTACCACAAGCACAGAAACGGTTTTAAGCAGGAATCTTGCGGTAAGCTCGCCTGAAAGAAATCCGTTTATAAGCGTTACAAGGTCAATGATTATTGTTGCAGAAGCCGCCAAAAGAGTGAGATACAAAAGCCATTTGCGGATTTTAAGTTCTTGCTTTTCAGGGTTGCGTTTTATATCGCGGGCAATCAAATGCGACATGAAAATAAAAACAGGGAGAACAACAACAAGTGCGGCCATTGACCTGCGAATAATATCCAGCGCGCTGATTCTATCGTATGAAAGCGGGTCAGGGAATTTGATGTTTGTGTACTGGAACAGAAGGGCGAGAATGCTTACAATCGCGGCATAAAGCGTTGCGATCATGAGCAAGTGCATAAAAACATCGCGCGGAGTATTTTTGTTTTGCATAGTTTTTGTTAATTGTTAAATAAAAGCCCGATCAGTTGATCGGGCTTTTATGATTTTATGATCCGATAACTAAATTTGCAATTTGCGCCCGTGTTTTCATTTTTGTCATGTCAATAGGAATTGGCGAAACAACATGGTCTCCGATTTCGTATTCAAGAAACAGTGTTGGTTCAATATCTATTACATAGTCGGCCCAGTTCGCGCCATACATGCTTTGCGCTACGAATTCCGTTTTAATCCAGTGCAAAACTCCGCCAGAACTTGCGCTTGGCTCAATCATATAAACAGTCGGTTCTGAAACAATTTTTACAAGCACGACTTCTGGTTTTGGAAGCATTGGGGAGCTAATCGGAAGAGTAACCAGCGTTGCGTTTGTGATCCAGATAACATCGTCCCAAGAATCAGCCCATGTAAAGAATGATTCCGCGTTCCAGAACGGCTTTCGTGTCATGTCGGATGTTATGTAGTAAACAGTGCTGAATCCATACGCGCGGACATACATTCCTGCCGAAACCCGAGATACCTGTTCCAGCTCGCCTGTAATAGGCGATACTTGCATTTCGCTTGTAAGCGGTGCAATGCGCCTGTTTTCGCTGTCGCGTGTGATTCCGGCATCAGCATCTGCCTCTGCTTGCGCTTGCTCTTGTGCTTGCTGCTCGGCCTCTGATGTGATTACTGTCATTGACTTGCTGTTTGTGGCAAGACGCGCTCTGCCGCTGTCGTAGCCATCAGCGTAAACAGTCACATCGCCTGAAACAGTGATCGGAATTGTCCAAGAGTAAGCGCCGGAAGCAGAAAGATGGTCTGCGATAACATGCCTGTCTATTTCGCTGCTTATGCCGTACGAAAGCAGAACTTCTGAAATTCCAGCCCCACCGCTTGTCCAGCTAAGAGAAACGCTATCGCCGGAAGTCGCTGATGATGGCGCGCTTAGCGCAATTGAAGGCGAAGTTGTTGGCATGGTTGTTGCGCCTCCGCTGCCTCCACTTGATGATGCTCTGACTGTGAATGTTGAATCCGTGTCTCCGTCAATAGCAAGACCAACAAGATCCTCGGTGAGCGCGCTTACTGTAAATGTTACCACCTCTCCGATATCCCACGCTTCGTGATTTAGGGTGACTGATGTTGAATCTGAATTCCAAATCGCAGGATCATAAGCAACTCCAGAGTCATCAATGAAATCAAAAGTTTCTTCGTTAATTGATTCTGAAAATGTTAGAACAACTGATCGCAGAGGATTTGCAGCTCCGCTATCAGAAGGGGATATTGTGACTGTTGGAGCCGTTGAATCTATTCCAAAAGTTGAAAAGCCGGTTGTTGTAAAAGCAAAGTACCAAAGATCTGATAGTGCAGGGTCTTCAAAAATATCAAAATCATTAATAGCATCTCCGCCAACATCAACCCCAAATTCATCCGTCACCGCGTCGTTTGGAACATAACCAAGAACCTCGTCAGCATTATCATAAACAATAATGCCCGGCTGGTTTGGCATGCCAGAGCTTGAGACCAAGACCCTCAAAATAGCATCTGAATCAAGCCCTGATAGGGCGTCTGAATCAAAACCGATTAGGTCAGCTTGAAGTTCCATGTATTGGCCAAGCAGGAAAAGCGCATCAAGCGTGTCTTCTTCTGTAAGGTTGAGCGGGCCGGCCAATTCAAATTCAGCTAATAGCGTTCCTAACGCTTCGCAGTCATCGCATACTTCTGTTTCTGTTGCAGCGAAATCAAGATTATAAACATCTGTAAAATCAGCAATGTCTTCCCACACTGTTGTGAATTCATTGTCTAATTCAGGGTCCATGTCTTTTGGCTCCATTCCGAAAATCGCAACAAAGTTTTGTTCTGCGAATTCTAACGGATTGCTGACATATTTGTTTCCCGCATTATCAACAAGTTGGATATTTATTGAATAGCCGTTTGGCGTTGCCTGGTCAAATATTTCAACAGGTATTTCGTACGCCATGTCGTATGAATTTTCGCCGTAAAAAAGCGCAGGCGCTACAAAAGCAGGGTTAAGGAAATCAGCATCAAGACAAACATCAGTCGGTGAGTTTGTTGCCATTGACTTTACGCACACCTGAATGTTGTTAATATCATCTGTTTGAATTTCACCGTCAAAAGTGGAATAATTTGTTTCGATGTCCAGTATAAGCTCGTCGTCATCATCAATATCCTCGTCATTGTTGTTATAGTAGAACCAGAAATTTGTGTCAGTTAGTGGTGGAACATATTCCTCCCAATAATCGTCTATTTCGTCAAGTTCCTGCGTCATTGCGCGTATTGGCGTTTCTCCAATAAACGATGGTTTGATGTTGTCAATAGAGTACGCGATTGCATTTGATGTTGTTACGCAGTTATTCGCATCATCGCAAACTGTAACTTCCAGTGTTGCGTCGACTGTGTCAAAACCGCCTTCGCCGTAAAATCCTTCCGGAATAAAATAGCACGCTGTATATTCTCCGTCAGGTATAAAGTCCAAACAACCCTCGTCGTCTGACATTGCTTCATCGGTTGCTCCGCCCCAATCTTCGATGTTTGCTGTTGCATAAGCAAAGTCGCCGATTGAGTCCATTGTTGAAGTGTCAGCGTGCACATAAAGAACATCATCAACAATAAATTCTCCGCTTGTCCCTGTTCCTGTTGCATCAACGGACATGTCATCAGCATCAACAACCGGTGCAATTGTGTCCATAAGACCGGCTATTGGGTTTGTTTCTGCTGTGATTGGAACCAAGTCATCGCCGTCTGTTATAGAAACTGTAACAGCAACTGCGGCTCCATCTACGCCTCCTAAACCGCCGTCATCATCAATTACCACATAGTCAAGTACATAGTAATCAGGAGCACCTGGTGCAACGCAAACAAATGCCTCTGTTGTGCTGCCGCCATATGCTGTCATATCTGCCGTAACTGTAGTTGTACAATCGCCCTCTGTATTGTCTACATATGCCTCAACGCGGACCATGTCTCCTATGTTTACAACATCAATAGTAGGATTATCAATAAAAACTGATAAAACCACTCCTTCTATACCATACCCAATACTGCCCGGAGCGGCTTTTGATAAAAAAGTTTGGGAAAAAATAAAAGCGGTTCCTAATGCGAAAATCGCAAAAAATAAAACCGCTGATTTTTTCCATGTCATTTGCATGGTTTGCATAAATGGGAATTAATGAATTTTGTTTTATTATAGCATAATTACAGATCGCTGCCATTATTTGTCCACAGCCTAAACCGGCAATTCAAACCAAAATTCAGACCCTTTGTCTTCTATGCTATTAAATCCAACCGTTCCTTTGTTGCTTTCTACGAATGCTTTGCAAATAGACAGCCCTACGCCTGATGCGTCCGGTTTGATTAAAACAGCATTTGCGGCTCTGTAAAATGGCTTAAATATATATTGCTGTTCAATAGCAGGTATGCCGATTCCTGTGTCTTGGACGGTAAATGTTATTTTTCCGTCTTTTTCAGCGACTTTGACTGTTATTTTTCCGCCTGTTCTTGTGTAGTCAATTGCGTTTTCTAAAATAGAGCGCATTGCGAATAATATTTTGTCTTTATCAACCGAAACCATTGATGTTTGCTCTTGTATTTCCTCAATAAATGTTACACCCGACTGTTTTGCTCTGTGGCTGTATTGGTTTGAGATTGATTTTGCCAATTCTGAAAGCGAATGATTGTCTTTTTGCATGAACAAACGACCCTCGCTAATATCAATGAAAGTAAGGAGCTTGTCAATTGTTTCTATAATTTCTACATCGGCTTCGTGTGATATTCTTATCAGTGTTTTTTGAGTTTCTGAAATTTGTCCTGTTTCGCCTTGCAAAACGCTTTCAAGATTCCACCTGATAGCATTAAGCGGGGTGCGCAACTGGTGCGATACCACTTGAATGAATTTGTTTCTCATGTTTGACTGTTCTTGCAGTTCGCGCTCTTTGCGCTTTATATCAGTAATATCGGTTGAAATTCCGAATACGGCAGTTACTGTTTTGCCGTCATCCGCAAAAATCGGCGCAAAGGTCTCTCTGCAAGTTTCTCGGTTAGAATATTCAGGTTTGTGCCTGGCTATTACTGTAACTGTTTTGCCGTTTACAGCGCTTGCAATAGCATCAGAAACATTTTTTTGATCTTCTTTGACGAATGATTCTATTGCCTTAAACGCGCGCGCCTCGTCTTGATTTTTAAGCGAGTGCTCTGTTAATCCGCCGCTGTTCATGTACAGAATATTTGTTTTTAGATCAAACAGTTTTATGCAGTCAGGCGATGTTTCTATTAGGGTCTTGTATCGTCCTTCGGCTTCAATATGCCCCTTTTCGTGATATTTGGCCTCTTTTTCCAATTTTTCCGTTTGTGTTTTATATGCGCTCTCTTTATGTTTTATATACCTTCTGTATTGCCTTAGAACAGTGTCAAAAATAACGCTTAGCGCGAAAAATGTTCCTAATGTGTGCAATAATAAAATTATTTTTAATCTGTTTATGATAGATATGACATTTTTTGTGTCATAATATATTTCTATCACCCCTGCTGGTTTTTTGTCTTTTAGTGTGAATGGGATAAAAATTTCAATCGCATTGTCAACGCCAAGCAATTCCTTTTGTTCTTTTTTAAGATCATCTTCAATATAAATAGATTGCTCTTCTGCGAGTTTTATTTGTTCTAGATCATGTTTTTTGCCTATTATGGAAAATTTAGAAACTTCGCTTTCTAATTCTGCTCTGTCAATCTCTGCTTGCGGGAATGTTGTGGCGATTACAATTCCGTCTCTATTAAGAATGCTTATAGCCAGTACATTTGGAAGAAGGTCCAGTTCATAAATCGTATCCTCAATCTCCTTGTTTGTTGCAAACGCAATTTCGCCCATTAAATCATCGCTTGTTTGGTCCTCAAGATGATGCCCGATTATATCCTTGGATAATATGTAGAACATTGATGTTCTTTGGTCGTACGCAAAAACTTTCAAGTTGCGCACTGTTAATGCAAACAAGACCACGGATGTAGTTTCAAAAGAAAATAGCAGTATGATTACGCTTGCTATTATTATTTTTTGGTATTTTTCAAGATATTTCATTGCCATATTTGCCTCTAATGCAATCAAGTATATCATGGTTTGGCAAAAACTTTGTTGTGCGGAAGAAATAAAACCGCGGCTTTGCTTTCACATGTTTTAGCTTGACATTTTACGCTATATATGATAGTTTATTTCTGACCAAGCCTGTTTTTCATAATAGGGGCGGTTCATTTAATTCATAACAGACGAACCTTGTCTTATATTATGAAGAACAAGTTATTCGTGGGAAACATCTCATGGGATGCGACTGACTCGGACCTTTCCAAGTTATTCGCAGAAGTAGGTGAGGTGGTTTCTGCACAAATCGTCATGGACAAACTCACGGGCCGCAGCCGCGGTTTCGGCTTCGTAGAGATGGCCACAGACGAATTGGCGGAAGCGGCTATAAAGGCGCTTGATGGCAAAGACTTCTTGGGCCGGCCGATTACCGTCAATGTCGCGCGACCAAAAGAATAATTAGGCGCGTGAAACAAAAAATTCCCGCTCAATAGCCATGGCTGTTGCGGGGTTTTTTGTTTTTATTTCAACATTTCGAACCCCTAATCAGGGTTGGT
>DNKR01000022.1:25447-32124 GCA_003497135.1 Candidatus Uhrbacteria bacterium | reverse complement strand
CAGCTGTGCGTCCCTACCACGAAGGTTCGAAATGACGATTGTTGTTTTACCAAACAACCGCAGGTTCAACTTTATCCAGCCCTTTTGCACGCGGATCAGCGGGCAGAGATGTTGTAATTTGCGCTCCTGTTTTGCCAACAGGCGCGCCTGTAAACGCATCGCGCGCTGACATGCGCGGAGCTGATACGAGTACCGGAGCGGATCCTATTTGGTTTGCGCTTGGCAGTAAAACGACTTCAAAAGCAATTGCTGCTATTTTCGCATCAGGTGCAAATGTTGGATTGAGTTTATCAATTCGCCAAACGACCTCGCTGTTCTCGCAGATGGCAGGGGACCCGATTGAAGGAGCTTGTTTGCCTGAACAACGGACATTAGCGCCAAATTCAGCATGAATCTCAACATTTTCAAGCGCGTTTGTTGTTCCGCGAATGTTCCAAAAAATCCAGTATTTTGTTTCTGATCCGACTTCAGGCGGAAGCGGTCCTCGGCCAAGTTGGTCGCCTTGCGCCCCATAATATCTGCCAAACGAGTCAAAAATCACAATGGTTGTAATTGGTGTTCCAACCGCTTCGCCGGAGTAGGCAACATTAAGTATTTCATCGCCTTCTTTAAGAGTGTATTTTGCACTGCCTTGTGTAACAGCTTTTATGTTTTCAAAAACAGTTGTTTCGGTTTGCAAAATAGATGCGCGTACAGGGATGCTGATTGTAAATTCTCCGCTCTCGCCAGGCAAAAGTTTGTCCGCGACGCGTTTAAAATAAAATCCGTTGCTGTATTGTACGCCATCAGACATGCCTTTTGTTGCAAAAAACGGACTTGAGGTTTCTATTCCAACATCAATATCGTATGCTGTAAGCACTCCGCTGTTTTTGTAGCTGATTGTGATTTCCGCGTCTTGGCCCGGCGCAAGCGACGCGCTGTTTACGCCGTGGTTGACTGTTATTTGCGGCGGAAGCATTGGCGCTTCGTGCGTCAGGGTTTGCTGGCTGAACCTGTCCTTGCCAAAAATAAATGACGGATTAAATTCAAAAACAATCGACTGTTTCTGCGTTCGTATTTGTCCGCTGAATTTAATTTCGCCTTCTTCGCCGGCTTTAAGTCCGCGCAGTTCCCATGTGTCGGAAACCGGCCGCGGATCTGATTCTGTTAGCGTGAATCCTTCGGGCCAAAGCGGTTTTATTGAAACAGAAGGGAAGTCAATCGGACCTGTGTTTTTGTATTTGATCAGACCGTTTATGTGTTGATAAGAAACAAGCGTTTTTGGAAGAATAAGTTCAAGCTCAAGCGCTGATCTTGCCGGCGAAAATTCGTGAATAGCCAGCTTTTTTTCCTGCTTTGTTTTCTCAATCCCGTATTCAAACTCAAGCACGCTTTTGAAAATTTGTTTTCCGCCAACATCCCCGAACATTGTTCCGCGAATTTTAACATGGCCTGTGGCGCCTGCCGGAATTGATCCTATTAATGCTGTTTTGCCTTCCATCGGTTCGTCTTTGTAAAGTATTTCGTCAAGCACAAAATACGCCGGAAAAGCGAGCGTTAGCCGTGCGTTTCTAAGTTCCTCTGCTGTGTTGTTTGTAAATTCAATCAAAAGCGTAGACGGCGCGCCTGAAATTATTTCTCGCGGCGCAGATGATGCTTCAAAAATAATATTATCCGCGAATTCAGATGGTTTGCGCGTTAATAAAAAAACCGATGTTGAAATCAGCAGAACGATTAGCGCTACTAGCGCCAAGTCAAAAGTAAACAAAAGCTGGGAATATTTATACTTGCCTTCGTATCTTTTTTTGTAATGCATGCGTAACGGATGCAAAAGCATGCGGCCCGGCTGCCGTTTAAGATGAAATGCGCCTTTAAAAACATGCGGTTTGTTCAGTTCGTGCATAGTTATCTTTTAGGCAATCTGGTTGTGTTTAATATTTGCGTCCTGATTTTTTGTATTTTTATTATTTCTAGTGCAGAGTTTTTTAACTTGTTTTAGGTTTTTTAACATTTCTTTTTGTGTTCCGCCTTCCGCATAACAGCTTGGTATAGTAGAAATTGAACCGATAAAAACTCCATCTTCGTCTTGTTCAATTAAAACATCGACTTTTTTCATAAATTACTTTTTGGTCCTTTAAGATGGTTTGGCTAAGAAGCGGATGAATTGAATTATATGTCAAAAGATCCACTTTTTTGCCCAATAATTTTTCCAGTTCAAGTTCAAGCCTAACAAGGTCAAGTAAGCTTTTGTCGTCTCCGTATTTTATCAATATATCAATGTCGCTATTCTTTTTCATTTCACCGCGCGCGACCGAACCGAAAATAGCCGCCTTTAATACTCCTCGGCGCTTTAAAATCGGTACTATTTTCTTTTTTATTGATTCTGTTGTCATAAATAAAATATAGCAAAATTAACTAAAATAAGCAATTTTGCTATTTTGTAAACCCGCTTATAGTAAACATTTCGTTTGAAAATCCGATTATCTCTTGCGCGCCGTCGGAATCAATGTCAACTCCGGCGACTTCCACGCCAGCGCGCGAGCGCGAGTCAAATGCAAAAAAGCCGGAATGAATTGTTTTTCCGTCTTTGTTGAATACCCTTATTTCAGGCGCGCCGCCGCGGCCCATTCCAGCAATGATTTCTTTTGCGCCATTGCCGTCAATGTCAGCGGTAGCGACATTTACGCCTCCGCGGAAGTTTTGATCAAACGCAAAGAATCCCGGATTTATCAGAACCCCGTTTTTGTTGAACACGCGCACATGCGGGCCTCCGCCAACGCCTGCGCCAGCGATGATCTCTTGCGTGCCGTCGCCGTTTAAGTCGCCGACAGCAACATCAACGCCTCCGCGGAACGCTTTGTCGTACGCAAAGAATCCCGGATTTATCAGAACCCCGAATGTGTTAAAGATTCTGATTTGCGGCCCGCCTCCGCGCTCTGTGCCTGTAATAATTTCAAAAGTCCCGTCGCCTTCAAGATCAGCAACAGCAAAATTGATTCCCATTTTGTATTTGTCAGTGTATGGAAAAAATTGCGCTTTAATTGTTCCGTTGTCTTCAAGAACCGTTACTCTGCTTGAGTTCGCGCTAACCGCTTCCAGTTTGCCGTCGCGGTCAATGTCAATGCTGATAACGCGGTCGCTTCCTTCAAAGCGCGGATCAAAAGAAAAGAATCCCGTTCTGCTTGCTTGGCCGCTTTTGTTAAAAATGCGCACGAATGATCCGTTCACATACGGCGCGTTAGTTATCTGTTGCACTGTGCGGAGCAGAATCACGCCGTCTTTTGGAAGCAGTGTAACGCGCGAAACAACCGAGCCATTGTTTGTGCTTGGGTCTTGCGTACCGCGGAGCTTTTCGTACTCGCCCGGTAGGCGCACTGTTTGCGCCGCGTCGGTTGAGTTTACAACTACTGCTCCGTTTGAAAAGTCGCGCTTCCAAACGCTTTTGTTCAGTCGCGTATTTGCAGGATTGAGCAGGTCGCGCGGCTGGTTTGCGGGCGATCCAAGGTTCGCGTCAAATTCATCATAGTACCAAAGCTGTCCATGGTTTTTGTCTCCAAAATCAAAACCAAAGTAGCCATTGCCAAGCAATGCGCTTGTAAGGCCAAAGCGCATTTTTTGATAATCGGAATTAAAGCCCGTGTTGTTTGTGTTGCTGTTTATAACAAACACAGGCGGCTGGCCTTGAACTGTTTTTTGCAGATCAATATATTTTTGCATTACGGCCTCCCATGAACCGCCAGCTTCCCATGGGGTCGGGAATGTTTCAAACATACGGCCATTAACATACTGCGAAAATCTGCTGTTTGAGGAGCCGTTTGTAATTATAATTTTTTGCGAGCCGATTTTTGCGCGAGTTTTTGAAAGCAAGTTAACATAACCGTCAGCCCAAGCGGAATCAGTCGTGTTTGACGGCCCTGCCCAGCTTATTGAATCCGAAACCTCATCGTAAAAAATTCCGTCCCAAACGCCTGACCCGACAATGTCGCGCGATGCGAATTCCGCAAGATAATCAGACCATGCTCCGGATAAGTTGAGCGCTTGCGTGCCGGGCCAAACAGAGACAGGGGATCCGTCCGGCTTTTTGAGCCACATATCAGGGCGTATCCCGCTTTGCAATCTGTTGTGCAATGGGTCGCGCCAAATAGAGTTCCAGCTTACTGTTGGAACATAAGCAAGAATCACAATATCAGGGTTGCGCTTGCGCGCTTCTGCAAAAAACGGTTTGTTGTATTCTTGGGCTTCTGCCGGAAGAACAATAAGATCAAATTTAGAAAGCGTATCAATAGCGCTTTGGTCTTCAAGCGCACGACCGCTCATCAAAAAATAGTTCGCAGTGCGCACAAATTTATCGCTTGCGGTTTGCGCGTTTGTTTGCGCTGGGAGGACAAGTACTAGGCCAAGTACAGCGCTTATAAGTATGGTTTTGGGTTTTGTCATAAACCTGTTGCCTCCTCCTTGGCAATTAGTTATTGGTCTGTTTTACTTTCCAATGTTTTTGGATTAGGTGAAAATAGTTTGTTTTTGATTTTCCAGTTTTCCACATACTGTCCAATACCTCGGCTGTCCCTTTTGTTTTTGACTGTTGATGTTTCTTGGGACCATTTAAGCAAGGATTCAAAATTGATTTTGTATCTTTTTTGCACAACAATGTATGTTACTTTTTGTTCTGCTATGGCCCTTCGGATTGTTCTTTGGCTAATTCCAAACATTCTGGATGCCTCTGAAACTGATAATCTGATTGTTGTATTGGTTGCCATAAATTAGTTCTGTTTGTCTACACTATTGTAGACAAAAATCAGGTATTTGTCAAATCGGTTTTGAATCTGGGGCCGTACCGCTGATTGTTAAGTTTTTAACAAAGAGCGGTACGGCCCCATTGTAGTTGTACGGCTGTTCGCCTCTACAACATATATTGTGTCCAAAACAATTGACACCCTGTGGACATTATGCTAATTTAAGCTAAATTCGCCTATTTCTTTCAAACAAGGATAGCTGTATAATAGCGTAACCTTTTTGAAACAATAGCACACTATTAAGATGAACAAGCAGCGCCAAACATACTTACTGTTCCGTATCAGAATGTATAAGGACCAAGACGCGTTTGCACAGCTCCACAAAGCATACTACGACCGCGTTTTTAGGTTCATATTGCTTAAAACGCCAACACGGCAAGATGCAGAGGACATAGCAAACGATACATTCGTGCGCTTGTGGCGATACATTACAACAACACCGGTTACAGAATTCACAGGGCTTGTTTACAAAATCTCACAGCGCACTATCGCGGCTTTTTACCGCGAGCGCGGGGTTGAGTCAGTAGAGCTTGACGAGAATGTTGTCCAGCTTTCACTGCCCGGTGCAAGTTCAATAGAAATGGAAGTTGATGCAGGGCTTCAAAAAGATAAACTGCTCTATTTAATCGGAAAGTTAAAAGATGAATACAAAGACGCGCTTTTCATGCGGTATGTAGAGCAGATGTCAGTGGCGGAAATCGCAGAAGCGCTTGATAAGCGGGCAGGGGGTGTAAGAGTATTGTTGCATAGAGCAAAAAAAGCATTACACAATATAATTGAAGAAAATGAGACAGTTGGAAAAACAATTAAAGAATTTGATAAATGATCCAAGCATGCGCGTGGATGATGCATTGCGCACGCGCAGTTTTGAGACCATTTTGTCGCGAATTGACGCTGAACCGGTTCAGTTGCACAAAGTCGCGGATCAAATAAATTATTTCAGATTTGTCGCGTCGCAAGCATTTTTAAGACCGGCCGCAATGGTTGCGTCTATTTTTGTTCTTGTGCTTGGCGGATGGATAACAACAGTAAACGCGTCATTTGATTCTGTTCCGGGCGACGCGCTATATGGCGTTAAGCTTGCAACAGAACGCGCGCAGTTAACATTTGCAGCATCAGACGAAAAGAAAATGAAGTTACATGTTGAATTCGCAAAGCGAAGATTAACCGAAGTTGAACAGATCCTTTCATCTGATTCCAAACAAAAAGAAGAGCTTGTAAAAGTCGCTGTTGGCCAGTTTACAAATCAAATGGACGAGGTTAATCAGCAAATATCTAATATAAAAATAAGCAATGCGACTCAAGCCGCTGAACTTGCTGTAATCGCTGACGAGCAAAGCTCTGCAATAAGCAAACTGCTTGCAAGCGCGAATTTAGAAAACAAAGAAGCAGACGAGGCGGTTAACAATGTAAACGAACAAGTCGTGGAAGTTTTGGTTGGAGAAACAGAAAAATTGCCATCAGAATTAAATACGCAGAATCTTAGTAACAAGTTCAGCAATGACTTGTTGTCAATTGAAATCCAGCAAAAAGCACTGCTTGGACGGCTTGTTGTGCTTCAAAATGTGCTTCCGCAGTATCCGGAAGTTGAACAAAAGTACATTGCAGAGCTTTTGCGCGTGCGTAATGAATTCTTAGGGCTGAACGACAAATCAGCCGAAGCAATGAACTTGTTTGCTGTTGGCGGATACAGAAAAGCGTTTGAACTTATAGCGCAAATGCGAATTACAATAGATTCCGGCCGAGCGCTGGTAACAGAAGCGGAATTAGCAATAACCGACGCGGCAGTTGCACAAGAACAGGAACAGAACATTCAAGAAGAAGAACAGAAAGAAACCACAGTAGAAGCAGAAACGAGTATTTGATTTTTCCGTCATCTTGAACCTGTACAGGGTAGGGACGCAC
>DNKR01000022.1:25222-25353 GCA_003497135.1 Candidatus Uhrbacteria bacterium | reverse complement strand
CTGTGCGTCCCTACCCACAATGACGAATAGGTTCAAGATGACGAATAGAGAACAAGACGCTTCAAATTTGCCAGCTAAATAATTGGCTTGCAAATTTGGAACGGCTTGCCCGGCATTGTCCTGCCCCCCCC
>DNKR01000022.1:16327-25117 GCA_003497135.1 Candidatus Uhrbacteria bacterium | reverse complement strand
GCGCCGGCGTGGGGCCATGGCGTGGCTGGCAGTTCCGTAAGTTCCATTCACAAATGATAGTGCTAAATGGTCGAGACCCAACAGGGCCGCATTATCATTAATTATACTTAAACTAGAATTCAAAAATTATGAACGATTCACTTCGAATCGGGAAAAAATCATTTGCTATCGCAGTCGCGGCCGTTACCATTCTTTGGTCAATCGGCTTTTCAGCGTTCATCGCGCCTTTAACAGCGCATGCAGCAGTAGCAGGTGATCTTATCAAAGGCACAACACTCACAACAGTTTACTACTATGCGAGCAATGGCCAAAGATATATCTTCCCAAATGAAAAAACATACTTTACTTGGTACAGCGGTTTTACAGGAGTTCAAACACTTTCTGATTCCGCATTGGCAGACATCCCACTTGGTGGAAATGTCGTGTACAGACCAGGTGCACGCTGGATTAAAGTCCAGTCCCTCCCACAGACATACGCTGTTACACCAAACGGAACAATCCGCTGGGTTGAAACAGAATCTGTCGCAACAGGAATTTACGGTTCAAACTGGAACACATTCATTGATGATGTTCCTGATACATTTTGGACACACTATACAGAAGGCCCATCACTCATGAGCGCAGCTGCCTACAATGGCTTGCTCGTTAATGACAATGGAACCCACTATGTTGTTCAAAACAACACAAAGCGTTTGGTTACAAGCGCTGGCTGGACAGCGAACCGATTCCAGGATCGCTTCCTAGTCAACATGCCAAGCTTGCTCACCGGTCTTACAGCCGGTTCTGATGTTACCGGTTATGAAGCCGGTCTTTCAGACCCAGCACAGCTCGGAGTTGGTGTTACAGGCGGACTTTCAGTCAGCTTGTCAACAGACACACCAGCAGGCGCAACATTGCCAGATGGCGCAACAGGTGTTGAAATGTTCCGCTTTAATACAACAGCAAATTCAGGTTCAGCAACAATTACAAGCATGACATTTGACCTTGTTGGAGTAAATGTACCTGCTGACATTGCAGACAATGGTGTTTACCTTTATGAAGGAACAACACGATTGACAGACGGCAAGTCAGTTGTTGCATCAAACCGACAAGTAACCTTTGCCGGCTTGAGCCTTGCTCTTACACAAGGGCAGACAAAGAGCTACAACCTAAGAGTTAATGTTACTGGCGGATGTGCTTGCGCAGGCGACACAATTGGTTTTGCACTTTCAAGCGCAACATCAGTTCAGTCATCAGCAACAGTTTCAGGATCATTCCCAGTTCGCGGAAATCTATTTAGCGTAGGTACAGCCGCGGCTGGTGAAGTAACAATTACAACCAATGGAACTATTACAGATCCATTCCTTGGAACAAACGGAGCTCTTATCGGTCAATTTCAGCTCGCGGTAGAAGGCGAGGATGGTCGGCTTAATCAAGTTACTTTTGAAGTTGATGATGCTGCTGATCACACAAACTACAAACTTATGCAGGGCAGTTCATTGCTTGCAAGCGGTGAATACATAGGCCGCAAGCTTGTTAAGTTTGTACTTCCAAATACATACCTCATTGCAGATGGCAACAGCAGAATCTTTAAGATCATGGCTGATGTAGGTGGTGAGGCAGGTGATTCTATCACAGTTCATCTTGACAATGACTTGGATCTTGCGGTTGTTGGTAGCGACTTCGGATTCAATCTAACTGTTGATCGCGATATTGATGGAACTTACGATGGAACATCATGCGATGGCGCAGGCGGAGACGATGAATGTTCATTTTCCGAGATTCGCGGAGGCAAATTAACATTTGCTTTCAATGGTCCTCAAACAGGCGATATAAAGATCGGCGGAGATGACATTAGCATTCTTGATTTCAGCGTTACAGCACAGCAAGCAACAACTTTGAAAGATCTTCAGATTGATATTGCTGCTGATAACCTTTTGGCAGATGATCCTGTTGATGACCCGGGTCCAGATGTTGAAGGTGAAAACGATGATGGTGAGGCTAATTTTGAATCATTCCGCATTGTTAACAAAGCTACGGGCGCAACCCTTATGGGTCCTGAAGAAATTGCCACTGGCGCAAGCGATGCTGCTCAATCACTGGACTTCAGTGATGATGTCTTGCTTTCAGCAGGACAGACACTTGATCTAGCGCTCTTCGTAGATGTTAGCAGTACAGGAGATGCGGCTGATGATGAAGAAATCACAGCAACTCTTGATATGAGCGAAGTTGAAGCAGACGATACTAACGGCGATGCATTGGCAGCCGCAGATATTGTCCCATCAACCGACCTTGCTGGTAATGTATTCACACTTACTGATGCGTCTCTTGATGTAACAGTCACAACTCCTCCTGGAGACAGCGAGTGGGTTAAGGGCGCAAACGGCGTTGACTTTGTTGCTTGGGCGTTCGCAGCAGGCGAATCATCTGAAATTACAGTTACAGATGTAACCCTTACAGCACACGGCGATGATGATGATGATGGATTTGATGACGGTGTGGAAGACGACGATGCGTTCCCATCAGACCACATTTCTTCATGCAGCTTGTACGATGGTTTGACATTAACACTCGTTGATGGTTCAGAATCATTCTCAGCTGGTGAAGCCGGTGAGGCAACATTCAGCGGATTCAGCTGGACAGTTCCAGCAGGCGAGACAAAGAAATTGCTCGCTCGCTGTAACTTAGCAAATGTTGCACCTGGTAACGGTGATGATGATGAATTCTATGTTGAAATAGATGCTGTCGGAGATGTAACAGCAGTTGATGATACAGGCGATGCCGTTGGCGTAACAGCCGGTACATTTGCAGGAAACGACGAAGACATAATTCAAACTGTTACAGATGCAGGAACAATTGAAATTTCTCTTGATGGCGGTAATCCAACAGCTGGCATTGTTCTTGGAAGCTCAACAGGCGTATCAGTCATGAAGCTTAAAGGAACAGCCACAGCAGAACCATTCCGCGTTAAGAAAGTTACTCTTGAAAACGACGGTGATGATGCTGCAGCGGCAAATGTAAAAGTAAGCTACAAAAAGCAAGACGGAACAACAGGAACAAAGACAGGTTTCTTGTCAGCCGGCGAGGTCGTGTTTGATAACTTGGACTGGTATGTATCAAACACTTCAACAAGCTCGTTGACAGTATCTGTTGATACAAATGTTGTTTCAGGTACAGGCGGTGGTGCCGCTTCTGGCGACACAATTGACCTTGACTTCTTGAGCACAGCAGACGCTGACTTTGAAGCAATCGGTTTGAGTTCAAACTCAACCCTTGATGGAGCTGGTGCAAACGGTGATGTGGGCGGCGATCTTGCAGCTAATGTAATGACATTGCGCAAGACAAAACCAACATTGAGCTTGGCATCAGGCAGTCCGTCAGGCGCTGGAATCCCAGGCCTTGCGGAAGTGTACCGCTTCAATGTTGCGGCTGACACCCGTGGAGATGTCACAATTCATGACTTCACATTCAAGCTAACATCAACAGACACTGGCGCGGCCTTATGGAATGATTGCGATGACGCAAGCTTCCCTGTTGCAGCTGCGTGGGCGCTCTATGACAGTGCAAATACCTCAACCGAACTTGGTGAAGACGGTGACTGGGACTTTGCAGATGGCAATGATGATGGTGATGATTGTGATCCCGGTGTTGACCTTGTCTGGGCCAAGCTTACGCTTGACGCAGGAGCAGATAATTCTGTTGAGGTCGGCGCAGGTGAAACAAAGACATACATCTTGAAAGTTGACACAACAGGCGCAAGCACAGCAAACGATCACTCTGTACGCTTTGATATTGAAACAGAGGCAAATCTTAATGCCAACTTGGTTGCCGGTGCTGACTCAGTTGAATGGGGTGATGGTGAGGCCGTTGATATTGACGGTACTGACCTTAAGAACCTTCCGGTAATTGGTGGAACAATTATCTACTAGTTCACTGATGGTTTAGTCCTGTTCGAGCAAAAAGCAGGGGCTTCGGCCTCTGCTTTTGCGATGGGGGCGCGTGGTCGGGGAATGGTTCTGAAATGGTCGGGGAATGGTTCTGAAATGGGCGGGGTTGTTCGTCTTAATCAGGGTGGGGTATGAAACCCCACCCTGATATTAATAATGCACGCGCATAGAACCACGCCACATAGGGCGGTGGCTTTTCCGCCAAAGGCGCCTGCCCGCCATTTGTAATGGTCAGGCGGGGATCCGCGTATGTTTATGTAGCGGAATGCCCCGCCCACGCGCAACGAATCCACGAATTTTATTCATTCGTCATCCTGAGGCCCCTTCGTCTGTTACACCTGGGGCCGAAGGATCTGCGCCACGCACTCGTTGTTACTTGGCGCAGATCCTTCACCCCACCATAGGCGCTAAATATGGTGGGGTTCAGGATGACAAAAAAATTCGTAAAAAACGCTCCGCTTGCTTCCAACCCGCCATTTTTGCTATAATGTCATTCAATATGAAAACACTATCTCTTCGCAACAAAATCACAATTATTGCCGCGATTGTCGCGGTTGCGGCTGTTGGTTACGCTTATTTTTCAGGCACAATAAGCAAGGACAAGCCAAAGATTGCTGAAACAATTGACCGCGACCTGCCGCCGGAACTTGAGGAAAAGTACAACAAAGACATTGTAGAATTGCAGGCAAAGCTGGAGGCCGATCCAAGCGACCTGAATTCAATGCTTTTGCTGGGCAATGCGTATTATGGGCTAGGCGAGCTTAAACAAGCAGAGGAATGGTATCGCAAAATTTTGGCTGTGAGCCCCAACGACACGCCATCGCTTGAAAACCTCGGGCAAACTCTTAGCGAGGCAGGGGATTACATTGGCGCAAGGGATATGTGGATTAAGGCGCTGGAACTCGGCGGGCAAGAGGTGTATTTGTATAATTTGATTGATCTTATTAAAGATAAAATCCCGCAGGATAGAGACAAGATCAAGCCGGTTCTTGATATTGCCTTAAAAAATCTTGGCCAAACAGCGCAGTTAATGGTCATGTTTGGGGAGTGGTATTATGATCAGGGTGATTATGAAAAAGCAATTTCGCATTATGAAGTTGCGCTTACTTTAAGCCCAAATGATGAAAATATTAAGCAGAGAATAAGCCAAATCCGTTTGGAATGGGCAGAAAAGCAGGGGTTGAATCAATAAACAAGCTTAACAGTTATGCACAGGCCTGACAAAGGCCTGTTTTTTTAAGCTAAGTTTAGTGATATAATATTTGTGGAGTAAAATATCTAATTCCAAAAATGCTTTTTGATAAAGCAATTTTGGAGCTTATTGTTTTCAATAAGCAAATTTAATTAATTATTATTCATTAAAATTGTATGGCATATTTGCAAACAGTTTTGTTCAGACGGGATAGGGTGGTGGCGCTGGTCACTGCATGTTTAGTTATGACCACTCTTTTCGTTGGAGCGGTTACACAATTTGAGAATGTTCCAAATGCGCTTGCTGCGGCGGCAACGGTCGTATCAGCAAAAGTTACTGGTCCAACCCAATTTACTGTTGTGTACACTGTTGCAGTAGATGCTGTATTTACAAATTATTCCGGCCTTTCAATAGACGGGACTCCGGAAACTTCTGTTGATAGCATGACAGGTACTGGAACAACAACACATGTAATTACATTTACCCCTAACATAGCACTAACAACCGCTTCGACTGGCGTTGTTGATATTGCTGCCTTAGTAGATGGTGGTTCAGGAAATACTTTTGCAGGTCAGCTTGCTCAAGCTTTGACTGATGGTCAAGCTCCAACAGTTACAGCTGTTGCCCGCAATACATCAGGCGGATACAACATCCTCACTTTTACATACTCCGAAAATGTTGCCGTTACAGACGGCGCTTCAACAGCAACCAAAGGCGACACCACAGCCGCTGGTACAGTTGCTGGTTTTGGCTCATTTGCAACACCTGGCGATGTTACTGTTCCAACATTAAAGAACACTGTTTCTGGAAACGGAACAGCAACACTTACAGTATCTATTGCGACAGAAGCGGCAGGATACATGAACACAGCTTCAACAACTGAACCTTCCGGCGTGTTTACACCTGTTGCAAGTGCAGAAGTTACTGACACTGCATTAAATCAAGTTAACATAGCAGGAACGCCTGCCTCAACGCAAACGGCCGCCTGGGATCTTACAAAACCAACTATTACATCGGTTACTGTTGATGATGCAGCAGGCGACAATGGCCAGATTGATGAAGCTGTTGCTGTTTTCTCTGAAAACATGCGTGATGCTAACATTACAGATGCAGACGCAACTCTTGGCACAGCAGGAACAACCACGGGTGCGTTTACAACAGTTGTGGCTGATGACAACACTACAATATTTGACAGAACAGTAGATGATAACTCTGTTGACACTTCAACAGCAGCCGGCAGTTTCCTCTATTCTGGCGCAACAACTCTAATGACTGACTTTGCCGGAAACCTGCTTAATACTGCGGTTGATGGAACAATAGCCGCAGGAGACATTGGAGAAACAGACGGTGCAGAACCAATTGTTACTGCTGTTGATCGCAACACAGCTGTCGGATACAACAGACTAACATTTACATATTCTGAAAACATGACAGTTGCCATCGGCACTTCCACAGCAACCAAAGGTGACACTACAGCCGCTGGTACAGTTGCTGGTTTCGGCTCATTTGCAACACCTGGCGATGTTACGGTTCCAACAACAAAGAACACGGTTGGCGGTACTGGAACCGCTACTATTACTGTATTAATTGCAAACCAAAATGCTGGCTACATGAACACAGCTTCAACAACAGAGCCATCTGGAAACTTTACACCTGTTGCAAGTGCAGAGGTTGCTGATGCGGCTCTAAATCAAGTCAATATTGCAAACACTCCGCTTTCAACAACTACATCTGCATGGGACCTAACAAAACCAACAATAACATCGGTTACTGTAAGTGATTTCGTTAATAATAACGGAAAAATTGACAGAGCTGTAATGGTATTGTCAGAAGCAATGCGCGATTCAAGCTTAACAAATGCAAACGCAACTCTTGGAACATCTGGTACAACAACAGGTACTTTTACAACAGACACAGCAAATGACGCAACCACAACATTTAACAGAACAACCGATGATAATACTGTTGATACATCAACAGCAGCAGGGAGCTTCCTCTACTCAGGCGCAACAACATTGGTTACTGACATTGCCGGAAACCTGTTGAATACCACTACGGACGGTCAGATAGTTGCCGCTGATATTGTTGAAACAGATGGCGCACAGCCAATTGTAACGGCTATCTCTCCTGCTTCCGGTGCAACCGCAGTGTCAGTTACAGCAAACATTGTAATGACATTTTCTGAAGCAATGCAATTGGATTTTGATGAAGCTGATGAATATGCTGTCGCACCTGATCCAGGAGTGTTTGGCGCTCCGGTTTGGAGTAATGGCAACAAAACTGTTACTCTTTCTCATGCTGGCAACTTCTTATATCAACAGCTAACAACAGTCACAACAACAGCGGCCAATATTGAAGATGTGGCTTCAAATAATCTAAATGACGCAGCAGCCGAAGACGGCGACTGGTCGTTTACAACAGCGGCTAATACAGGTGGTGGCGGAGGCGGTGGAGGAACAACTTACTATTCTGCACCTACAACAAGCTGTGTTCTTACTTCACCAAACGGCAACGAGATATTGACAGGCGGACAAACATCACAAATAACATGGACAACACAAGGAACATTCTATGATGTGAACTTGTACTACTCTGTTGACGGCGGAAATGCTTGGGGACTTATCGCTTCAGGCCAAGCAAATGACGGCACATACAGCTGGACTGTTCCAAACACTTCAACAAGCAACGGCAAGGTTCGTGTTGATTGTCGTGACTCCGGCGGAGCAGAACTTGCAACAGATAGATCAGACAGCGCATTCACAATTAATCTCACTGGCGCATTGCCAATTGAATCAGCTCCACAAGCAGTCCCAGAAGGTTTCATGAGCAGACAAGACGCGAACAACGAACTTCCAACAGGCGTTTTGGTTGACTACTTGGTCAAACTTCCAAACGATGGCGACGAGACAACATTTACAGACACAACAGTGTATTATGTAGGTCTAGACGCAAAGCGCCATCCATTCCCATCAGCAGGCGTGTACTTTAGCTGGTACGCTGATTTTAGCGGAGTTAAAACAATGGACATGGCAACGCTATCGCAGATTGGAATTGGAACACCTGTACTTGTACGCCCAGGATCAAATTGGGTAAAAATACAGTCAGATCCAAAAACATATTATGTTGAGCCGGGTTCCTATGTCCTGCGCCATATTGCGGATGAGGCAACAGCAAGAATGCTAGGCGGCAGTGACTGGAGCTCAAAAGTGATTGACATTGAACCAACATACTTCATGCAGTTCGGTGTTGGCTCGACAATAACATCAGAGGTTCTTGCAACTGACTGGCCAAAAGCATCGCTTATGAAGGCAGCTGACAGTCCTGTGATATTCTACACAACAGAATCAGGCAAAAGGCCGATTGGAAACATGGAAACATTTGAAGCAAACCACTTCCAAACAAAATACATTGAAGAGAATAATTTTGCAGGATGGCTCGGACTTCAAGTTGAATCAGCGGTCAATGGCTTTGAGGACGCATTGTTCAGCTTGCAGTTCTAACAAAAGAAACAATCGAAACAAGAACGGGTTAATTCCCGTTCTTTTTGTTTAGCAAACAAAGGCGTGGGGATGAAAGGAAAATCGTCATTTCGAACCCCCATCTCTGTTTTTTGGGGTGAGAAATCTCATCTGCGTGTTTCTATTGCTTAGCAGTTGAGATCTCTCACCCCCA
>DNKR01000022.1:5055-16230 GCA_003497135.1 Candidatus Uhrbacteria bacterium | reverse complement strand
AAGAGGGGTTCGAGATGACGGATGAGAACAAAATACTCCTTACACTTGCCACAAATTATGCTATAATATAATCAGCTATGAAAAACGCATTTTTTGCAATATTGGCAATTCTTGTAATTTCTTTGATTTTTGTTTCGTCTTATCCTTCTGTTTTAGCTCAACCCAGCGACCCGGACACTGGCCAATATGTGGTCAACGATAAAGTTCGGTCGATTATCCACGATGACGCGACCGGCATTACTTACCTTGGCGGGGACTTTACTGAAATTGGCGCGGCGCACGGCAGTGCTATTCCCGTGAAAGCGTCAACGAGTTTAGTAGTATCGCCGCACATTTCATTCATGGGACCGACCCTTGCGATTATTCCCGATGGCCTTGGCGGCTGGTACATGGGCGGAGCATTCACCAGTGTCGCCGGTGTGGCGCAAAACTACCTCGCGCACATTACATTTGAAGGCGCGCTTGAGGCTGGCTGGGATGAGCCGAACCAACCTGTGAAAGCGCTCGCGCTCTCCGATGACGGCAACACGCTTTATGTGGGCGGATCATTCACTGTAGTTGATGGTACTGTACGCAATCATCTTGCGGCTTACGATGTTGCGACAGGGCAGATAACAGGTTGGGATCCGAATGCTGACGGCGAAGTAAATGATATTGAGGTGAGTGGAGCGTTCGTATATGTGGGCGGGACTTTTTCTGCAATTACTGCAGTACCACGCAACGGTCTGGCCGCGCTTGATACCGTTGCCGGGCTTGCATCCCCTTGGGACCCCGATCCTGACACAGCCGACATTAGGGCGATTGAAATTAACGGAGCTACGGCTTATGTTGGCGGAGATTTTGATCTTATTGGCGGAGCGCCACGCAATAATCTTGCTGCGATTAGTGTGATTGATGGACTTGCTATTCCCGCCTGGAGCGCGAACACGGACAATGTTGTTTTGGCTCTGGAACACGATGGCACCACTCTCTACGTGGGCGGTAGTTTTACAACTATTGACGGTGTGGCGCGAAATTACATTGCTACAGTTGACGCGGCGGGCGTAGTAGATGCGGACTGGGATCCGAGCGCGAATGCTCGGGTTGAATCAATGGATCTTGTCGGGACAGCGCTCTATGTTGGCGGAAAATTTACAACTATTGGCGGTCAAACAAGAAGCTATCTGGCGCGGCTTGAGGATATTGCCACAGGTGATTTTACCGGCGACGCGACTGCTTGGAATCCGCACGCAAATGAAGGCGTAGAAACAATCGCGGTTAACGGCGACACGGTCTACATTGGCGGAACCGATCTCTCTAGTGCTAATGCCATTACCCGTAATCGCCTTGCGGCAATAGACGCGGACGGCATATTAACGACTTGGGACCCGGATGTGGACGATGTCCTTGGGAAGGTTTATGCCATGGCGCTTGAAGGCACAACGCTTTATGTTGGCGGTGATTTTGATAATGTCGGCGGTGCGGCGCGCTACAATATTGCCGCGCTGGATACAGAAACCGATATCGATAATGCCATTGACGGCTGGGGCAGGGTCGTTGAAGGGCCGGTTTACGCTTTGGCGGTTGATGATACGCGTCTTTATGTTGGCGGGGATTTTCCTGCTATTGATGCAATTCTAAATAAATCCAACCTCGGTGCAATAACCAAAGCAACAGGCGCTCTTGATCCGTGGACTATGAATGTTCCCGATCCGGCTGTTGTGTACGCGCTTTCACTTAACGGCCCGACGCTTTTTGTTGGCGGAGATTTTGCAACCATTGGCGGAAATGCGCGCTCCTACGGCGCCGCGATTGACACTGATCCGGTTCCTCCGGATCCTCCGGCTCCTCCTTTAGTCCTCGCTTGGGACCCGAGTGCCAATGGCGCGATTCGCGCGTTCGCGCTTGCGGCTGATGGATTATCTATTTACGCCGGCGGGGATTTTACTGTTATGGAAGGGCTGACCGGCAGAAATCATTTGGCGGAATTGACCACCAACACAAGCGATATCACGCCGCTTATGTCATGGAATCCTAATGTGAACAATAGTGTTCGGGCTTTGGCATTGACTGACGCGTATGTGTACGCGGGCGGGGACTTAAGCAGTGTTGGAGGAACAGTGCGTCAAATGGCAGCGGCAATTGATAGAACTTCAGCGCTAGTCACGGATTGGGATCCGAATATGAACGGTCGCGTGCTTGCGCTCGCGGTTGATGGATCAACGGTTTACGCGGGAGGTGGATTTACGAGCGTCGGCAATGACGCGCCACAAACTTATTTTGCCCAGTTCGGACCTGTGACAGTTGAATTTTCAAACGCATTGTCAAACGGCAACGAAAACACGACGCCCGCCAATTTGGAAGTGTCGCTGTCCGAAGCATCCGGCTTTGATGTGACGGTTGATTACATTGTAAGCGGCGGCACAGCAGATGAAGTTGATGATTTTACGCTTCCTTTTCCGCAAACTGTCACGATTCCGGCTGGCGAACTTACAGCCAATATCCCGATTACAATTATTGATGATGTAATTATTGAGGATCCGGATGAAACCATTATCATTGAATTAACTGCGACGGATGGCGCCGAGCTTGGCGCTCCGGCTAATCTTGTTCACACCTATACTATTCTAGACAACGACACACCGGCTGTGAATGTTACCGAGTCAGCAGGATCAACCCAAGTTACCGAAGGTGGCGCGACCGATACTTATGAAATTGTTTTGCAAACCGTGCCGGCCGCGGATGTCGTGATTACTGTTACGACGGATGCTGATGTGGAGGTTGACGCGCTGGAGTTGACTTTTACTCCGCTCAATTGGGATACACCGCAAGTTGTCACAGTTACCGCGGTTGACGACGCTACGCTTGAGGACGCTCATGTTAGCACAATCACGCATACTGCTGTTAGCGCAGATGTTGACTACGATGGCTTTGCGATTGACGATGTTGTTGTGGACATTACGGACAATGACATCCCGGCCGAGCCAGCATATTTGGCATCCGATCTCTTGGGCCAGCTTGATATTGACGACAATCCTGTTTATACGCAAAATGTTGAGAATAATGGCGACGGCATTGATTTTCCAAATGACCGCGGTTTTGATGTTACGGCAATGGTGGAAATGGATTTTACCGATCATCGGCTGTTTGTTTCCGACTATAACAACAACCGCGTTCTTGTGTTTAATCTTGACGCATCCAATCAATTGTTGGATCGCGTTGCCGATGCAGTGCTTGGACAAGATGTTTTTGATTCCGGCGACATTGGCACAACCGCGAGCACTATGGATGCCCCGATTGATTTGGCGTTTGATGATGCCGGAAATCGGCTATTTGTCACGGATCAGGGTAACAATCGCGTGCTGGTTTTTGATGTTGATGTAATCGTGGACGGTGAGGACGCGGTCGCCGTGCTTGGCCAGCCGGATTTTGATTCATCAGATCCCGCAACAACAGATATCGGTATGAACGCGCCGCAGGGCTTGGCGTATGATTCGGACGCGAATCTTTTGTATGTTTCAGAAGTAGATAATCACCGCGTGACGGTTTTTGATGTTGCCGAGATTGTTAACGGCGACGAAGCGGCTATAAGAGTCCTTGGCCAGGATAATTTTGATGAAGCTATTATTGGTACAGATGAGTACTCTATGGATTCGCCGTTTGGTTTGGAGCTGGATTTAGCTCGCGAATTGCTGTTTGTCGGCGATGAGGCAAATAGGCGTGTGCTCGTGTTTGATGTTGCCGAGATTGTTAACGGCGACGAAGCGGCTATAAGAGTCCTTGGCCAGGAGGATTTTTTCTCAAACGATCCTGGGCCGTCGCAGTCGTTAATGTTTAGCGGAACTAATGTTGAACTTGATGTGGAAAATAATCGGCTTTTTGTCACAGATTTTGATGGCATGCGCGTGATAGTATTTGATGTTGAAGTAATAACTGATGGCGAAGATGCTGTAGCCGTGCTTGGTCAGCCGTTTTACAACTCGGCCGATACTGGCATAACTCAAGCTCGGTTTGATTCTCCAGCCGGCCTATTGTTTGAGCCTGAAGGCGGTCGGTTGTATGTGAATGATGCGATAAACAGTCGTGTTATGATTTTTGAACTGGTGCGAATTACAAACGATACTTTATTAGACGGCGAAGATGACAGCGCTTACAGTGATTTTGTTGATACATCGGGCAGTCAGGGAACTTTGGAATTTACACTTACCGCGGGTGCGCTTCCTGATGGCTTGGCACTGGACGCGGACACAGGCGAAATAAGCGGAACTCCGACAGTGGTTGACGCGTTTGATTTCACGATTCGTGTTACGGACACCGGCGGTGCTTGGGAATTTGTTGATAGGCAGGACTTCACGATTACAATTGAGGCCGGCGGCGGAGGGGGAGGTGGAGGTGGGGGAGGAGGTGGAGGAATTATTATAACTCCAACACCAGCATCTACACTAACACGAGCACAGGCGAACGCTCTTTTTCCAGCGGGTTATTTTGTTGACGATCTTATAAAAATTCCTGATGACGGCGACCCGACAACTTATACTGACACGACTGTTTACTACATTGGCATTGATGCAAAACGCCATCCGTTTCCTGGAGAGCAAATTTATTTCACATGGTACACAAATTTCAGCGCAGTAAAAAACATTAGTTATGCTATGATTGCAAATATTTCTCTTGGCGCTCCGATTTTGCCTCGTCCTGGCTCATCTTGGGTCAAAATCCAATCCGATCCAAAGGTATATTTTGTTGAGCCGGGTTCTTATCTTTTGCGCTGGATTGAAAGCGAAGAAATTGCGCTGGTTTTGGGAGGTTCTAATTGGAAACAGAACATTATTGACATTGAGCCGACTTATTTTGCACAATTCAAGTTTGGCGCTTCAATCAAAGCTGATGATCTTAAAACAGATTGGCCAAAAGCAGCGCTTGTTAAAACATTTGATTCGCCCGATGTTTATTATATTACCGAAAACGGCCGCAGGCGTTTTGTTGACTGGAATTCATTTATTGCTAATATGTTTCAATCTCGGTTTATTGAAACAAATTCAGAGGCCGGGTGGCCCCTCCCTTCGCGAAGGGAGGGGTGGCAGATATTGCCGTTTGAGTCGGTAATCAGCGGATTTGAAGATGGGCTGTTCAGTTTGCAGTTCTAGAATTATACTGCTAATAAGGGACCGGGTCGCTAATTGTTAATTTTTTTACATTTGGCGACCCGGTACAAAAAAATTATCGCTAATTTTAGCGAAATCTTAATTTTTAGTTATGTATTCACGCGGTTTGCCGATTCGCTTAATGACAATAGCCGCCGCCTTGCTTGTCTTGGCCGGCACTGCTTTTTCGTCCCACAGAGCTTTTCTCAAGCGCGCGGAAATATCCGATCCTTTTTCAGGCCTTATTTTGCATGTTAATCGCGGCCTTAGCCCTGTTGCGCAAGCAGAGCTAGAGGCGCGAGCTGCTTCTTTGCGCGATCTTGTACCGTCGCTTGAACTAGCGCGCACGCTTTCCGAGCTTGGCGATTTGCTTGCAGCGCGCGAAATTTACGATAGCGTGCTCTTCGCGGACGATTCCAGCGCTGTTGCGCACGATGAGCTTGCTGATCTTTTGATTGAAATGGGCGATGTTGATAGCGCCGAAGATCATTATTTCAGAGCGCTTGAACTTGATTACAAACTGGAAAGATACACGAAAGCGATCAGTTTTTTGCATGCGTTCAAACAAGATGAAAGCGCGCAAAGAATAGAATCCTTACTAGCAGAAGCGCTGGCAAAGCTTGAAGAGGACGGGCAGATTTATATTTTTGCAGGAGATTATTACAAAGACAGAGGCGACCTTGGCCTTGCTTTGAATTCATACGAAACAGGCCGCGATCTTTTGCCGTACAACGCGGATCTTGAAAGCGAAATAGAAGATTTGAAAAAAATAATAGGTGTGCGCTGATAATTCTAGCATTTTTGCTTGCTTTTGAAATTTTTTGGATTATTTCTATCCTCATACCAACGCTCTGGATTCATCCGTATATATTTGCGGATTCGTTCCAATTCGAATTTGTCGCGAATTATATGATCATGGTAATTTCTCTGCCAGATAATCATACCAAATTCTGTTTTGCGAACAATTCTAGTGACCGCGCCTTTGTATGTTCGGACTATTGAACATATAGACTTCGGTATGGTTTTTTGATATTTGTTTTGTTGTGGTTTAATTTCTGGTTGAAGGGGTTCAATATATTGAACCCCTTCAATACAGGCCCCAGCAGCATTCGGCATGATTTCAATAATTCCATGCATATGGTTTGGCATTATTTGATATGTGTCCAATTTCGTGAACGGAAAATGTTCTGTAATTTTCAACCAACACGATTCAATAATACTTCCAATATCATTCACAACCATTTTATTGTCCACAATATTTCCAAAAGATTCCTCGCGTCCATAAGTACAAATCGTAACAAAATAAAACCCCGGCTTGGAATAATCATAATTACGCAATCTGATGGATTTTCTATCCCGTTCGTTTTTCATATTGTGTATTGTATCATTGCAGAGTTTTTTCGCAACAAAAAATATTGGCTATTCTTTCAGCAAAATGATACAATTTCCGCATATGCGAAAGCTGAAAACAGCAGGTTTTTTTGCATTATGCGCTTTATTTTCTTTTGTTTTATTTGCAAAAGAGTCGCAATCCGCCAGCTCTCTTATAAAAGGCGAAGGGTCTTCTGTTTATTATCTTTCATCTGACGGCAAGCGATATATTTTTCCTAACGAAAAAATATATTTTTCGTGGTTTTCTGATTTTTCAGGCGTCACAAAACTGACAAATAGCGATCTTGCAAAAATTCCGTTAGGTAAAAATATCACTTACAGACCCGGTACCCGTCTTGTTAAGCTTGCCAGCGTTCCAAAAGTTTATGCTGTGGAAACAGGTGGAATATTGCGGTGGATCCCATCGGAAACTGTCGCGTATAATCTGTACGGCGGCGACTGGGCAAAAAAAGTTGATGATATGTCTGACAGTTTTTTTTCTGATTATATATTCGGCAAAGATCTTGCAAGCGGAATATATCCTGAAGGGTCGGTTGTCATAGATGAATCCAGCTCAAAAAAATATGTGATATGGGGCGGGCAAAAGCGCGAATTGCAGGGAACGGCTTTTGAAAAAAATAAGTTTCTGGACAAGTTCACCGCCTACGCATCCTCGCTTAGCCAATATATTATCGGCACGCCTGTTATCAACGAGGAGTCGTATTTTACAGATGCGTCTGAATTGCACGGAACAGCAAAATCAACCGAACAGGTCTCTATAATCGCGTTGCCGACTTCCGCAAGCGCGTTTGCCGGCGAAAAATCCGCAGTGCTTGGCGCGTTTGCTTTGCAGACAAAGCAGGCAATAACCGTTTCGCAATTGCGAGCCACAATAGAATCCAAAAGTTTTTCGCGCGACTCTGATGCTGATCTTGGCGGGCTTGTTTTTGGCGGAAACAGCGACGATGACCAGCGCGCGAATCTTACGAATTTGCGTTTTTCGCTTTTTGGGAAAAACGGTTTTCTTTCAACCGGAGCGCTTAATGCGGCTGAATCGGACGATGACAAGCAAACCCTGTCATTTACAGGTTCGGAGTCGCTTGCGGCAGGCAGGCATATTTTGTTTTTCACTGCTGACATAGACGAATATACGCCGAATGACGAACAATACGGAATTTCTCTAAATACTTCCGCATCAGTTATAAGCGGCTGGGATGCGACAGGCAAAAAAGACATGTACGGGTCTGGAATTATGATTGTTTCAGGAGAGCTTGAAATTTCATCTTGTGGAGGGATTGAAAAACAGACGATTTTTGAAAACGAAATAAAAATATTTGACGCGTCGTGTTTTCGCTTTGAAGCCAATGGTATAGACGAAGCGACTATTAAAGAACTTGCGATCACTGCTTATGTTGACGAAGGTGAGGGGAATGCTGATTTTTTGCCTGGCGAGGACTCGGACAATGGATCGTTTTTGCGCGCTGAAAATCTGATCTCATCTGTTTCGCTTATTAATAAAGCAACCGGATTGTCTTATGGAACAAAAACAATTTCGTCTTCAGACGGCAGGATTTTGTTTTCAGGATTGAATATAAAAATTGTTCAGGGCTCGCCATTGGAGCTTGTATTGCGAGCCACGACATCCGGCAATACGCCTGACGAACTTGGAACCGATAGAATCTCGTTTGATATTGCAGTTGCGGAAGATGATGTTTCCGCTTTCGCGTCTGACGGAGCGGAAATTGACGCGCAAGGCGATGAGCCGAATGGAGGAATAACGCCAAAAGTTTATCATTCGTTTATTAGTCACGGCACAATAAGCATAACCGGCGGGTCTGCTGGCGAGGGGTATGTTTATATGGGCCAGCAGGATGCTGTTTCTTACGCTGTGCGTTTTCGCCCGTCAAAAGAAGAGGATTTTATTGTTGAGGGCATGACATTCCGTATTCTTACGCCAGAGTCAAAGCGAAGCATTAAACGCGCTTACATCAAATACACAGACGCGCAAGGTGTTGTCAGTGAAAGTTCAACAGGGTTCGGCAGTTCTGATACTGCGAATTTCAGCGGACTGTCAATTCCATTGCCAAAAGACAAAAATACTGACATCGGCCTTATGCTTGAAATAAGCGGTTCTTTGTTTGGCGCAACATCAGGTGACGAGATTGCAGTTGTTTTTGAAACAGCAGGTTCGTTTCGTTTGCGAGGCGCGCGTTCAAATGCGGTGTTTGATACAGATGATGTTGGCAGTGATGTTAGCGCAAGCATTGTTCAAGGAGAAGCATTAACTGTTAGAAAAAACATTCCAGTATTTTCGCCGGCGAACAGTGTGCTTGTTTCCGGAAGCGATGAGCTATTGGGTTTTTCAGTTTCAAGCAAAGGCGAGGGCGTTCCAGAAATCAAACGGCTGACTTTCAAAATCACATCAACCGATGTTGGCACAGTCGGATCTGATAATGATTTGTTTGAACGATGGGCGGATGTTAATGGCGATTATCTTGATGATGATGATATAATTGATTTGTACGAAATTGAAAACCAGCAGCCGCTTGCAGAAAACGGAAGCGGAAGCATTGATTTTTCAATTTATGACGCGTCATCGCACGCAATTGATTCAACTCCGCAAGGTATTGATACCGCAAGCGGTGACTATGGTCTGATAACTATTGATTTTACTACAACGCTCAAAGCGTACGCGCCTTCAAAAACATATTTGCTTGTTGCAGATGTTCTAAGCAAAATCGCAGGCGATGGATACAGTGTTAGAGCGACTTTGCAGACCGACTCAACGCAAATCGCGGAGAATCTTATCTGGTCTGATGGCACTGGTTTGGGCTCATCGCTATCCGGCCAATTTATTTCCGGACTGCCGATTAAAGGCATTGAATGGAGAAACTAATATGATTAAATTTTGTCTAATCTTAGCCATATTTTTAACTACCCCATTTGCCGTATTCGCTCGCGTACCAAACGACGAATACTTTAGCGAGCTTTGGCATTTGCAAAAAATTAAAGCTGTTGAAGCATGGAATATATCAATCGGATCAAAAGAAGTAATTGTTGCTGTTTTAGACAGCGGAATTGATCTTGATCACCCTGACTTAAAAGACAATTTATGGAAAAACGAAAAAGAATCTCCGTTTGATAACATTGACAATGATAAAAACGGATACGCTGATGATTTTCAGGGATGGGATTTTGTTTCAGATGACAACGACCCGTCTCCAACCGAAGAAGGCGCAAGCAATACTGACGCTCTTATTCACGGCACTGTAATTGCTGGAATAATTGGTTCAAAGGGCGGTAACTCAATAGGAGTTGTTGGCGTGAACTGGGATGTGAAACTTATGCCAGTGCGCGTTATTGACAGCGCTGGAACAGGACAAAGCGACAAAGTCGCAAAAGGAATTCGTTACGCTGTATCAAATGGAGCTGATGTAATTAATTTGAGTTTTACAGGAACAGTTGATAATCAGGATTTGAGTCAAGCTGTGGAATACGCGTACAAAGCAGGCGTTGTTGTTGTTGCGGCTGTTGGAAATGATCCGGATGGCGGAGTTGATATGAGCAAGAGTCCGATTTATCCCGCGTGTTCAAAAGGCGCAAACGGCGAAGATACTGTCATAGGCGTTTCTGCAAGCGATGAAAACGATGACAAAGCGAATTTTTCAAATTACGGCGCATCATGCACTGATATTGCTGCGCCCGGAACAAATATTGTAAGCACATTGCTGTTTAATCCAAGCGATATTCGTTTTGAAGACGCGTATGGCGGTTATTGGTCAGGCACATCAGTCGCTGCCCCGATTGTTTCAGGGGCTGCTGCATTGCTTCGTTCAGTTTATCCAAACCTAAGCGTTGATTCAATTCGTTCTATTTTAAAACTGTCTGTTGATCCGCTAAACATGAGCGATTCTGTTTTGCGAGCGCAAATGGGATCAGGAAGATTAAACATCGCAAACGCTTTTGAAATAGCAAAACAGTTTGCGACAGATGTTGCTTCGTCGCAACAAGTATCGCCTCAAGTTATGAATTCGGAATCAGCCGGAGTGATTGTCGCAGGGTCTGCCGCAGGTTCTGCTCCGCGCGTTGCTGTTATGGATTATTCCGGAACTGTAAGCAAGAATTGGTTTGCGTATGCAGAAGCGTTTTTGGGCGGAGTGAATGTCGCGATAGGCGATGTTGATGCGGACGGCGCTCCGGAGATAATCACTGGCGCTGGCGCCGGCGGGGGCCCGCATGTGCGCGTGTTCTCGCTTGATGGAACGCTTGAGAGTCAGTTCTTTGCATATGACCAAACCAATCGTTCTGGTATTTTTGTTTCTGTTGCAGATGCGAATTCAGACGGCCGCGCAGATATAATTGTGTCGCAGGGATCCGGCGGTTCATCAGAAGTCAGAGTATTTGATTCGCGCGGAACGCTATTCGCGTCTGTTTCTCCATTTGGGACTGATCAGCGTGGCGCAATTCGCGCATCAGCAGGGGACTTGAACAATGACGGAAAAGCGGAAATTGTCGCGTCGCGTTCGCGCGGGTACTCGCCGGTTGTCCGCGTTTTGGATCTTAGCGGGAAACTGATTTTGGAATTCAACGCGTACGCTCCTCTGTTTTTAGGCGGAGTGAATGTTTCTGTTTCTGATATTGACGCTGATGGCAAAGACGAAATTGTTACAGGCACTGGCGC
>DNKR01000022.1:2549-4963 GCA_003497135.1 Candidatus Uhrbacteria bacterium | reverse complement strand
GCCCGCATGTGCGCGTGTTCGGCGCGAATGCGGAACCAGAAAGCGGATTTTTTGCTTTTGATTCGCTGGATAGGGCAGGGGTCGGCGTTTCTTCAACCAGCGTTAGTTCTATTAATACGCCCGCAATTTTAGGGTCTACTGTTACAAACAACGGCTTTACAGTGCGCCTTTTTGATAAAAGCGGTGTGATGTTCAATGAAATTTTGCTATCCAAACTGCTTTTCTCAACAGGCGCTAATGTTGCGATTTGGTAGCTAAATGAGATATACTATCTTAATATGACTGACCTAAATAGGAGCAATATTCTGGTTACCGGCGGGGCAGGGTTTATTGGCTCGCATTTGTGCGAAAAACTTCTGGAAAATCCGCGCAACAATGTAATTTGCGTTGACAATTTTTTGACTTCAAGTGTACGGAATATTCAGCCTTTTTTAAAAAATCCCAATTTTCAATTTTTGCGATTTGATGTTACAGAGCCGTTTGATCTTGAAACATTTTCTGAACTTGGGCAATTTCAAGTAAAATTCAAAGGCGTGCAAGAGATCTATCACATGGCGTGCCCAACAGCGATTAAGGATTTTGATAAGCATAAAATCGCGACATTGCGAGCGAATTCAATCGGAACAATACGCGTTCTTGACATGGCTGTTAAATACAAAGCAAAAGTCCTTCTTGCTTCAACATCAGTTGTGTATGGCGAGCGAAATGCCTCTAAGCTTTTTAAAGAAGACGAGACAGGGAATATAGACCATTTGTCTCCGCGAGCTTGTTACGACGAGGGCAAGCGGTTCGCAGAAACAATTTTTGAAACATACAAGCAAGTGCACGGTCTCGATACAAAAATAGCGCGCGTGTTTCGCACTTATGGTCCAAAAATGCCATTGTTTGACGGGCATCTTATTCCTGATTTTATTTTGAATGCGCTTGAAAATAAATCTCTTGTCATTTACGGAAAAGAATCATTCCGCACTTCTCTTATTTATGTTGATGATGTTGTTGACGGCCTTATTCGTCTCATGAAAGCGCAGGAAGATGTCGGGCCTGTTAACATCGGGAGCGATGCTGATTTGCTGATGTCTGATGTTGCAAAAAAAATAATAGAAATGACCGGCTCATCATCGCAGATAGTTTTTGACAAGCCGTTGCCGTTTTTAACAGAACTAGGCCTGCCGGACACGCGCAAAGCAAAAGACGCGCTCGGCTGGATTCCGCTTGTGCGTCTTGAATACGGACTTCAAAAAACAATTGAATACATAGAAGCAAATAAAATTCTTCTGACTTCCAATTCCGTGTTATGAAACCGACCGTAGCCGTTATTTATGTTTCTTATAACGCTCGTCCATTTTTGGACGATGCTGTTTTTTCACTTGAAAACATGAATTACGCAAAAGATTCTGTTGAATTGGTTATTATAGACAACGCGTCTGGCGATGATTCCGCGCAATATCTAGAAAGCAAACTTGTTCCGCGTTTAAGAAATCAATTTAAGCATGTCGCGTTTTTTCCAAATTTATATAACAGCGGATTCGCAGGCGGATACAATCAGGGTATGCGTTACGCACTAGAGCGCGAAGTTGATTATGTTTATCTGCTCAATGCTGACGCAAAAGTTGCGCCTGATTTTTTGGATAGGGTCGTAGATGTCTGCGAGCAAGATGCAAAAATCGGCGCAGCGCAAAGCGCAATGCTTTTAGCGCAAGAGCCGGACAAAATCAATTCAAGCGGTAACATGATCCATTTTTTGGGATTCGGTTTCTCGCGCGACTCGCGCGAGAGTGCTGACATGCTCAGCCGCTATTGCGACGGAGACGAGATAGCGTACGCTAGTGGAGCCGCTGTTTTACTGCGAGTGCGAGCATTGCGCGAAGTCGGTCTGTTTTTAGAAGAACTGTTTATGTATCACGAAGATTTGGATCTAGGTCTGCGCATGCGCATTGCCGGATGGAAAAGCGTTATTGCGCCGTCATCTGTCGCATATCATCACTATGAGTTTTCGCGAAGTATTAAAAAATTCTATTTTATGGAGCGCAACCGCATAGCGATTTTATTAATCCATTTGCGCATTACGACCTTGTTGTTAATCGCCCCTGCTTTTTTTGCAATGGAACTCGGAATATTGTTTTTTTCAATTCGTTCAGGTTGGTTTATGACAAAGCTGTTTAGCTATGCAGGACTGTTAAAGCCGAGCTTTATAAAAATTATTTTAGAGAACCGCAAGCGCTCGTTTGGTCTTCGCACAATCAGCGACCGCGAAGCAACACGGTTGTTTTGCGGGAGTATAATGTACCAGGAAATTAAGAATCCGCTTCTTGAATTTGTTGCGAATCCGGTGTTTAATTTGTATTGGAAAATAATTAGAAATCTGATAATCTGACATTTTAGCCATTTCGGATCCGTATTAATGGTGGTAGGGA
>DNKR01000022.1:0-2447 GCA_003497135.1 Candidatus Uhrbacteria bacterium | reverse complement strand
CCTACCATTGCGGGTTTGAAATGACGAATGTTATTCTTATGCGCATTGCACACATAACACCGGTTTATCCTCCTTACAAAGGCGGCATGGGAAATGTCGCGCGTGATTATGTTATGCGATTGCGCGAAGCTGGGCATGACGCGCAAGTGTTCACAATGCAAGGAAAAACCGCAACGAAAGACGACCCACCGTATGTTCACCGCATTCGTCCGTTGATTAGAATCGGAAACGCCGGCGTTATGCCGAGCATTCGAAAAGCTGTTTTGGGTTTTGATGTTGTGCATTTGCATTATCCGTTTTTCGGCGCGGAAGAATGGCTTATTGGATCAAAAGTTCCTCTTGTAATTACATATCACATGGACGCAACTGCCCATGGATTAAAGGGCGCGATTTTTCAAACATACAGAAAATTTGTTATGCCAATGGTGCTAAGAAGCGCAAAAACTATTTTTGTAAGCTCTCGCGAGTACGCAAGCGCAAGCCAATTAAAAAATGTAAGATGCAATGAAAAAATTATTGAACTGCCATTCGCTGTTGATACAAAAAGATTTTATCCGGGCCATGATAGCGTTTTGCGAAGCAAGCTCGGAATTCAGGAAGATTCTTTTGTTTTTATTTTTGTCGGCGGCATGGACGCGGCACATGCGTTTAAGGGCATTGATGTTTTGCTAAAATCAGCAAGCAGGATTATGGATATTGATTTTCATGTTTTACTTGTTGGTGACGGAGAATTGCGGGCGAAATACGAAAAGTTTGCGCAGGAGCTTGGAATAGAAAAGCGTGCGCATTTTTTGGGATCTGTTTCAGATGATGAACTTCCGCCATGTTATCGCGCTTCTGATGCGCATATACTTTCTGCAATAAATAGCGCAGAAGCATTCGGGCTTGTTACATTAGAAGCGGCTGCAAGCGGAATCCCGTCCATTGTCACGGATCTTCCCGGAGTCCGCACTCTGGTTGTAAATGAAACAACAGGGTATATTGTCCCTGTTATGGATTCTCTGGCGCTTGCGGAAAAAATGCGCGAACTAGCAACCAAAAAAGACAATAGCGCGATTATGGGTTCAAAAGCGCGCATCCGCGCGATGGAAAAATACAGCTGGGAAAGCGTAATGAAAATTCTTGTTAAAGCTTACGAGGAAGCGATATGAAAATCTGCATAATTTCAAATTTATATCCGCCTATTTTTCGCGGCGGAGCAGAAAGGATCGTTGAGCGCATTGTGAACGAATTAGTTGTCCGCGGGCATGATGTATTTGTCATATCAACCAAGCCGTGGAGCGGACTAGCGTCTTTACATGCGCATGAAACAGAAAAGCCGGCAGAGCGCGTGTACCGTTTTTATCCGCTCAACTTGTATCACTTGCTTAATGATTCAAAGCATATCTGGCCAGTTCGTTTTTTGTGGCATGTATTTGATGCTATTAATCTGCATAGCGCGCTTGAAGTTAAGCGCATTTTAGAACAAGAAAAACCAGACATTGTTTTTACGCATAATTTAAAGGGCATAGGACTTTTGATACCATTAGCAATACGCCGAGTTGGGATCAAGCACGCGCATACTTTGCATGATGTTCAGCTGGTAATTCCAAGCGGACTTTTGTTTTTTACGAAAAAACACACCTCGCCTTTTACAAGAGCCGGCCATTTTGTTTATGAACAGGTTTGCAGGATATTGTTTGGTTCGCCGGATATTGTTATTTCACCTTCAAAATTTTTACTTGATTTTTATTTGAAAAAAAGATTTTTTAAAAAATCAAAAACATCAATTTATCCAAACCCCGCTCCGCACGCTGTTCCGCTTGTTCGTACATCAAGACAAGATGGTCCATTGCGCCTGCTTTTTGCAGGCCAGCTCGAAACGCATAAGGGGCCAGGGTTTTTGGCAAAATCTTTGCGTTCGTTACAACATCCTTATGAATTGCATATTGCAGGAGAGGGGAGTTTGCTTGATGAAGTGTTAAATATTGCAAGCGAGAACGACAATATTAAAGTTCATGGGTTTGTTTCAACAGATCAGTTAATGAATTTGTTTCATGACATGGACGCGCTCGTAGTTCCATCGCTTTGTTTTGAAAATTCGCCAACAGTAATTTACGAATCGCTGTGGGCAGGCGTGCCGGTTGTTGCGTCGGATATCGGCGGGGTCGGCGAACTTGTACACGACGGAACGAATGGATATTTGTTTACGCCAGCTGATGAGCGGAGTTTGCTTTCGGCTCTTGATCGTTTGTTTGAAAATAAAGAAAGGTTTTACGCATCGCAATCAGAAATCCAAAAAACTGTTGTTGATTATTCTATTGAACGCTATGTTGATAAGTTGATTGCCGTCGCTTTTGTATAGGTGGCGTAAAAAACGCGTCCCGTCTTTTTTTAAATCGTGTAGGTGACAAATCGTGTAGGTGACGGAAATACCGTCTCCCACACATTTTACATAAAAACCATGT
>DNKR01000049.1:2515-52010 GCA_003497135.1 Candidatus Uhrbacteria bacterium | reverse complement strand
AATAATAAGTTTGGCGTCGTCTAACATATATTGTACGACGCCAAATATAAAACCCAAATAAAGAAAAAGGATTGTTCCCAATCCTTTTTTTACCACTTATATTTTTATCTTGCTGACAAATATCCCATTGGATTTACTGGGATTCCATCTTTACGGACTTCAAAGTGCAAATGCGGTCCGGTTGATAGGCCTGCTCCTTTTGAACCTCGCGCTCCCCCGCTTGCGCCAATAATTTGGCCCCTTGCTACGAATTGATCCGGTTTTACATCTATGCGAGATAAATGCGCGTACAGAGTCGCGATGCCGTCTGTATGCACAATCATAATATAATTGCCGTAAGAACGGCCTGTGCGTGCTACAGCTACATATCCTGAAGCAGCTGATTTAACCGGTGTTCCTTGCGGTTGCGGAACATCAACACCAGAATGTTCAAACAAGTGCCTGTATGGATATGTAGGATCATGGAATGTTGCTGAAATACCTTTGTATGACGGGTCAACAGGCCAACTTAACACTGATGGAGTTTCGCCTGATAAATCCATTTCGCTTAATCGTTGTTCAAGTTCTGCCTGCAAACTTTGGATCTGTTGCGCCACAAACTGCTGTTCCTGGCGCAGTTCAGATAACAGAGCCTGATATTTTGATTCTGTAGATGCTGTTTCGTCTATCAGAAGCTCTTTTGATCCGATTTCTGTCTGTAGTTGTTCTCTTTTTTGCCTTAACGCGTCTTTTGATATCTCCAGCGACTCTGCCTTTTCTTTTTTTGATGACAGCATTGCTTCCAGTCCGATTTTTGTTTCTGATGTTTGTTGAAGCGTGTTTGTTAGTTCTTCGTTTGTGTTTTCCAACATCTGCATTCGGCCGAAAATATCAGAGAACTGTTTTGATCCAAAATAAATTTCAAGTACTGAGATTGAGTCAGCTTTGTGCATTTCAAAAATTATTGTGTTAAGCAGGTCCTTTTCTTTTTCAAGTTCAATGTTTTGCTTGTCTATGTTTTGGCCCAAAAGCTCCATTTCAAGCTGTACTGCTTCTATTTCCATTTCTGTTGCTTGTATGTCCAGTTCAGTTCCGGCGATTTGGTTTTCAAAAATTCCGATTTCTGACGCAAGAGATGCTTGTTCTTGCTGTAATTTTGCAATGTTGTTTCTGTATTCTTCTATTTTTTTGTTTAATTGCCCTGCTTGCGTTCTTTTTTCGGTTATTTGTTCGTTTATAAGGTATGAATCGTCTTCTGCTAATGCGCTAAAATTCGAGCTATTTAGAATAATAGATCCAGTAAGAAAAATAGAAATCAGTTTTGTTATTTTTATGTGTTTCATTGCCAAAGTTTTTGAATTGCGTTTTGAATTCTGTGGAGCGTTTCTGTTTTTCCAATAGCCCACGCGAGTTCAAACGGCGACGGCGATTGTTCAAGACCGGATAGAGCCACTCTTAGCGGCCAAAGCACATCTCCGTTTTGATATGATTTTTGTTTTATGTACTCCTTGATTTTACTCTCTAATGCATTTATTTCAAAATCTGTTTCATTTACTGATGTTAAAAATTCGTGGATTTCCTGCAAAATCGCCTGCGCTGTGTCGCGATCTGATTTTTGCCATATTAACAGTTCAGGATTATAGTCGGGTATACTGATTGTTTTATTAATAAACAGAATAAAATCCTCTGATGTTGATGACCTTTCTTTTGATATTTCAATTAAGCGCAATACAGTTGCCTTTTCTGCTGTTTTAAGTTCATTTTCTATTAAGTTGAAAATTTCCTCTTGGCTTTTTGTTCTCAAATAATGATTGTTTAGCCAATTTAATTTTTCGATGTTCATTATGGCCCCTGTTTTGTTAATCTTTTCTAGTTCAAAAAGATCTGTAAGTTCTTGTTTTGTATAGATTTCTTGATCCCCTTTTGGATTCCATCCAAGAAGCGAGACGAAATTTATAAGCGTTTCCTGCAAATAGCCCTTGTTTAAAAAATCTTCAACAGAAACATCGCCCTGCCGCTTAGAAAGCTTGCTTTTGTCTGGATTCAAAAGAAGCGGAAGGTGCGCGAATTGCGGCGCCTGCCAACCGAATGCGTCGTACAATAACTTGTGCTTAGGTGTGCTTGGAAGCCATTCGTCTCCGCGAATCACATGCGTAATTTCCATTAGATGATCATCAACGACGCTTGCAAGATGATAAGTTGGAAAGCCGTCTGATTTAACAAGAACCTGATCGTCTATGTCCTTGTTTTGGACTGTTATTTTGCCGTGGATAATGTCATCAAATACTGTTTGGCCTTCAGGAACCAGAAAGCGAAGTACATGGCTCTCCCCTGCCTCTATACGAGTTTTTGTTTCTTCTTTGTTAAGTTTCAAACATTCTCGGTCATATTTTGGCTGCATTTTTGCAAGCTCTTGCTGGCGGCGCATAAGAGCGAGGCGTTCTTCAGAACAAAAACACGGATATGCTTTGCCAGCATCAAGAAGCTGTTTTGCGTATTGTTTGTATGTATCAAGCCGTTCTGATTGAATATATGGGCCGAAATCACCTTTTTGAGCAATTTCATTATCGGCTTTTATGTATGGACCTTCGTCAAATTCTAATCCAATGCGTGACAGCGTTTTAATAAGCGCTTCAAGCGCTCCAGGGACAAATCTGGTGCGATCAGTATCTTCTATTCGCAAAATTAGAGTGCCGTTGTTGCGGCGCGCAAAAAAATAATTGTACAAAACAGTGCGCAAACTGCCGATATGCAGATATCCAGTTGGACTTGGTGCGAATCGCACTCTGATTTTTTCGTTCATACATTGAAATTATACAGGAAATTGTCTTCTGCTTCAATGTGTTGGATGCGTAATGTTCATTTTCAAGGTTATCCACAGCATTTTGTGTAGGAGACGGAAATACCGTCTCCTACATGGTTTTTCTTGTGGTTTTTCTTGATGTCATGTCAAAAGAGCAAACAATTAGCGCAACAAAGCCAAGATTCTATCCGTTTTGCTCAATATATTCTAGGTAGCATTGTTTACAATAAATATTTCGTTCTGAAAATTCAGCGTTTTTCGCAACAATAATGCTTTTATTGCATTTTTTACATTTCGAGTCTTCAAATTTGTAGGAATTTGCTCCAAAATATAGTTTTTTCATGCGAGAAATAAAATGCTTGTTTGGTGGAAATATTTCATGCTTTTTGTAAAATTCCAGTTCTGGGCGTATATAAGCAAAGCGCCTGTTTAAATCTGGGTCAAAAATTGGCCTACCAATCCATTCATTTATATCAATATCAATTTTTTCAATGCAATCAGGAATGTCGCTTATGTTAACTGCTTCTTTTGCTAGATCCAGTTCAATTCCGGTTGCATTGTTCTCATTTGGGTTAAAAATATTTGAGCCGATCTGTTTAATTATTTTCATGTCCCCTAACATAAAAGTTCCAACTGGGGATTCTGGAATGTAACCTGTTGACCATTTTGCAGGCACATAATTTCCGTAGTCATTTTCTTCAAGCATTTTACATTTTATTTCGTCAAGTTTTTTCCAGTATTCATCTTCTGAATATTGCTTATTAAAAATACAAAAAGATTTATGGTTTAATCCAACGCATCCAAAACAATTATTGCAGGAGTAGCAACTAAAACAATATTCCAAATTTTGAGAGTCAACCACGATATTACTAAAGAGAACATTTGCAGAAGACTTTAGTGTAATTGAATAATAACAATTTGTAACACCAACACTTCCATGAACGCAATAGCACGATTCTGATGGTATATGAAACATGAATGTGCAATCGTCGCTATCGCGAAGCTTTTCTGCAAAATAACAAGATTTGCAATTAATGCTACCTTTTAGATACTCACCACTGCTTTCAATTGTGTTTTCATTAAAATTTTCCGGCCAAATTGTGTCGGTTTTCATCAGTTTAGCAAAATCGTTTAACTGTTTTTCAAATTCGCTTCTGCAAGATAAGTTAATGTTTTTTATCTGTTCATTATATTCTTGTTCTGAAAGCTGTTTATTGAAAAATATAAATTTTCTGTTCCTTAGGTTTGTTCCCCCGAAGCAATTCTCACAATTATGCGAATCAAACAAAAACGAACAGTTTATGCAGTCGGAACTTTCGCGAAGGTATTTGCAATTATGAATATTTCGTGAATGAACAATGTTGAACGAATCTGTAACAAACTTGCTTTGATAAAGTTCCGAACTTTGTTCCGCTTCAGAAGAAACGGTTGAAAACAAAACATTTTTAGATTTGCAACCAGTAACAAAATAACTATCTTGATCACCAACAGAAGTCATTGCGATTGATCGAATCGGTTGTACCATGTTTCGCGATGCCAGAAATGGTATCTCTAATAATAATTTGTGAAATTGTTCAAGAACTGGTGTGTTTGAATTAATCTCATAATTAATTTGGCTAAAGTCACAAGAATACCAGTCATTATCGGTCATAACTTTGTAACCAGTTGATGGGTGTATGTATGTAAGTAGTGGTTTTCCGGTTCGTGAATCTTTATTCCACCACCACTGCACTCCTATTCCCCATGCATAAGTTAAACAAGCCCGTGTGTATGGTGACACCGTTGCTGGCGGCACATTAATCTTTTTGTACCACGCGATTTCCTCCTCGTCCATGAACCATTTTTCGCCCGTAAGAGCGCAAACTCGCTCGCTCGGCTTTGTCGCGTCGAGAATGGCTTTGACTTTGGAATCGTAGTTTGGGGTGTGGGACATAAGAATTATGATTGTATATTAGCGCGAGCCGCTAAGGCAAACGGATAAAAGTATTTTTCAAGATCTTTCAGATTTGTGTTGTAATCATGACCGCCATGCACGCCGTCGGCAAAGACATCTTTTGCTATGCCAATTTCTTTAAGCCGTTTTTTTTCTATCCAGCGCGGATCAGCAAGCGTCAGATCAAAAAGTTCAAGGGCTCGATCAACGGCTCCGTTAAATAATTTTTCATCTCTCCCCTGCCAATTTGCGGCTCGGCCGACTTCGCTTCCGATGTTGCCAAGCTGTTCCATTAAAGTCAGCTTATGCCAACGGCCGGCTGCCAAGTCGCTATGTATAGCCGGCATAAATTATTTCTTTATAAGATTATTAACGACAGCAATTATTTTTTCTCGTATTGCCTCGTTTTCGACTCCGCGCGAACGATTATTTTGTTTTGGCCTGATATTTATCATTGAATCAAATTCAAGCATTTTTTCCTCAGGTAAATCAACATAAATGTTTATTCCCCAAAGATCATTTTGCTCTGAACCGGATTCAAGCAGTAACGCCTCCTCATCCGCGTGAAGTTCGCCGCCAACAGCCATGATTTCTTTTTTTATATCAACGACTGCTTTTACAAAGTCGCCAAAAGTGTTTTCAGCATGAATTGCTACTTCCTGCTTATCTACAGGATTTTGTATTATGACTATTTCATTAATCATATAGCTTGCATTTTATAAAAATTAAAGGAAATACGCAAACCGCGTCAAAGATTCGCTTGTATCGTTTTGGTTCGCGCCAGAGGCGCCAGAGCCATTCAATCCCAGCTCTTTGCATCAAGATCGGCGCGCGAGGTACTGTTCCGGCCATAAAATCTATTGCGCCGCCGACGCCTGCTGCTATTTTTACGCTTGGAAGTTTTGATAAATTATTGTGTATCCATTGTTCTTGTTTTTCGTGGCCAAGAGAAACCGTGAGTATGCTTGGCTTAAAATTGTTAATTTGTTGGACAACTTCTGTGTTTGACTCGAATTCCCCTGTTATAGGATTGAATCTTCCGCCGGCAATACCGATTACCTCAATGCCTTGAAAATTTTTACGCAATGCTTCTGCTGCCTTTTCTGCAACCCCTTTACCTCCTCCGAGCAATAAGATCCTCTTTCCTTGCGCAAAAGCGATTTGAGAAAGTTCGCTCACAAGATCGTTCCCTGTTATTCTTTCTTTTAATGGGCCGTTTTTTACAAAACGCGACGCAATCATCAGTCCGACTCCGTCCGGGATTGAAAGATCGGCGTTGTTGAGCACTGATGAAAAATCTTGTTTATTGCGTGAAGCGACTATCATTTCTGGATTTGGAGTAACAATAAAATGTTGATTGTTTGAATTTAAATATTGTAATATAAAATCACGCAACATTGCGCGGCTTATATTGCTTATTATTATTCCGCAAATTTTGATCGTATCCATATTCAAAATATTCAACTGACTAAAAACGCATACTTCGTTTTGCACGCGTTCAATTTAATATTCGACATGATCTGGTATGTTTATTGCAAAAATAACCTAAGTATTGTCGAATTTTAACATTTTTTTCTTATTTTCGCTAGTATTTAAACAGAAGAGCCGCACCCGAGAGAGCGACCCTTCTGGATCGTTTCATCAGACGCGGCTAGGGCCAGCTAGCAGACTGGCCGAGAGCTAGAGCGTGGCTATGGTATGAGGATCGCGGCTGGGCCAGCATCGCCGAAGTAGTGGTCAAGACAGCTGTAGTATTGGCCCCACTGGTTGTTGAGAAAGCGCAGGGACCGAACATACAGACCACCAATAGAATCACTATAGATGGTGCCACAGAAGTGAATAACCAAGGTTTGACCCAACTCATCCTGCTTCCACGACTCGGGTATGAGGTTCGTGTTGGCGAGGAGGTGTTCCAGGACATTAGCAGGGAGAGCCACTGTTTGGTTTTTAAGCAGCTTGAGCAACTTTCTGCCGATGATTTGCTTCCCGTTCTTCTGGCTACCGTCGAGGTGGAGCGCGACCTTTGACGGGTCGAATTCAAGTTCCCCGCGCACCCGGCACTTGGGCTGATCCTTTGCTCTGATCTCCAAATCGCCCGGGCAGTACGGAGCAGCATCGCAGTCGATTAGGGTCTGGAATTTCGGATCGTTGAGCATTCCTGTCCGCATCGACTCGAGCACTCTTGGGTTCCTGTTGAGCTTGAGGATGTCTTCGAGTGTGAATCCCGCTTTTTGGAGATTGAGGAAGAACTGCATTTCATCGCCGCGCGTAAGTCGCGCGAGGCTATTGGGGCTTGCCATGCGGCTGACCCTCCTTGACTAGCCGCCGGCTGACCTCCCCGGGTACTTCCAGGGTTGGCTGACCTTTGGTTGAAAGCGGCCTCGTAAGGCATATTTGCAGAAAATTGCCGAAAAGTCAATGCCTGTCAATAACTTGTTTGACAAAATCAAATTAGCAGACTACAATTGAGAGTGCTAATTATTGAATTATGCAACCAAATAATTTTACACACAGATCGCAAGAAGCCCTGCAACATGCTCACAATATAGCAGTAGAAGGCGGACAGCAGGCGCTTGAGCCGATACACTTGCTTGCGGCTCTGCTTTCGCAAGAAGAGAGCATAGTATTAACAATTTTTGACAAACTTGAAGTTGAATTTGATGATCTTGCAGATGAGATTGATCACATTCTTCACGACCTTCCAAAAACAAGTGGAGGATTCGGCGGATTCGCGCAAATGTATGTTTCACAGCGCATGAATCGCGTGCTTGCAGCAGCGCACAGAATCGCAAAGTCATTTAAAGATGAATATATTTCAACCGAGCACCTTTTGCTTGGTTTGCTTGCTGATCCTGATATTCGCCGCTTGCTTGAAGAGTTTGGCGCTCGCGAGGACGATATTTTAAAAGTTCTAAAAGACATCCGAGGAAATCAAAAGGTAGATTCTCCTGAACCGGAAAACAAATATCAAGTTCTTGCAAAGTATTCCACGAATCTTACTGACATGGCAAGAAACGAAAAGCTTGATCCAATTATCGGGCGCGATGCAGAAATCAGGCGTCTGATGCAGGTTCTTTCGCGCCGCACAAAAAACAATCCTGTTCTTATCGGAGAGGCGGGAGTCGGTAAAACTGCCGTTGTTGAGGGTTTGGCGCAGCGGATTGCGCAGGGCGATGTTCCGGAGTCATTAAAAGACAAAGAGCTTATTTCAATGGACATTGGTTCAATGGTCGCCGGCACAAAGTACAGGGGCGAATTTGAAGACCGTCTCAAGGCATTTTTAAAAGAAATCAAAGAAGCAGACGGACGCATGATTTTGTTCGTTGACGAGCTTCACATGCTTGTTGGCGCTGGAACATCAGAAGGCGGAACGCTAGACGCGTCAAATATGTTAAAGCCGGCTCTTGCACGCGGCGAACTTAGAGCAATCGGAGCAACAACTCTTAAAGAGTTCCAAAAATATATAGAAAAAGATCCCGCTCTTGAGCGCAGGTTCCAGCCGGTTTTTGTTGATGAGCCGACTGTTGAGGACACGATTGCGATTTTGCGCGGCATTAAAGAAAAATACGAAGTTCATCATGGTGTCAGAATTTCTGATCCATCAATCGTTGCTGCAGCAGAACTTTCCGCACGGTATATTACAGACAGGCATTTGCCGGACAAGGCGGTTGATTTGGTTGACGAAGCAGCTTCTGCTTTGAGATTGCAGATTGATTCAATGCCAGAGGATTTAGACAAGTTAAAAAGGGACATAAAGCGCTTTGAAATAGAACGACAAGCGCTTCTTAAAGAAGAAGACGCTGACTCAAAAAGCCGTTTGAAAGACATAGAAAAATCCCTTGCTGATATCACTGAAAAAGAACGCGAGCTTGAGATGCGCTGGGGCAATGAAAAAAATCTTATTACTCAAATTAGGGATTTAAAAAAGCAGATTGAAAATCTAAAAGGCCAGGCAGAAATAGAAGAGCGTAAAGGCGATCTGCAAAAAGTCGCTGAATTGCGGTACGGCAGAATTCCAATGTTGAATAAACAGCTCAAGAACACAGAAAGCAATCTTGCGAAATTGCAACGCGATCGCGGAATATTAAAAGAAGTCATCACAGAAGAAGACATTGCAATGATTGTTTCGCGTTGGACAAACATTCCGGTTTCGAAAATGCTTGAAAGCGAGCTTCAAAAGCTTGAGTTCATGGAGGAAAAATTATCAGAACGCGTTATAGGGCAAGAACAAGCCGTTGCTGCTGTTTCAAACGCGCTTCGCAGGTCCCGTTCCGGGATCGGAGAAGAAAAGCGCCCAATAGGATCGTTTATATTTCTTGGCCCTACCGGCGTTGGAAAAACAGAACTTGCCCGTTCGCTTGCTGAATTCATGTTTAACGACGAAAACGCGCTTGTGCGTCTTGATATGAGCGAGTACATGGAAAAGCACGCTACAAGTAAAATGATCGGCTCCCCTCCCGGCTATGTCGGGTATGACGAGGGAGGCCAGTTAACAGAAACAATCCGTCGAAAGCCGTACAGCGTTGTGCTGTTTGATGAAATAGAAAAAGCGCATCCTGACACATTCAATATGCTTTTGCAGATTTTGGACGACGGTCACCTTACTGATGCAAAAGGCAGAAAAGTCAATTTTAAAAATACCATTATTATAATGACCTCAAACCTCGGATCAGATCTTCTTTTAAATGCCGGTAAGGAATCTGGTATTGGTTTTGAAGATAGGCGCAATAAGAGTGATGAATCGTATGTTAATGATAAAATACAAGAACTTGTGCGAGAAAGATTCAAGCCGGAATTTTTGAACCGCGTTGATGAAATTATCACATTCCACGGACTAACCGAAGAACAAATCGGCAAAATAGTTGACTTGCAGATCAGGGTTGTTGAAAAACGACTTGCTGAAAAGAGAATTTCAATTGAGGTAACCGATGAAGCCAAAAAATTCATTGCAAAACGCGGATATGATCCTGTGTTCGGTGCCCGGCCGCTTAAAAGAGTCGTTCAAACAGTCATATTGGACAGGCTTGCAAAATTGATAATCAAAGGCGATTTGCGCGAAAACGATACGGTAAATATAGACGAAATTAAAGGCGATATAAGTATTGTAAAAAAGAGCAGGCGAAGAGTAAAAGTCGCTGCATAACAAAAAGGGCTATTTGCCCTTTTTCGTTTGCGCACAAGCAATTTTTTTGATATAATTTTATAAGAAAATTATGAATAAATTTCTGATTTTTGTTTTGATAATAGCAGGCCAATTAGCATTTTTTCCGCTTAACGCGAACGCGTTTTCGTTTACGCCTAATTTTATTGTTTCTGACAGCGAGTTTGCAAATGCGAGCGACCTTGACCTGAATGGAATCCAGCAATTACTGTTGTCCGGATCGCTTGCAAATGCAAAATTCACAGACATAGACGGCGCTGTGCGCAGTTCCGCAGAAATTATCTGGAGAGCAGCGCAAAGATGGGTAATCAATCCAAAAGTTTTGATTGTTCTTTTGCAAAAAGAACAGAGCTTGATTGATGACGATAGTCCGTCGCAGGACCAGCTTGATTGGGCGACTGGCTATGCGGTGTGCGACGACTGTTCGCATGACGAACCGTCAATTCAGCGCTGGAAGGGGTTTCCTAAACAAGTTAATTCAGCGGCAATGCAATTTCGCGATGGATATTTTAAAGATTTGGAAATTATCGGCGTTACAACCGCCGGTTTCGCGCCCGGAAAAACATCTATCATAGACGGCGTTGCTGTTGCGCCTGCAAACAAAGCAACAGCTTCGCTTTACAGCTACACTCCGCACTTGCACGGAAACGAAAATTTTGCGCGCATTTGGACAACATGGTTTGCGCCAATGTTTCCAAACGGCATTTTGCTTCAAAGCAAAACAAACGGCGCGGTTTATCTTATTGAGCACGGCTTAAAGCGCTTGATAACTTCCAAGTCAGTTCTTTTGTCGCGTTTTAACCCTGATCTGATTGTTCAAGCAGATGATACTTCAATCAACGCTTATCCAGATGGCCAGAAAATAAAATTCCAAAATTATTCCCTGCTTCGCGATCCGAGCGGCGCAATATATTTGATTGTTGATGATGCAAAACGCCACATTGTTGACATGGAGGCATTCAGATCAATTGGTTTTTCTATGGACGAAGTGCTTGAAGTTAATCTCGGAGATTTGGACGGCTATGTTGCCGGGGATCCAATAACATCTTTGTCTCAATCCCCTGTTGGATCGCTAATTCAGGACTCTTCAACGGGCGGAGTATGGTTTGTAAGAGACGGCGTCAAGCACCCGATAACTACACGCGATATTCTCGATCTTAATTTTGACGCAAGAAGCATTGTTAAAAAATCGCCTGCTGAACTGGAACAATATGCGCGAGGCGATATTGTTAAACTAAGAGACGGCTTGCTTGTTAAGTCCTCTAGCTCGCCTTCTGTTTATATTGTTTCAGACGGTAAATTAAGACCAGTTGTTTCCGGCAGTGCTTTTGAATCGTATGGCTTGCGTTGGGAAAATGTTGTTTCTGTTGACCCAAAAACAATTTTAGCGCATGAAACAGGCGATATAATAAATCAAGCAGGATTTGTGCTATCCGGATCAGACACAGAAACTGTTTCTGTTTCAACAACTAGCAAACAATAAATTTAATTGAATATTATGCTCGTATTCGCTTCATTTGTTCCGCATTCCCCGCTCTTGCTTTCAAGCGTTGGATCAGACAAAACAGCAAAAGCTCAAGCAACAATAGATGCCCTAGCAGAACTAAGCGATGAACTTGTTGCATCAAAGCCGGAAACAATAATTATTTTATCATCACATGCACCGGTGCATGAGAGCGCTTTTTCCATCAATTTTCATGATTCGTACTCTGTTGATCTGTCGCAATTCGGGGATTTGAATACCAAAAATCAATTTTTTCCTGATATTGCGTTTATTGATCGAACGCAACGCGCTATTCGCAGCGAAAAGATTCCAATCACGCTTGATTCTTTTGACAAGCTTGATTATGGCGCATCTGTTCCAATGCTTTTGCTTGCACAAAGAATTGAGCAATTAAGAATTGTGCCTGTTTCGTCTTCCCGCCTATCGGCAAAAGATCATTTTCATTTTGGACAAGCGCTCAAAAATCAAATATTTGCAACCAGCAAACGAATTGCCATAATCGCATCCGGCGACAATGCGCATACCTTGACAAGCGAGTCCCCTGCAGGATTTAACGCAATGGGTGCAAAGTATGACGCTACAATTATAGAATGCATAAAAGAAACAAATGCGGCCGGGCTTCTTAATCTGAACAAGAGAATGAGAGAAAAGGCAAAACAGTGCTCTTACGAATCGCTCGCGATTTTGTTCGGAGCGCTTGATGGTGTTTCGGTTACGCCAAAAATACTTTCGTACGAATATCCGTTTGGCGTCGGTTATATTGTCGCAAATTTTGAACTGTCATGAATGAAAATATAAATAGCAATATTGCTCAAAATTCAATCGCCGAGATTTACCCGATTATTCGCCTGCCTCGGCGGTTTTCGTATTTTGATTATAAGGTTCCTGCTGGAATGCAAGTCAAGCGCAATGATCTTGTTTTAGTGCGTTTCCATGGAAGAAATATATACGGAGTTGTTGCCCGTGTTAAAAATGAATCTAACATTGTCAAGCTTTCAGATATTTCGTCTGTAATACGCGATTATATAAAAGAACAAGAGCTGGAACTTTGCGAGGAGATTGCCAGCAATCTTTTTCAGTCTGTTTCTTCAGTGTTGCATTTGTCTTTTTCAAATCTGTACAACAATAGCGACTTTTGCAATAAACAAGAAGTTTTGCAAGCTCAAAATTTAAACATAAAAAAATTGGATTCTGCGGTTTTGGGCAAATCAGGATCAGTATTTGCTTTTGTTGACGATTTGTCAGGTTCAGCGTCGCTTGTTTGCGACTGGATGGAAAAAGCTGATAAAGACGCAAATACCCTTATCCTCGTTCCGCATTTTCATGATCTTGAAGTGGTTTCAAAAGTATTTTCTTCAAAAGGATTGCTCCATAAAAAATTAGACGGCAGTATGCCCAAAAATGCAAGATGCAGCGTTATACACAGTTGGCGAAGCGGAAAAATTAATTGTCTTGTTTCAACGCGCATAGGCTGTTTTTATTTGCCGCCAAAACTTGATGCTGTTTTTGTTATGCGTTCCAGCTCGCAAGAGCACGCACAGCGCGACCGAAACCCGCGATATGACGCGCGAAATTGCGCAAAGTCGCTTGCGAAAAAAGCTAACGCACTTTTGGTCTTTACTGACGCGTCCCCGTCTTCAGGCGACCTTGTTGGGCTTGATCGCGTCTGTGAATATTATACAAAATCAACAGCAAAAATAATTGATTTGAATACAGAAGCAAGACAAAACAAATTTCCGTTTTTGTCCTCTGCGCTTTTAGACGAGTGCAGGAATGTTCTTGATGCAAACAAAAATGTCGTTCTTTTTTACAATTTAAAAGGCGTTGCCAATAGAATTAAGTGCAAGGATTGCGGAGCTATTGAACAGTGTGTGTTTTGTAAAATGCCCGTTGTCGCGCTTGAACAAACGGTTATTTGCCCAAACTGCAAAAAGGAACGGGCAAACTCATCGGTTTGTTCTGTTTGTAACAGCGCTGATTTGGCGAATTTCGGCGTCAGGAATAAAAAAGTTTTAGCGAAATTGAAAGATTTATTCCCTGACTATTCAGTTGAAATAGTTGAAAAAGGCAAAGCGCCCGGAAAAGCCAGAATAACGCTTGCAACTCAGTATTATTTTGAAAATTATCTTTCAGTATTTACGGAATCAGTCGGGCTTGTTGCGGATTTATGCGCTGATCTTGGCTTTTCTGATGTTGATTACAGATCAGGCCAGAGGACTATTTTGCGAATCCGCGAATACGCTGGTATTGGCGAGACGCTTGGCGCAAAAGTTATTTTGCAAACATGGATGACAGGCATGGTTCAAAAAGCGCTCCACACCCCTCTTGAGCTTCTCGCAGATGAACTGCAAGAACGCAAGCGGTTCATGCTTCCGCCTTTTTCTGATGAGATAAAAATTTCTTCTGCTTCTAAAAGCAAAGACATGAGCGCTGTTAGCGAGTGCGAAAAAACTTTGAGAGAGATGGGTGTTGATCTTATTCCATGCAAAAACGGTTTTCAGTTTTTTATTGATTTGGCAAAATCCAGCGAAATATGCGCTGTCTTGCGCCAAGCTCCGGATTCGGTTATTATAGAAGTCAATCCAGTTATATGACAATAAGGTCAATTTTTACACTAGAAAGCAGTATTTTAAGGCAAAAATCCGCTAATGTTAAAGATAGCGAGATTGGCGCAAAAGAGCTTAATGAGCTTATTTTTGACATGCAAGAAACAATGGAAAAAGCAGATGGAATTGGTCTTGCAGCTCCGCAAGTCGGGGTGTCAAAAAGGGTTATTATTGCTGAACTTAGCGGCTGCATTCAGGCATTCATTAATCCGCGGATTATTTCGCGATCAATGCGAAAAATAAAAGTAGACGAGGGGTGCTTGTCTGTTCCTAATGTTTTTGGTTTTGTTAAGCGTTCAAAGAGCATTAAACTTTCAGCACTGGATCAAAACTGGAACAAAATCAAAAAAACTTTTTCGGGCCTTGATGCGGTCATAATCCAGCACGAAATTGATCATCTTGATGGCATACTATTCATAGACAAAGTTGAAAAGTTCACAAGGCATCAGCGCTTATAAATCTATGACAGAAAAAATCAAAACAGTGTTTTTTGGCTCGCCGTCTTTGGCCGTGCCATTTTTAGATGAGATTGCGAAGTCGCCTGGATTTGACCTGCTTGCCGCGGTTACAATGTCTGACAAACCAGCAGGCCGCGGCAGCAAGATTGCTCAAACGCCTGTAAAAAAAAGAGCTCTTGAGCTTGGGTTTCCAGTGTTTCACGATCTTAAAGATCTGGAAGGTATTTCAGCTGATATTTTTTGTGTTGTCGCATTTGGAAAAATTCTTCCAGATTCAATATTGTCAATTCCAAAATTCGGTACAGTGAACATGCACCCGTCGCTTTTGCCAAAGTACCGCGGACCTTCTCCTATTATGAGTGCAATAGCAAATGGTGAAAAAGAAACCGGGGTTTCCATAATGCTATTGGACAAGAAAATGGACCACGGCCCCCTGCTTAATCAGGTACGGTTGATGATAGATCAAAGCGAAACATCAGCGTCCCTTGAAGAAAAAATTAAATCAATCGGCCCGAAACTTCTTGTTGATTCAATTTCGGATTATGCTGCCGGTAAAATTATCGCACAAGCGCAAGATGACAACAAAGCTACTTTTTGCAAAGAGCTTAGCCGCGATGATGGACGCATAAACTGGGATGAAAGCGCAGAAATAATAGAAAGAAAAATACGCGCATACGAACCATGGCCCGGATCATGGACAATTTGGAACAGAAACGGAACGGAAATTCGCGTTCAGATGCGTGAAGTTTCTATTGATGATGATTGTATATGCGGTGATAGAATAATAGGAACCGCTTCTGTTATAAATAACAAACTAATTGTCTGCTGCAAAGACCGAGCTGTTTCTATTGTAAAAATTCAAATTAGCGGTAAAAAGCCGGTTGACGCTTCTTTGTTTATTAATGGCTATGCTGATATAGACAAAGCGGTTTTTTATTGAGTTTTTGTTTGTTGTGAAAATTGAGCCGGAGCGTCAAAACTAATTTGCTTGATCGGCATTTTTAAGATTTCAACTTTTGAGCCGTGTATATTATTTTTTTCTTTGAATGTTAAAAACGGAACTGCAAAGAGGAGGAATCCAAGCCCGATCGGGTGATTTAAGTATGGGCTGAATATGTGAATTGCTAAAAGCGCGCATGAGTAGCACAATATCGCGCTGTAAAGCCACGCTCTTTCTGATTTTTTGTTGATTAATGCTGTTTTGCAGATAAAGAAAATTAAATAAAGCATTGCAATAGGGCCGAATATTCCCATTTTAAGCCATAGGTCATGCCACCCCCATTCAAATCTGTATGTTCTCCACATTCCATCAGGCGAAATTGACAGTATTCTTGGGTCATCTGTCGGGAATGCGACTATTGTTCCAAACCCGCTTCCAAAAATCGGATTTTCAAATATTGCATCATTCATTCTTGGTAATAATTTCCATCTGCTTGAAATAGCCAGATCACCAGAGTCAGTTCTTGTTGAGAGCGCTCTAATTAAGCCGAAAGAACCTGTCCCTGGCGGAACCGGCACTGATACAGCGGCAAAAAGCAATAAAAATGAGGCAACAAGCGATAAGAAAATTATGCTTATTTTTTTTGTAAAATTTTCGCCAAACACACTTCCCTGTTGCCAGCAGAAAGCGAAAAACGCGATTATTCCAGCAGAAAGTCCGATTGCAAAGCTTCTTGACATGCTTGCTATTAACGAAGAAATAATAAGAGAAAAAGGCGCAAGATATTCTTTTGCTTTGTCTGTAATTTTACTGTTATAAAGAAAAAACAAAGTGATTATGAACAGAAAAGCGATTGATGTGAACTGCGACTGAATAAAAATTCTGTAAACGCCAGCTCCAATATGCGTGAATTCGCCTATCCTCGTGTCTCTTGCGAAAGTATAAGCTGATCGCATTATTGGTTCGCTCATGTGGCTGAAGATGTAAATTAAAATCAGGGTTAAAATAGAAATCCAGACTGCGCTTGCCGCAAGTATTTGCAAAAGATTGTGTTGTTTGATAGCGTCCCATTTTACAGATATAATCGGGAGCAGATAAACTAAGTAAAAGAATCCGTTCGCATCGTCAAAAGCGTCCTTTGCGTTATTGCGCAAAAGCCCAATCGCAAACCCAAGCGCAACAGCTGTTGCGAGAAGAAAAAAGGGCATGTATAGATTCAGATTTTGAGGAATTCGCGTTTTTTTGAAAATAATTTTTATAAGCCACGCTAGCATTATTGCGGCAAAGATTGCCATGCGAGCGTAAGGAAGCACATGCCCGTGCGAGCCGGTAAATAATTCCGCAAAAGCAATATAAATTCCATATTCTGTTTTGCGCAAAGAAATAATAAATGTTGCTATTGCCAGCGCTGATGTTGCTATTGTTGCAGTGTTTGTAAAAAAAGACAGAACCGCTATTGCAAACCATGCCGCAAGAAGCGATAATGTAATCCAAAATGTTTTTGAGAAAAATTGCTCGCGCATAGTTTATTTTGGTTTTATGATATGCGCAACAAGCGCCAGAACAAAGAATACAGGCTCCAATATAAGCAAAATGAGTCGCGCCTGTAAGCTGAAATGTTTTTTTGCATAGTGCCGCAAGCTTTTGCGCAATATTGTTTGCTTTTGCAAAGTTGCGACTTGTCTGAATGAATGGCCTTTTTCGTGGATTGCTCTGATATACGAAAAATATTTTACATCAAAACCAGCATCAACAGCGCGCTTGCATAAATCAACTTCCTCAAACCAATAGAAAATTTCGTCGTCCAGAAGGCCGATTAAGTCAAGAACTGATCTGCGTATGCAAAAAAATGCGCCCATGACTTGGTCAACATTTGCGTCGTGAGTCATGTCAAAATCACGCATAAGATATTTGCGTACGGTACGCGTTTCTATTATATGCGGTATTTTTAACAAAATTTGCAGCTGGTCAATTATTCTTGGAAAACTGCGAACAGCGCCTTCTTGATCCGTAAGGTCAGGATTAAGCAAATGTATGCCTCCAATGGCTGTATTTGGCTCTGTACGCATTCTTTGCACTATCTTGCTAACAGAATCGTCTATAAGCATTGTGTCAGGATTTAACAGGAGTACAAACTCGCCTTTTGCAAGCTTTATGCCCTGATTGCAGGCCCCTGCAAAACCTAAATTTTCTCTGTTCTGTATTGTTATTACGCCCGGAAAATTGTTTCTTATCCGATCTATCAGTCCGTCTTCTGATGCATTATCAATTACAAATATTTCAAAATTTACTCCATGAACATGCTCATAAATTGATTTTAAGCATCTTAAAAGCAGATCAGCGACTTTGTAGTTAACAATTACAATTGATATGTCCATATTTTACATTATTCCGTGTTTTTTTTGCACGATTGCTTTTGCTTTTTCGTACGAAGCGATGGATTTTGGCTTCCAGTTTATAATTTTCCACGGCAGTCTATATGCATAGGAAGGGAGCCATGTTGATTTTGTAATCGGGTTGTCGGTTCTTATTTTAAATAAAACCTTTTTTACAAACACGCCCCGTTTGCCATTTTCTAACAGTGTAAGCCATAAGTCCCAATCCTGAAAACGCTGTAACGACTCGTCAAAACCCGGAAAATCAGCTCTGCGCATTAAAGAAGATGTGTGTATGTAGTTTATTTTTTTAAGCGTGCCCGAATTGAATTCCCGTAATTTAAATTTTTTCCAGCCGAGTTTGAACCTGCAATATGCAAATGACGCGCCATTGTCATACATTAGCGCATTTAGCATAGTTTCGATCGCATTGCTTTCCCAACAAATATCATCGTCAGAAAATAGTATATATTCACCTGTAGAATCTTTAAACCCGCGGTTTCTTGCTGCATTTGATCCTGCATTTTTTTGTTTTACTATTTTTATTCTGCTTTCATATTTTGAAAGCACATTCTCGGTTTGGTCTGTTGATCCGTCGTCAACAACAATAATTTCAATGTTATTATACGATTGAGAAAACAAAGAATCTAAAGTTGCAGATATTGTATTTGAGCGGTTGTGAGTTGGAATAATAACCGAAATCAGCTGGTTCATAGATATTTGTATATTTTTGGCGCTTGAATATGCCATTGAAATTCATTAAAAGCCCGTTTTTTTGCGTTTTTCGAAAGCTCAAGAAACAGATTGTTATTTGTTGCGAGTTTTTTTATTGCTTCAGACAGCGCACTTATATCCCCTTCCTCAATAAGCAATCCTGTTTCGTTGTTAATAACAGATTCGTTTACGCCGGGCATATCAGTTGCGATTGAAGGCAGACCATAAGACGCTGCCTCTATGTATACAATGCCGAATCCTTCCACATCAGCGCCGATTGTAAGAGTCGGCATTACAAACAGGTCTGATTTTTTGTAAATTTCCCTTACAGCTTCGTCGCTGGCGTTTCTTTCGAATTTTACTTTTTGTTCAAGATTCAATTCTCGCGCTAGATCGAATAATTTGCCATATTCCGGCCCGTCGCCGACAATCGTGTAAAATGCATCGGTTCCTTCGCTTATAAGCTGTGAAATTGCTCTTAGAACAAGTTCATGCCCCTTTCGCGGAACAAGGCGAGCGACAGTTAATAATCTTATTGGATTATGCGGCGATAAATCTGTTTTTTGATATTTTTCTGCAAGCGCCATGTGTTTTTGCGAGGGGCTTGGATAAAGAACAGTTGAATTGATTCCGGGATTCTCCGCTGATGCTCGAACGCATAGCGCGTTTGAATTGCAAATAACAAGTTTTGCGTTTTCCAAAATAATTGATCTTAAAAATATTTTCCATGCATTTTTGCCTGCAAGGTTGTAATCAAGGCCGTGCATTATCAAAATATACTGCTTTTTTAAGAATACTTTTGCAAACAATGCAGGAAGCCCGAGCGGCAAAACATGGCTTATTATGAGCTGGTCAAATTCTTTTCTTTTTTTGAAAATTATGAAAATAATTTTTGTCCAGTGAGGCCAAAACGGCCAGAACAGATTAACTCTTTCTGTATTTATGTTTGAATTTAGATCAAACTCTTTTGCGCCTTTCATATTTTGCGCAAGAACAGAGACAGAATCATGAAGCGAAAGAGAAAGCTCGCAAAGATATCTTGCAACTCCGCCAAACATTGGAGGAAAATCAATTGTTAGAATTAATGTCTTCTTCATAACGATTTTTATTTGAGTATCGCCTTATTACATCAGAAATATGCTTAATATGCTTTGCCTGAAGCGATCCTGATATTTTAAGAAATATAATGTACAAGACAGAGCCAATTAGTATCACGACAGCAATGTTCATATATTGCTTTAACAGCAAGACAACACCTGCCATTATTGCTGATGAAAATGCGACTGGGATAATCATCCGCAATAAATCCATGAATGAATAATTCGTTGTGCGTCTTGCAAAGTGCATTCCAAGAACAAACAGAACAATAAAACTGATTATAGCTGACACACACGCCCCGATAACATTGAGCTTTGGTATTAATAGCGCGTTAGCTGCTACATTTATTAACATTGTAAAACCCATAATAGCGGTTTTTGTTCCCTGCTTGTCTGCCGCATTAAGGATTGAACCGATCGGAAAATCAAGAAATAAAAATATAGTCGCGAATATCAATATTTTAAGCGGAGCTACTGATTCGTAAAAATTCGGGCCTGCGAGCATTGTTACAATTTCCGGCGCTATTGCCCAAATTCCGAATGATATTGGAAAGGCAAGAACTGCCATGTACCACATTGAGTCGCTGAAAACCTCTTTTAGCTTGTCTGACGATTGTTCTACCAGAGCGCTCATGCCAGGGTATAGTGCTGCAATAAAGGCCATTGGAATAAATTGAAAAGCATAAGTTATTTTGTATGGAATAGCATATATACCGACGGATGATCCTCCTAAAATTAGAGAAATTAAAATTGTGTCAATGTACGAATAACCTTTCACAAAAGCGCCTGCGAGCGCGAACGGCAGGGCTGTTTTTAAAAGTTTTTTTGCAATACTGACATCAAAACGCGGAATGAAAAACGAAAGACTTATTATTTTTTTGGCGCAAATGATTGACCAGACCACATTCCATAAACTGCCAATCATAAGCGCAATCATAAGCATGCTTATTGACGGGTTTACAATCAATGAAATGGAACCAAAAACAACTGTCAGGATCATGCCGATAAAAATTCCTGCTGATTCGTACTTTAAAAGTTGCTGTCCTCGCAAGACGCCGTAAATCGTCAGGTGTATTGAATCAAGGGCCATTACGATTGTTGCTAGCGATACAAGATTAATAATTTGCTTATCATAGCCAAGAGCCAGTGATGTTCCTATGCTAGCTATCCCTGACGCTAATATAAAAAACAATTTTAAGCCGATTGATGATCTGATTAATTTAGGTACATCAAACCGTTCTCTGGCAATTTCACGTACAATTACCGGCTGAAGTCCAAAATCAGCAAAAACAGAAAAAACTGTCGGTATTGATAGTGATAAAAAATAAGCGCCAACTCCGTCAACATTTAGAATTCTTGCTATGAACATGAAATAAACAAAAGCAAGGATTTTTTGGCCTGTGTAAGAAATTGTGAGGTATGCTGTATTTTTAGCAATGCTTTGGTGCATATGTAGGGCAATTGTACGTCAAAATGAGCTAAAATGGAAGCATTAAACCAAACATCCTTCTTTTGGAAGGATGTTGATTTTTATCGTTTTGACCACTGTTCCTTTTTTCTGGCTGTTCTGCGCCCCGGCTTTTTTCTTTCTCTCTTGCGAGCGTCTCTTTTTAGATAGCCGAGTTTTTTAAGAGAAGGGCGAAGATCTGGGTTTGAAATAAGCAATGCTCTTGAAATTCCGAGCCGAACGCTTTCTGCTTGGCCTACGATTCCGCCGCCTTTTACCAGCGCTTCTACATCATAGGCGTCTTTTTCTCCGATTGCATCAAAAGGCGATGTTACAATTGTTTGCAGGTCGGTTCTTGTGAAGTATTCTTTATATTCCCGCTTGTTAATAATTATGTTCCCTTTGCCTTTAACAAGCCGAACAACAGCTGTTGCTTCTTTTCGTCTGCCTATTCCCTGTTTGTATTTCGTTTCGCTCATAAAGTTATTCAATTACTAGGCGCTTAATCCTATTAACTCTGTGCTTGTTTTTTGGAAGCATGCCATAAACAGCGTGTTTAACCACCTCTCCTGGATTTTTTTTGAAAACATCAACGACTTTTACCTCCTTAAGTCCGCCTGGCCTCATTGTGTGGTGCCTAAAAACTTTTTGTTCGAGCTTTTTGCCTGTAAATTTTAACTTATCAGCATTTTTAACTGTTACAAAATCACCAGCGTCAATGTTCGGAACAAATGACGGCTTGTGTTTGCCGATTAAAAAAGTAGCAATTTTTGTTGCCAATCTTCCAACTGCCTGGCCCTCTGCGTCAATAATGTGCTTTTCGCGTTTTAATTCCATATATTTATACAAGCTCCAATTTAACGATTTCCGCGCCATCTCCCTTTCTTGTTCCAAGCAATGTTACTCTTGTGTAGCCGCCTTTTCTGTTTTTGTATTTTGGCGCAAGCACTTCAAGTATTTTTTTAACAGACAGATCAGTGTATAGATATTTCATCAGTTGCCTTCTGCTGGCAAGATCGCCCTTTTTTCCGATCGTGATGAGTTTTTCAACAATTTTTCTTGCCTCTTTGGCTTTTGCTTTGGTTGTTTGAATAGATTCGTATAATATAACACTCTCAACAAGGTTGCGCAGCATTGATACGCGCGGACCTGTTTTTCGACCGAGTTTTCGTTTTGTGTTTCTGTGTCTCATAACTATTCGGTTTTTTGTTCAGCTTCTGGTTCAGAATTAGTTGAAGGAGAACCTTCAATATTTTCCAAAATAAAATTAAACTGTTCTAAAAGAATGTTAACCGACTCTTTAACTGCTGTCTCTGGCTTAACTGTTCCATCTGATTCAATTGTGAGTATCAGTTTGTCGTAGTTTGTTATGTCTCCAACGCGCGTGTTCTCTATTTTGTATCCTACATTTCTAATAGGTGAAAAAATCGCGTCAATTGCAATTGTTCCAATATCTGACGGCGTCTCACGCTCTTCTGTTGGCGAGTAGCCCCTGCCCTTTTCGATTGTTACTTCTAGTTCAAATTTTGCCTTAGGACTTGTTAGAGTCGCAATTTTGTGCTGCTGGGTTACGATTTCTATATCAGAAGATTTTTCAAAATCCGCTGCTGTTACGACTTTTTCGCCTGATGTTTTAAGAGATAGTTTTACAGGGCTGTCTGAATGCGAAATTAATCTTACTCCTTTTAGATTTAAAATAATTTCAAGCGCGTCTTCTTTTACGCCGTCTAATGTTGCAAATTCATGTGAAACCCCGTTTATTTTTACAGCAGTAATAGCAGCTCCAGCAAGCGATGACAATAATACTCTGCGTAAGGAGTTGCCCACTGTTGTTCCATAACCATAATAAAATGGCTCTATTATTATGATCTTTTCGTTTGGATTAGAGCCGTCAGAAACCGTAAGACGATTTGGAAGAAGTATTTTTTCCATAAAATATTTTTATCGTGAGTAAAACTCAACGATTAGTTTTGGGTCAAAAATTGTTTTTAAATTTTCGCCTTCGGGTAATGATAGGACTTTGCCGGTTACGCTAGCAGGATCAATCAAAAGCCAGCTCGGCGTTTCGGTTTTTTGAAGCTGTTCAGAAATGTTTTCAAATGCTTTTTTGTTCTTTTTGACCTCTCTTAGAGTTATGGTGTCACCTACTTTAACCTGATAAGACGGAATATTTACCTTTTTCCCATTGATATCAAACATTGAATGCGAAACAAACTGCCTTGCCTGTCTTCGCGTTTTTGCGAATCCTAATCTATAAATCGTATTATCAAATCTTGTTTCAAGCATTTGAATTATTAATTTGCCGGTGTCGCCTTGTTTTTTGACAGCTTTTTCAAAGTAACCTCTGAACTGCCTTTCAAGAATATTATATAATCTTTTTGCTTTTTGTTTTTCACGAAGCTGTGAACCGAAAATCGACGGCCGCCTTGTTTTTTTGGCGCCGTGGACTCCAGGAACTGTTCCTCTTCGTTTGAACGCGCACTTTTCGCGTCCGCACAAAGAGGCGCCTTCTCTTCTGCACATCTTACATGTTGCTTGTCTTACTCTTCCCATAATTCTTTTTATATTCTTCTTGGTTTAGGCGCGCGGCATCCATTGTGCGGTACTGGAGTTTGGTCTGTTATAGAAAGCACGTTAATCCCATACGTATTCAAAGCTCTTACTGCAGAATCTTTGCCAGCGCCGATTCCTTTTAAAAATACGTTCACATCTTTTATCCCGTATTTTTCCGCTTGTTCAACTGCTTTTTGGACTATGATGCTTGCAGCAAACGGAGTGGCTTTTTTTGGGCCCTTGAAACCGCAGTGGCCGGCGCTTGACCATGTTAGAACATTTCCGTTAAGGTCAGTGAATGTGATCATTGTGTTGTTGAAGGTTGCCTGAACATAAGCACGGCCATGCGGAACCTGCCTTAATGCCTTCTTTTTCTTTTTTATGACTTTTGATGGTTTGTTTTCTTCTGTTGCCATATATTATGTCTTTGTCAGGATTCTGCGTCCGCTTGTCATTGTTTTGCGAACATTACCTCTTCGTGTACGAGAATTTGTTTTGGTTCGTTGTCCGCGCACAGGAAGGCTCTTTTTGTGCCTTTCGCCCCTATAGCTCCCTATTTCTTTAAGGCGTCTAATGTTGCTTTGCACTTCTCTTTGAAGTTCGCCTTCCAGCTTAAACTGCTTTTCAATTTTTTCTCGGATTAAGTTTACTTGCGCTTCTGAAAGGTCTTTAACCTTTGTATTTATATCAACTGCGCATTCTGCAAGAACTTTTTTTGATCGCGATAAGCCAACACCATAAATAGAAGTAAGAGCTATCACGACTCTTTTATTTTGCGGAATGTTTATACCTGCGATTCTTGCCATAATTATTTTTGTCTTTGCTTGTGTTTAGGATTTTTGCAAATCACAACAACCCGTCCTTTTCTGCGGGTTGTTTTGCAGTCGCGGCAGATTTTTTTAACAGAAGCCCTGACTTTCATAGTTTTACATTCTAAATGTTATTCTGCCTTTTGTGAGATCGTACGGGCTGACTTCCATTTTGACTTTATCCCCAGGCAGGACTTTTATATGGTTCATTCGCATTTTTCCGGAAAGATAACCAATAACAAACTGTCCGTTCGGAATTTTTATCCTGAATTGCGCACCCGGGAGCAATTCTTCTACTATTCCTTCTAGTTCAAAAAAATCCTTATCGCTTTTGGCTGACATAATGTGCGAAAATTCTATCAAATAAGCCAAAAAAGTGCAAGGGTTCTGTGGATATTAGGAACCGCAAAATGATACAATGTATCTGCTTCATTGTCAAGTTGGCTTATTTTAGCTAATTTTTGAGTTTTTCAACACTGCTTTTATTCTGCGCACTCCCGCACTTGAAGCTTCTTCTTTTATAATGCGAAATTCACCAAGTTCGCCTAGGTTTTGCGCATGAGGTCCGCCACAGATTTCTTTGCTTGCATATCCAAGTGCGTCATTGCCTATAAAATAAACTTTTACGCCGCCTCCAATTTGGGAGTACTTGTCTTCAAACAAGCCGATGGCTCCTTGTTTTTTCGCTTCATCAACCGTCAGTATCTCAAATTTTACCGGCAAATCTTTTTTTATGAAATCATTAACTATTTTTTCAACTCGCTCTATTTGTTCTTTGGACATTTTTTCATTATGCGAAAAATCAAATCTTAATCGCTCGCTTGTTATGTTGGAGCCCTTTTGTTCAACATGATCGCCCAAAACAGCGCGTAGAGCTGAATGCAGAAGATGCGTTGCACTGTGTAGCAGAGCTGTCTCTTTTGAGTGGTCCGCAAGTCCTCCTGCGAATTTTTCGCTTGAGCCGGCGCGAGACAGCTCTTGATGCTTTTTGAATTCATTTGAAAATGCGTCTTTATCAATTACCATTCCCCTTTCTTTTGCAAGCTCTTCTGTTAATTCAAGCGGAAAACCATAAGTTGAATAAAGCAAAAAAGCGTTCTCGCCGTTTATTGAACTGGTTTTTAAAATAATTTTTTCAAATTCTTTTAATCCATGCTCAAGTGTTTGTCTGAATTTTACCTCTTCTTTTGCAAGCTCGTTGCTAATCAGCCGCTCTCTTTCTTTTAACTCCGGATAGTGCTTGCAATAGCCGTCTATGACGGTTTGCGCAATTGGGACAGTACAGTTTTGGTTTATTCCAATATTCCTGCAGTGCCTAACAGCACGCCTTATCAAGCGCCTAAGAACATAACCCTGATCTACATTCGAAGGCGTAACTCCGAATCTATCGCCCAGAATAAATACTGCCGCTCTTATATGATCCGCGATTATTCTGATTGACTTGTCATTCGCTTCGTCAGCGCCGTATTTTTTTCCGGATAATGAACCAATGGACAAAATAATATTATCAAACAGATCTGTTTCGTACACGCTTTTTTTGCCTTGCAGAACCGCTGTCGCGCGTTCAAGCCCCATGCCTGTGTCAACATTTTTTTGAGAAAGCTGAACTAATGAACCATCGTCCTTTTTTTCAAATTCCATAAACACATTGTTCCATATTTCAACCCAGTTCTTGTTTTCAGGATCAAATTTTTCAGGCGCGGGTCCGTTACCTGTCCAATAGAAAATTTCCGTATCAGGTCCTTGCGGTCCTGTGTGCTTTCCGCCAGCGGGCCACCAATTATCGTTTTTTCCAAGATACGCGATTCTTTGTTTTGGAATTCCCAATGAAAGCCAAATACCAGCTGATTCATCATCACGCGACACATCGCTGTCGCCAGAAAAAACCGTTATCGCAAGATTTTCAATTGGAACATTAAGCCAATCTTTTGATGTTAAAAATTCAAAACTCCATTCTATGGATTCTTTTTTAAAATAATCACCCAACGACCAGTTGCCTAGCATTTCAAAAAAAGTAAGGTGAGTGTTGTCGCCAACTTCGTCTATGTCCCCTGTTCTAACGCACTTTTGATAATCAGCGAGACGGACGCCCTGCGGGTGCTTTTCGCCTAAAAGATATGGCACGAGCGGATGCATACCTGCTGTTGTAAACAAAACAGAAGGGTCGTTTTCCGGTATGACAGATGCGGACGGAATAATCGCATGACCTTTTGATTTGAAAAATTCTAAAAATTTTTCGCGAAGTTCGTATGAATTCATAGTTTAGCTAATAAGTCAGTCGCGAAAACAGTTTAACAATTTGGGCCGATTGTTGCAAGAATTATATTCCAGTAGCTTCTTCTGCGCTTTCTGCAATTTTGTATTTTTTGAAAAAGCGTTTTTTGATGACCGATATAAAATCAGACAATTCCCTGCTTTTTAGAAGCTTTGATATTCCAAAGTAAGCAAGTAAACCCGCCGCTCCCGATATAAGACCTTGGGCAAAAACAGCAAAAAATGTATCTAGTTCAAAAATGGCAGTGCTTGCCGGCTTCATCAGCTGCGTAACTATTGCCTGAAATATGCCGGCTGTTGTCATAATATATGCTGAACGAAGAATGCCATATTCGCCAAGGGTTCCGATTTTGTTTCGCAGTACAACCCACAACAGTGTGAACTGAACTAATGAGCTGATTGTAAATCCGGCAGCAAGCCCGGCCACGCCGAGTGTTTTTGATAAATGAAGCGAAGCGAATATATTAACCACCAAACTTGCAATTCCTATTACAAGCGGCGAAATTGTGTCGTTTAGCGACAAAAAGGCGCGCACAAGTAAATAAACAAGGCCTTGAGCGAAAAAGCTTAAAGCAAAAAACGCAAGCGCCTCTGCTGTTGCGACTGTTTCCGGCCAGTCAAAAGCGCCGGCTCCGACAACTACGCGTACAATCTGAATGCGCAAGAGTAAAAACAAAACTGTGCACGGAATTAAAAAGAAAAGCATGTTTCTGACGGATGAGGAAAACGAAGCCGTGAAAGCATTTTTGTCGTTGTTGGATGCATGTTCTGACAGCGTTGGAAAAGCCGCAATCGCGTATGCAATCGCAAAAACACCAATTGGCAGAGCGTTAATATTAAAAGCGAATTGCAAAATCGTAACATTGCCAGAGGAAAGAGTTGATGCGATTATCGTCATTATAAAAAAATTCAAATGCGTTATAGCAAGCCCGAGTACGCGAGGGCCTGTAAGAGCCAGAATTGCACGCACCTCTTTGCTTTTAGCGTTTAAAACAGGTATGTAGCTATACCCAAGATGATAAGAGCCGGCAATTTGCACGATCAAATGCAACAGAGCTCCTAAAACCACCCCAAAGGCCAATCCGACAGGACCGAATATTTCTGTAAAAAATAACGCGCCGATTATTATTCCTGCGTTGTAAAAGATAGGCGCAAATGAATATAGTAAAAACATTTTAGCGCTTTGCAGAATGCCTCCAAAAACAGACGAGATGCCCATTAGAAAATTTGATACGAACATTATCCGCATAAACAATGCGACGCCGTCTTGTTTTTGCGAGTCAAAACCAGGCGCTACAAGTTCTGCAAGCGGATTAGCAAAAAGAATTCCAATAAAGCACAGTGCGATTAGCGGCAGAAGAATAAAATTCAAGATGTTGTTCGCCAAAATCCATGCATCTGATTGCTTTGTAGAGTAGTACTTAGTAAAAAGCGGAATAAAGCTTGCAGAAAGCGATCCTATAATAAGCAGATTGAAAATCGCGTCAGGAATTTTGAAAGCGGAAAAATAAATATCAAGCACATCGCCTGCGCCGAACTGGCCTGCAATAAATCTATCTCTAAGAAGGCCCACAAGACGGCTTATTAAAGAAAAGAAACCGACAACCGCAGCAGCGCCTGTTATTGTGCTTGATTTTGAATTTAGCAACTTAATAATCATACGCTGTTTTTTGCAACGCTTGCAGTGTGTTTATTTTTTTGCCGGCGTTGAAGGCGGCGTTTTCTTTTTTTGCGCAGGGACTTTTGTTGCTAGCGTTGTTTTTGCCGAAAGAGAAAATGCCGGAGTTTTTGATTCTGTTTGTTTTAATGACGGTAATATTTGTTTTTGCGCTGGTTTGTTTTCGTCTTTTTTACGCTTGGCGGTTGATAACAACAACAAAAACGAAAGAACGACAAGCAAAGAAAGTATTCCTATCAGCGCTTTTACATAAGGATTTGAGATGTGGAAAAAAGAAATATTTATTGATGTTTGATCGTCTGCTGTGTTGCCATCTGGGTCGCGGACTGACAATTTAATCGTATAGTCGCCAAAACCATTGAATTCATGTTCTACTTTTTGCTTATTTGATTTTACGCCGTCTCCAAAATCCCATTCAAATCTATAACCGTTGCCGTTTGCAGCAAGAGCGCTGAATTGATAGCTGTTCCAGTCAATCTGCTCATATGTAAAAATAGCATTTGGAGAAAGCTCAATTCCGTAGCGCGTAACAGGCTGTTGAATCGGTTTCTCGTCGTTTTCGCCGGATATTTCTGATGTCTGATTTTGCTGTTGTCCATTGTTTAGCAGAACTTCTGACTTATTTTGGTCTGTGTTCGATTTGACAGGTTGTTTTATAACAACAGGAGCTGATGTTTTAGACGGGTCAGTCGGATAAAAATCAACAGCATCGTTGACCGAATCTTTGTCTGTATCTGCAAGAACTGGATTTGTTCCGATTTCGTTTTCTACTTCGTCGGTAAGCGTATCATTGTCATCATCGTCATCGCAAGCGTCTCCGACCTTGTCATTATCCGTGTCTTTTTGGTCGGGATTTTTTACATTAAGGCAATTATCACTCCCATTTTGAACACCATCCCTATCATCATCAAAAACAGGTGTAAACAGGGTTGTGACTGCCACATCGTTTGCGCTGTTTTGATCTTGCGGATCCGTGCCTTTGATTTCCGCTCTTATATTGAATGATCCGGAAGGGATAATAAAATCAACATAGACCTCTTCGTCAACACCACCAGCCCTTACAGACAAAACTTGGCTGTCTCCGATCGGCTTGTCGCCCTGGAAAAATGAAACATATCCTGAAATGTCAATATCCCCGATGTTGTGGACTTTTGCATAAAGCCGGACTTGTTCGCCCGCAATTAAAAATTGCGAACTAAAGTTTGATGAAAAAAATATGTCTTTGCTTTCTATGCTTAGATCTGTTTTTGCGGCGTATGCGTATAATGGAGCCGCGGAAAGCATTGCCACGGTAATGAGCGCTATGATTTTCATATTTTATTTTTTGTCGTACCCGAAAGTATAATTAAATAAGTTATGTTTTATTGGTCCTAAAAATATTAAGTGTAGTTCAGCAAGGATCATTTTAATCGCTGTTTTAAAACGGCCATCCCTGTCAAACCTTCTTGTTGATACATGCAATTTTACGCTTCGCAAGATTCCAAAGTTTCCGATTTTTGCAGCTTTCATCGCGTATGAATGATCCTCTGCAAAGATAACGCTTTCATCAAAACCGTTGATTTTGTCGTGCATGTCCTTTTTTACAAATATGCAATTCCCAGCTGCATGAGCTAATTTTGACCCGCACAATTTTGCATAGCTATTATACAGCAAATGTAAAAACTTGTCTGTATTGTGCGAAGTTATTGGAACCAAATCGCATGTTGCAATGTCCAATCCCATGTTTTTGAATTCATTTAAAGCTTTTTCTAAAAATTGAGGATCTCGCGGCTCAACATCTGCGTCAAAAAACAAGAGCGTGTCCCCATTTGCAGCTTTTGCGCCTTTGTTTCTGCCTGGACCAGGAAGGCCCCCGCCAACAACCATTGCACCATAGCTTAGAGCAACCTCGCGTGTTCTGTCGGTTGAGTTTGCGTCAGCAATAATTATTTCATACGGTGAAACTGTCTGTAATTTTAAAAGTTCAAACAGTTTAGGTAATGTATCACCCTCGTCTTTGGCTGGGATAATAATTGAAAGCATACATTAATATATTATCACTTTTTATTACTTTTACACAGCAGCGCATACATTGCTATTCCGGCCGCAACCGACACATTAAGCGATGATTTTTTTCCTTTCATTTCTATGTGCGCAACCTTGTCAGATAATGCCAATATATCAGTTTCTATTCCATTTACTTCATTACCAAGAATTAGCGCCACCCGTCCGCTAAAAGCAGCATCTGATATTGAAACAGAGTCCTTTGTTGTCTCCAGCGCTACTATTTCATATCCGGATTTTTTTAATTCCAAAATTAGCGGCAACATCTCTTGCGAATATTCCCAACGGACAATATCTTCGGCGCCAAGAGCTACTTTGTTTATTTCGCGCCTTGGCGGGCAAGCTGTGTAGCCGGTCAGATAAATTTTTTCCACCCCAAAACACTCTGAACTTCTGAATATTGAACCGACATTATGCATTGATCGTATGTTGTGAGCTAGTACAACCAAGCGCATTTCATCGTTTGCCGTTTTATTCATAATACTTGTAATTATTCCAAAATCCGTTAATATACATATCAATATGTCAGAAAAAGAAAATAAACTCAAATCAGGCATTGCTGTTTTGATAGGAAGATCAAACGCCGGCAAGTCAACGCTGTTAAATGCGATTATTGGGACAAAGCTTTCAATAACATCCCCAAAACCTCAAACAACAAGAATGCCAATTCAAGGCATACTCACAGATGACCGAGGACAGATTGTTTTTGTTGATACTCCTGGATTGTTAAAAAAAGCGCGTGATCCTCTTACAAAAAAACTTGCCGATTTTGTAAAACAATCATTGCAAGATATTCAGATAATTGTTTATGTTGCCGATCCAACAAGAGACATCGGCGAGGAAGAGCGCGCCCTGCTTCGCATGATTGAACCGATAAAAGTTCCTAAAATTTTGGTGCTCAACAAGCTTGATGAAAAAGAACGGCCGTATCTTGATTTTTATAAGGATGAGTCAGGATTGTTTGACGACATGATAGAGGTATCTGCTCTACATGGAAAAAATCTCGGATTATTAAAAAACAAGCTTTTTGACTTTTTGCCTGAAGGCGAATTTTTATATCCAAAGTACCAGATAACGAATCTGCCGACAGAAATGTGGATTGCGGAACTGATAAGAGAAAAACTTTTTTTGCGCTTGCACGAAGAAGTTCCCTACTCAACACATGTGGAGGTTGAAGAAATAAATGAACGCGAAAATGGAGTTTTGTACATTAAAGCCACGATTTTAACCAACAATTTAAGGCACAAAAGCATGATTATTGGGGCCGGAGGAAGAGGAATTAAAGAAATCGGACAGTCAACACGGCGCGAGCTTGAGCCGGTAATGGGAAAAAAGATCTACCTTGATCTAAATGTTGAACACCGACCGGGATGGGTTGGAAACTTATGACAATTAAAAACTTGTTGGCATTCGGTCTTGTGTCAGCGTGTTTTGTTTTGCTTGTAAGTGTGCGATTTGACTTGCGTTTTGTCGGAGGTAACGGAATTGCAAAAAATATTACCGGAACAATCAGTAATGTTATCGGCAGTGGGATTATATTCAGCAATGCCGGAGAGCGCATGTTAATTCAGAACGCAGAAATTCACAGAGGCGAGACAATTAAGACATACAAAAATTCATCAGCGTTTGTGTTCGTCGGAACTGCTGAGTTTATTCTTGATGAAAACACTGATGTTGAATATAAGCAAATGAACAGTGACGGGATAGAAATTTATGTTCCTTCGGGACGCGTACTTGTTTCTAATCCAGAAAGCGCGGAAAGGCCTGTTCTAATTAGCTCTCCAAAAACTTTTGTACGCCTATTAAACGGATCATTGGAATTTGTACGATTTGTTGCTGATAAGAAAGTTCACATTTTGCCAAAAAATGAGACAATCGTCGCAATAATCTCGTGTTCAGGCGATCCGTTTTTAACAAGCACAAAACAAGAGATAGACGAAAATTGCGCTAAATAGTAAAAGTTTGGTTGAACTTTGGAATTAATATTTCGCTTTTTAGATTGTGCCTTAGGTGCGTTTGGAAAATTTGTTTGACATCAGGTTCGCCATGCACAAGGAATATTTGTTTTGCATGAACACCTGATTCAGGCATCAGCCATTCTGTAAGCTTTGCCTGATCCGCGTGGGCGCTAAAAGCCCCAATTGCTTTGATTTGCGCGCGTACAGATAAATCTTTTCCTAGAATATTTACGCGTTTTGCGCCTTCGTATATTTTGCGTCCGAGCGTTCCTTTTGCCTGAAAACCGATAATTAGAACGGTTGAGTTTGCATCTTGTAAATATCTTACAAGATGATGCAAAATTCTGCCGCCGTTCATCATTCCGCTTCCGGCTATAATAATTTTTGGCTTTGGCGCTTCGTTAATTGTTTTTGATTCGTCTTTTTTAATTGTTTCGCGCAAATTAGGAAAAGAAAAAAAGTCGCGATCCGGCTCTTGAAGAATCGGCGAATCAAAAAGCAAATATTGCTGGTAGTGCCTGTATAGTTCTGTTGCCTTTATTGCCATCGGGCTGTCCAAATATATCGGCACATCTGTTTTAAAATTCTTTAGAATTTGGTTTATTGCATATAAAAGCTCCTGCGTTCGTTCAATGGAAAACGATGGAATTAGCAAAACTCCATTTTTAAAAACCGATTCTTTAATAACAGCTTGCAAAATGTCGTTTCGCTGTTCTACTGATTCGTGCACTCTATGTCCGTATGTTGATTCGCACACAATAGCGTCTGCCTCTGAAATTCGTTCTGTTTCAGGCAGAATAGGCACATTCGCGTTGCCGATGTCGCCGGAGAATACTATACACTTTCCGTTTGCACGAACGCTTGCAAAAGCTGAACCTAAAATATGGCCCGCGTCATGAAACATAACAGTCGCGTCTTTAACAGAAATTTGTTCATGATAATTTGCGCTGTGAAACAGTTTGTATGTGCTTTCTAGATCAGATTCAGAATAGAGGACATCTTCGCCTTGTTCTTCTGCTTGCTCTGACATTATTTCGTATGAATCATCCAGAATCAACTTTGTTAAACCGATTGTCGGCTCAGTCATGTAAATCGCCCCTGCATATCCTTCTTTTACAAGCCGCGGCAAAAGTCCGCTATGATCAGCGTGAGCGTGCGTTAAAAAAACCGCGTCTAGCTTTGAGGCATCAAAACCCATTGGCTCTGCGTTATTTGCTTCACAGCATTTTTCTGATTGAAAAAGCCCGCAGTCAATCAAAATGCGAGCTTTTTCTGTCTCAAGCAAATATCTTGAACCAGTCACCTCATCAGTTGAACCCAAAAATGTCAATTTCATAGCTGGCCGGATTCTTGCTGGTACCTTGGCCATCGTTGCTTAAACGATTCAATTATCCTGTCAATGTTTTGATCAGGAGACAATTCACCGACACCAAGCCGCTCGTTTACTATTTCGTCAACCATTTCATTAAAAGACTCTTGTGTAGCAACGCCCTCGCTTGCACATTGCTCTGCGATTTCAGCCCAAAGGGCTTCTTGATCAAATGTTATGTATTCTGTCATATGGAATAAGTATAGCAGAAATACTGGTGCTAGCCAAAAAAATCACAAAATGTACTGGACGCGTTTTTTACACCACCTGTACAAAAATTGATTTCTTAGCTATGTTTACCGCTTTTATAAGCGGTTGCCTGCACATACGATTGACAAAAAATATTTAATGCTGTATAACTCGCCAACACGCAAAAAGGAGGCGTCGTAAAATGAAAACAGGTACTCTGTGTAATGGTCCGGAATGGGGTGAAATAAAGCCCGGTAAACGCATTGAGTTTCAATTATGCGTAGCATCCACTGCACATTCAAACAGTGTAGTGCGCATACACGCAAGCGGGCATATTATTGAAACACATGAACGCTCTGAATTCAGCATTCTGCTAGATAAAAGAACATCGCGCGAGAAAACAAAAAGACTGCACGTGCACGGCTATGACCATATTAGAAAAACAGGCGCATTTGAGACGATGTGACTTATCCCGCCGGCTTTGCGCTTGGCGGGAAGAATTTTATTCGCTTCTGTTTTCAAACCACCATGAATAAATATCATAAGCAATCGGAACTGCAACAGACGACCCCTCACCTGCTTCTTCTACAAGAACCGTTACAACTATTTCCGGCTCATTATACGGACCAAAACTAGTGAACCACGCATGCGGAAGTTTTTCGCTGCTCCACTCTGCTGTTCCTGTTTTTCCAGCGACAGGCTTAACAAGACTGTTTAGCATTTGTGCGCTTCCAGATACAACTGTTTGGCGCATTCCTTCTTTTATTATTTGTAAAATTTTGTTTGAAATGATTTTTTCGTTGGTTGCAATCGGAAGTATTTCTTCATTGTAATCAGGTCCGCTTATTCTTTCAACGAGCCGAGGTTTATACAAAGTGCCGCCGTTTGCAATTACAGCAGTTGCATTTGCTATTTGTAGCGGAGTAACTAGTATATCGCCTTGGCCAATAGCATAGTGATACGTGTCGCCAATATACCATTGTTCGTTTTTTTCTTTCATTTTCCATTCTTCCGATGGTATAAAACCGCTTGATTCATTTGGAAGGTCGATCCCGGTCAAGGAACCAAGTCCGAATTTTTTTGCATATTCTGAAATTTTAGACACGCCAAGCCCGTTAAACGATTCGTATCCCCCGCCGATATAGTAAAAAAAAGTGTTTACTGATTCTGATATTGCTTTTTTTACGTTGGTCGGGCCGTGGCCGCCGGATTTCCAATCAGGAAAAAACCATTTTGAAACAGCAATTCCGCCAACTGATGATATGGAAGTCCATTCGTTTATTATTCCCTCTGCAAGCGCAGCAGAAGCTACAATGGGCTTGAATGTTGACCCTGGCGGAAACTCGCCCAAAATAGCACGAGGAAACATTGGTTTGTTTTCGTCCTCTGTATATATTTTGTATTCCAGTTCGTTCATTCTTTTTGTAAAAGAATTAGAATCAAAACTCGGTCTTGAAATAAGCGCTAGCAGATTGCCTGTGTTTGGGTCTAGCGCAATAACGCTTTGTTTTTGCGGCCCGCCCTTTCCAATCCTTTTGTCTAGAATCTTTTCTATTTCAGATTGGAGTTCCGTGTCAATTGACAATATTATATTTGCTCCGTGTACCGGCTTTTCTTCAACCAGTATTGTTTTTTCTTCATTAAAAGCGTTTATTTCAATTGACTTTTTGCCGTACTTTCCTCGTAAAATTGTTTCATAATATTTTTCCAATCCCTGTTTGCCTATCGTGTCAGTTCGAAGGTAGCCGCTTGTTTTCATGTCATTAAATTCATCAAGCGAAATACTGCTAACATAACCCAAAACATGAGACAAACTTTTTGCAATATCTGTCGCATAAAGCCGTTTTGTTCCGCTATCAACAATAAAACCAGGCAATTCCGCTGACTGAATAGCGGCCAAAAGAGCGCTTTCGTAAGAGAGTTCTTTAGTCAAAATAATATTTTCGTTCCTTGAATCTGAATACTCAAGCATTAAAGAATCAATTTCAGCTTTTGGGACAGATGTTAAATCAGAAATCTTTTGTAATACGCCATCACGCCCGCTTTCGTCACTTGGAAGCTTTGATGGAGATAAAATTCCGTCAAAGCTCGCGACATTGCCAGCTAAAAGCACGCCGTTTCTATCATATATTTCCCCGCGTTTTGCAAGCAGAATGTTCGTTCTGATTCTATTATTATCCGCAAGAGACGCATAATAATCGCCTTTTAAAATTTGAAGCTTAAACGATTGGAACAATAGCGTTAAAAAAATCACGGAAAGCAAAATAAATGCCAACCTGTACCGCTTTGAAGAAAATGTGACACCCAAAAAAGATCCTGATGAAAATCCACTGTCAGAATCGTTTCTTGTATCAACAGGCGCGTTGTCACGATTAATAAACATTTCGCGTCCTTGTTCTTCAAAAAATGGCGAAAATTCAAAATTATTGCCATTTTTCATATTATACAAACAAGTTATGTATTGTTTGACGAATGTCTACAACTTTTACTTTCGCATGTTTTTTTTGCAACAACGTGTTTGTTGTTATAATTTCGCGAACGCCTGTTTTTAAAAGTTTTTCAATCGCGTTATCGCTAAAAATTCCATGAGTGGCCGCAATTGAAACACTGGCAGCATTGTGTTTTTTTAACATATTAACGCACGCTATGGCAGTCCCGCCAGTGTCTATCATGTCATCAACAATTAGAGCATTAAGGCCGCTGACCTCTCCGCGAATCCGTTTTGCAACAGCAGTGTTGGGTTTTGGACGGAACTTTTCAATTACAGCGACATTTTGAGTGCCAAGGATTTCTGCCAGCGCTTTTGCTCTTGCGTGCGAACCCTCGTCAGGAGCAACGATAACTTCGGGATTAATTCGCTTTAACTCTTTTGCAAACAATGGCAAGACGGAAATATTTGTAAATTGCTCGCCAAGTCTGCTTGTAATTGCGCGAGAATGTACATCAAAGGCATAAACATGCGCATGGTTGGTGTTTCTGATCATTTCCGCGAGCATAACTCCAATACTTGCTTCGCCGCTTTTGGTTTTTCTGTCTTGCCTTGCGTACGCGAAATAAGGAACAATCAAAATATGTTTTCCCGCTGAATTTTCTTTGATTGCGCGCTGAAGCGAAAGCAACTCAAAAAATGTTTCGGGTTCAGAGCCGATTGAAGCCATAAGCGTTGTGTCCTTGTGCTTTATTTGCGTTAATATGCGATAAGAAATCTCTGAATTTGCAAAGTAGCTTTTTTGATACTTTGCAATTTTAATATCAGAACGCTTGTCTTGCAGGTGCAAAGCATTTGCAGAATAAAACAATATCATATTGAATTTTTCATTATTTTTATGACTTCATCGTCGCTAACCTGCGGAAATTCATCATAATACGAACCGACAGAGCTCTTAAACTCCAAATCTTTTTTTAGAAACACAAACTCATCAACTATTGAATCAATGCGCTTTGCGGAGTCGTCCGGTGAAACCGGCACAGCCACTATTATTTTATTAGGTTTTTGCGCGCGAACTTGCTCGATTGCGCCAAGCATCGTCAATCCGGTTGCTATACCGTCGTCTGCCAGAATTACCTTTTTGCCTTCTAAATTCAATTCCTTGCGGCCGGATCTGTAAATCTCTCTTCTTCTTTTTGCTTCTGTCATTTCGTTTTTCTTTGCTTGCATGAACCACTCGCTGTTTATTCTTTTGCGTTCCATTTCGTTGCAAGTTTCGTTTCCTTGTTCGTCAACGACGCAAACAGCGAATTCAGGATTGTCCGGCGCCCCGATTTTACGAGTTATTACCAAATCAAGTTCGCAGTTTAATGTTTTTGCGATCTCGTTGGCGATTATGATCCCGCCTCTCGGTAGCGCTAAAACAATAACAGATTTGTCATTTGCGTATTTACTTAACTTTTCAGCCAGAAGTTTGCCTGCGACGGCTCTGTTACGAAATTCCATATCTGAATCTTTTAAATATAAAACCGCTGAGCGTTTTGCTGAATACTGATAATGCGAAAAATAAAAGCGTAAAAACTGCAAATTGAATGGCAAAAAATTTAACATTAAACTGGCGTTCCATAAGCATGCCAGCAAAGCCGTTAAAAACTCCTGCTATTGCGGCAAAACTTATTGTTGAATAAAAATTTTTGCTTGTAAAAAACTTTACAGATAGAAAATAAATAATACCGCAATAGATGCAGTACAAAACAAATGCTATTGGCAAGAATTGAATTTTGTATGAATCATAGGCCAATGCGTAAGCAAGCAGCCAAAGAATTCCAAATTTACGAGAAATTACAAAGAACGCAAATGTTCCAAAAACTGACATTAGCGGCATTCCGCTTAAAATCGTATGTGTTTGAGGAAAAAAACTTTGTTCAACTATAAACAAAATAGCGAAAAAACAAGATATGAATATAAGTTTAATCATATTCCCTGTTTGTTTAGTATTAGCGTTACAATTGTCTCGTATCTCATGTCCGAGAGCGGCTCAATTGTGGCTTCTTTGAATGGTTTTTCCGGATCAGAATTGATTGAGTTCACCACGCCAATAACAAGGCCGTATGGCACATTTTCTTCAAGTCCGCTTGTTATTACAAGATCGTTTACGCTAATTGGGGCGTTTTCAGGAATAAATCTCATATGTAAAAGAGGTGTTCCGTTTCCTTCAACAATGCCAAGTGTTTTGTTTGATGAAATAATTGTTGCGGCAAATTTAGTTTCTTTATGCGTAAGCAGATTTATGCGCGAGCCAAAGTCAGCAACAGCGTCAACTTTTCCAGCAACGATACCGTCGTCAATTATTGCCACATGATCTGTTGTGATCCCTTGCTGGATTCCTGCTTCTGCGAATACCGTATTGGAAAGGTCAGCTTGAGATGAACGCGAGTATATGCTTGAAGTTACTCCGTTTATTGAGCTCTTTGATAAAAATTTACACTGCGAAACAATGCTTGAATATTCATTTTGCAAAGTATAGTAGTTTTCCTTTTCTATCGCACTCTCCTTAAGCAAATTGCGCAAATGATCGTTTTCAAAAACCAAATCTCTTCCGCATGCGAAAGACAATAAACTTTTGCCTGTTGATGAACCTGTTTTAGAAAAAACTGATCCAATGGAATGGGCAGCCTTATTAATAAGATTGATTTTTAAAAGCGAAAAAACAGCAATTACGGCCAAAGCAAAAATTACATATATTTTTCGTTTGCGCGAATATGGCTGTGAACCGTATCGCATAAGATTACAGTTCCTGTTCGCTTGTAGGAGGCAATGAAACATCTTCAAGCAGAGCTGGCACATCAAGCAGGGCGCCAGCGCCTCGCACAACGCATGTAAGCGGGTCATCAGCTACTCTTACAGGAACTTCTGTTTCCTGCGAAATTGCTTTGTCTATTCCGCGCAAAAGAGCTCCGCCTCCTGAAAGCACAAGTCCGCGCTCATAAATGTCAGCTGCAAGTTCCGGCGGTGTCATTTCTAGGGTGGCTTTGATAGCCTGAATAATTGAGCTGATTGATCTTGAAATAGCGATTCTGATTTCTGAATCAGACACAATTATTTCTTTTGGCAAACCGGTAATCAGATCGCGTCCGCGCATTTCCAGTTCAATGTTATCGTCCATTTCTATTGCAGAAGCGGCTTTGATTTTAATCATTTCAGCAACTCGTTCTCCAAGCAAAAGATTATATTTGTCTCGCGCGAACTGTATGACATTTTTTGTTAATTCATCTCCGGCGATATCCAGTGATTTCCATGTGACAATTCCTGAAAGCGAAAGCACAGCTATTTCTGTTGTGCCGCCGCCGATATCAACAATCATGCTGCCGACAGAATCAGTAACAGGCAGGCGAGCGCCAATTGCAGCGGCCATTGGTTCGTGCACAAGAGAAACGCTCCTTGCCCCTGCGGAAATTACCGCGTCTTCCACAGCCTTTCTTTCCACCTCGGTAATTCCCATTGGGATTCCGATTATGACTCTTGGTCTTGGTAATATCGTAAATGAATCCTCGTGCGCTTTGTCAATAAAAAATTTAAGCATTTTTTCCGTAACTTCAAAATCTGAAATAATGCCTTTTGAAAGAGGGCGGGTTGTCTCTATGTGCGGAGGCGTTTTGCCAAGCATGTCTTTGGCGTTTCGGCCAACGGCAATAATTTGATTCGTCCTTGTATTAAGAGCCACGATTGACGGCTCGTTGATTATAATTCCCTTTTCTTTGGAATAAACAAGAGTATTGGCAGTGCCAAGATCAATGCCTAAATCCTTAGAAAACCTACCTAAAATACTGTTTAGCATACTGTTTGTTTCTCCAAAATGATACACAAAAACAGCTCAAAATGCAACAAGCCCATTGATTACTTTTTGTGTTCAATTCGCATTATGTAAAAAAGCTCTGCAAGTGCAATTAGCGCTATAAGCAAGGCCATTATCCACCAAGTGAACAACTGGATTGAAAGCAGAAACAGCGAAAGAACAATAAGCAGTGTAAACAAAATTGCTTGCCGCAGAGCGTGCTTGACCTCGTAGGCGATAACCTGCGGCTTTTTTACTGCAACGCGGAATGCTGAACCGAATGTGGTAAACACGCAAGTTAAAAAAACAAAAAGCGCAAGATAAAAAAGAATAATTCCGTTCAGCCCTGATTCTGAAGGATTAATTCCAAAAATAATCAGTACCAATGAAGCGCCGCTTAGAACCAGCGCAATTAACATTACAAGCAGGAATTGTTTGAACTCCATAAACAGGTTCTGATTGATGAATTCGGGGGCAGTGCTTTGATTATTTCTTTTTTTACCCTAAGAACAGCCCATGCCGCCGTTGAATTTTTGCATTTTATCACAAGCACGCTGTTTTTAAAAGAATGCGCTTCTGCCACATCGTCAAGCCCGAGTTTTTTTATTGAACTCGACGCGTCATAGACAATCTTTGACGCTTCAAGCATTTTATTTTTCGGCAAGAATTTTTTTATTGGCTGTAATGTCATAGCTGGCGTTCATCGCAGATGTCTTTAAAATCGCAAAACTGACACTGGAAGCCGGGAGTGGCCTTGAACTTACATTTTTTTATTTCCGCTATTGTTTCTTTGACTGTTTCTTTTAGTTCATCTATATCCTTATCTTTGCCGATGAAAGAAACACATGTAGAATCTTCAGTATAAAAATATGTCAACTTTACCGGCTTAAGCCCAAGAATTTCGCTTGCGGCAATTTGATACAGAAACAGCTGTCTTTTGTCTTCTTTTGCAAGTCCGTCAATTGTTTTTGGTGAACCAGTTTTGTAGTCAATAATCTCAACCCCGCCTTCAACCGCGTCTATTCTATCTATCTGGCCCTTAATCACGCAAGCGCCGATCTTTACAGTAAATGGAACTTCTACAGCGATTGTATTTGGTTTGTTTTCTTTTAATGATTCGTAATATTTTATTAGCGTTTTTTTATATTTGTCAAAATACAATTCGCTTGCTTTTCTGTCCGGATACCATTCATCAATCCATGAGCTGTTTAGAATCTCGTCAAATTCTTTGTCGGTAATTTTTATCTCATTTGATGCGCTGTTAACGCCTGAAAATAATTCACCTTGCTTTACGCTTGATCGCTCAAGAATCAGTTTGAACAGTTTTTCAAAAACAGAGTGGACTGATTTTCCGTATGACATTTGAAACTTTCCAAAAACCGGAATATGGAACACGTGCGCAAACTTGTATTGAAGCGGACATTTTGTATAAGCGGCAAGCTGTGTAAAACTAAAATGCTTTGGAACAGAATATTCAAACACCTGCTTTATTTCTGTTGCGCTTTCGTCCTCTTCAAATATCCCGACTGAATCCTGCTCATTTGGGGCGCTTTTGAATCCAAGTTCTGTTAAAAATCTTGAAAGCTTTCTTTTTCTTGCTCCTCCGTATTCGCTTGCAGAAGTCAAAAAGACACCGTCGCGCGCGCGTGTAAGCGCGACATAAAATAGACGTCGTTCTTCTTCCAAGTGCATATTCCCCTCTTGTGTGCACTCTTTAATAAGCGACTCAGGCAAAGGAATAGCATCTGTTTTTGCAACGCTTGGAAAACGCTGATCAATCAAGCTCACTACGAATACATATTTGAATTCAAGTCCTTTTGAGCCGTGAACAGTCATTATTTTTACAGTATCGGGCCCTTGCGTTATGTCAGATTTTACAGATCCGTCCTCGCCAGATGCAAGCTCTATTGCGTATTCCTGTAAAAAATTGTGTAAACTGGCGTCTAATGCACGGGATTCAAAATCTTTTATTCGTTCATAAAATTGTTGAAGGTGTCGGAACTGCTCATAAATTTCTTTATCTTCTTGCGACGCAACGAAATCCACAATGCCGAATTGCTTTGTTGCCAAAACAAATGCTTCTGACGCTTTTTTTGTTTTTGCGAATTCTGAAACAATTCGCATGTCATTTAATATTTTTGTTATTTTTTCGTGCGTTGATTTTTCAATCGGAAGAGAATACTGTCCAATCTCTAGTACCTCAAAGATTGAACGCGCTTTTTTATTGGCCTCATTAAGTATTGTTGCGATGTCTTTTGACGGCAATGAATACATGTTGTGGCACAATATCCTATAAAAAGACGGGCTGTCGTGCGGGTTATCCGCAATTCGCAAAACTGAAAAAGAGTCTATGATAACGGGTTTTGAATACAGGCCTTTTAGCGCCAAAAACTGAAACGGTATCCCGTTTTTTTCAAGCTCGGAAATAAACGGCATTGCAGTATCGTTAGCGCGAGCAAGAATGCAAAAATCGCCCCATGAAACATCTTTATTTTTCAGCTCAAGCATTCTTTTTATAACAGAGGACGCCTCTTCATCAATTGTTTTTGCGTGAATATGTTCAACGATTCCATTTCCTTGCCTTGACGAAACAAGTTTTTTTGAAATCCCGCTGCCCTTGACCCTGACTTCTAGACGGTTAGGATTATTTTGTTGTATAAAATCATACGCTCTGTCTAAAATATTTTGCAGTGTTCTGTAATTATCAGTTAAAATAACGCGCTTTGCGTCTTTATAATCATTTTCAAAAGACAAAATGTTGGAGAGCGATGCTCCGCGAAATTTATATATGGACTGATCATCGTCACCTACAACGGTTAAATTATTTTTTGGACTTGCCAGCATTTTAATCAGCTCATATTGAGCCCAGTTTGTGTCTTGAAACTCATCAACCAAAATATACTCGAACTTATTTCTATATTGTTCAAGAACTCTAGGCCGCTTTTTAAATAGCAGTAGCGCGTACATAATAAGATCTCCAAAATCAACAGAATCATTTTCCTGCAATATACGCTGATATGAGTGATAAAAATCAGCCAATTCGCAAATGCGTTTTGACTCCTCTGTGGCTGACTCGTCAGAATTATTTGAATCAGAGTCGGCTTTAATTGATTCTGCGAATTTTATATAATCATCAGGCGAAACATTTTCGTCTTTTGCTCGCGAGATATGTTTTAGCAGGCCTTTTAGGAACTTGGTCGGATTGCCCATCGGCTTATAATAATCAAGTTTGAATTTATCAAAATTCTGTCTTGTGATCAGCCATGCCCCAAGCTCGGTCATAAGTTTAAAATCCGAAGCAAGACCTATCTCCGCTCCGCAATCGCGCAAAATCTTTTCGCAAAACGAGTGGAAAGTCGATATCTGAATATCTATGTACCCAATTGGAAGAAGTTGATCTACCCGCTCTTCCATTTCTTCTGCTGCTTTTTCTGTAAATGTTAGGGCAAGAATTTCTTCTGGTTTAGCAAAGCCGTTTGATATAAGCCATGCGATTCTTCTTGTTATAACAGTTGTTTTTCCCGTACCTGCTCCAGCAAGAATCATAAGCGGGCCGTTTTTGTGCAAAACAGCTTCTTTTTGATTTTCGTTCAGATTGTTCAGTAAATCATTATCCATAGCGCTGTTATTGTAACCCAAAAATTGACAACTTGAAAGCAAAACCAAAAGCGGCCGATTAGGCCGCGTATTGTTTTTTGCTTTAACTTGAGGTGTATCCTTTGGCTTTTGCGTGCTTCATTGCGACTCTGTGCCTTGCAAGCTCGCGCTCCATTGCTGCGGCAGCAGCCGCAAAACCAACATCGTCCAGCTCGCGCTTTTCTAAAAGCATGCGCTTTGCATTTGCACGCGCTTCTTCTATTGCTTTTATATCAAGCTCTTCCGCTCTTTCTGCGCTATCCGCAAGAATAACAATTTTGTTCCCGTGTCTGACTTCAATAAATCCGGTTGAAACAGCCAAAAGCGTTTCTTTCCCGTTATCTTTTGTTCTGATTTCTCCTGCTCTTAATGCTGAAACAAGCGGAATATGCCCCGGCAAAACCGTAATCTCGCCAGTTTCGGTTGTAACACTAACCTGATCTACCTCATCCTCGTAGACTATGCGTTCAGGGGTTACTATTTGTAAACTTAGTTTCATATAATCGTCATTTCGAAGCCGTATTCGTCATTTCGAACCCCCAACCATGGTTGGTAGGGACGAGATGACAGAATGGTTTTATTTCACTTCTTCTATTCCGCCTTTCATGTAGAATGCTTGTTCCGGCTTGTCATCATGCTTGCCTTCTAATATTTCTTTGAATGCTCGGACTGTTTCCAGCCGCGGAACAAACGCGCCCTTATGTCCGGTAAACACTTCTGCAACATGGAACGGTTGAGACAAGAACTTTTGAATCTTGCGAGCGCGCGAAACTGTAAGCTTGTCTTCGTCTGAAAGCTCGTCCATGCCAAGAATCGCGATAATGTCTTGCAGATCTTTGTATCTTTGAAGAACCTGTTGAACTCCGCGTGCTGTATCATAATGTTCCTGCCCGACTATGTTTGGGTCAAGAATAGTTGATGTAGAGTCAAGCGGATCAACAGCAGGATAAATAGCAAGTTCAGAAAGCGCACGTGAAAGCACGACTGTTGAATCCAAGTGCCCGAATGTTGTGGCAGGCGCCGGGTCTGTAAGGTCGTCTGCGGGAACATAAACAGCTTGAATGGAAGTAATTGAGCCGTTATGCGTAGAAGTAATTCTTTCCTGTAGAGCTCCCATTTCTGTTGCAAGGTTCGGCTGATAACCCACAGCTGACGGAATGCGTCCAAGCAAAGAAGAGACCTCTGAGCCCGCTTGGGTGAATCGGAAAATGTTATCTATGAACAAAAGCACATCGCGGTTTTCTTCGTCTCGGAAATATTCAGCAAGAGCCAAACCCGTAAGCGCAACGCGTGCGCGGGCTCCTGGCGGCTCGTTCATTTGCCCGAACACAAGCGCTGTCTTGTCTATAACGCCCGACTGAACCATTTCTGCGTACAGGTCATTGCCTTCGCGAGTGCGTTCGCCAACGCCTGCAAAAACAGAATATCCGCCATGCTCTGTTGCAATGTTGTGAATCAATTCTTGAATCAAAACAGTTTTTCCTACACCGGCCCCGCCGAACAATCCTGTTTTTCCGCCTTTCAAAAACGGACATATAAGATCAATGACTTTGATTCCTGTTTCAAACACTTCGTTTACAGTTGATTGATCAACTAAATCCGGCGCGCTTTTGTGGATCGGGTAAAACTTTTTTGTTTTTGTTTCACCCTTGCCGTCAATCGGTTCGCCTATAACATTGTACATGCGCCCAAGCGTTGCAGGTCCGACATTAACCATAATTGGAGAACCGGTATCAACCACATCAACGCCCCTTTTAAGGCCATCCGTGGAATTCATGGCGACTGTTCTTACCAGCCCTCCGCCAAGATGCTGCGAGACCTCAAGCGTGATAATCTTTTTGTCTTCATGCATTGCGTGAAGAGCTGTGTTTATTGCCGGAAGCGAGCCGTCAAAACGAACATCAACGACCGCTCCGATAACTTGCGCTACTTTTCCTTTGTTTGTTGTTGCCATAAATCTTGAATAATTATTTAACTCTCAAGCGCGGCTTTGCCAGAACTTATTTCCGCAATTTCTTGCGTAATGCCTGCTTGGCGCGCTTGGTTGAATGTGAATGTTAACGAATCAATCATTTCTGACGCTGAATCCGATGCTGAACGCATTGCAATCATTCTTGCTGAATGCTCGGATGCGGAACTTTCTAAAAGCGCCTGCCAAAGCATTGTTTCTATTACTTTTGGAAGCATTTTGTCAAGCACTTCTTGGGCGGTTGGCTCAAAACAATATTCAGTGACCGGTGCTGTTTTGTCTTTTTCACTCTGATCTGTGTTTTTTAAAATTTCTGATGCTACAACAGGGAGCAATTGAACAAACTTCGGTGTTTGCGTAAGAGCTGAAATAAAATCAGTATATCCGACAAGAACCGTTCCGTATGTTTCTTTTAAAAATTCGTCCATTATTAATTTTGCGATTGGTTTTAAATCCAAAAATTTTGGGTTGTTTGTGAGACCATGAAAAGCTGCAATAGGATTTGCGCCTGTTGCGCGCGAAAATGTCATTCCGCGCCTGCCGATAATTACAACATCAAGATTTTTTGCGTCAATCCCGCGAACAGCGGATATAGATTCTTTTAACATACGCGAATTATACCCGCCGCACAATCCCCTGTCTGAAATATACAAAACCACAAGCACTCGTTCTGACTTTGAATTTTTTTGCAAAAACGGATGCGTTGCATTGCCTGCGAATTTAGAAACCGAAGTTACTGTTTCCCATGATAGACGCGAATATGGCCTGCTTAAAACAACCGATTGGGTTGCTTTGCGCATTTTTGAAGCAGCGACAAGCTCCATTGCTTTTGTAATCTTGCGCGTGTTTTTTACTGATTTTATTCTGCCTTTTATAAGGCGAGTTGATACGGCCATATGCGATTATTGTTTCTTTTCCGCTGTTTCAAATATGCTTAAAAATTCCTCAAGAGCTTTTTTAAGGTCTTTTTCAGTTTGCTCTGAAATGTCTTTTTCTGATTTAACGCTTTCAAGCAATTTTGGATGTGATGATCTTACGAATGAAACGAATTCATTTTCCCAGCGCTTTATTTCTTTTATATCAATCGCATCCAAATAACCGTTATTAAGCGCAAAAATTACAAGAACCTGCTCATAAAAAGGCATTGGTTCATACTGTTTTTGCTTTAAAATTTCAACAGCCCTTTGTCCTCTGGCTATTTGCTTTCTTGTTGTCTCGTCAAGATCAGTCGCGAATTGGGCGAACGCTTCCAACTCTCTAAACTGCGCCAAATCAATCTTTAATGTTTTTGCGACTTTCTTCATTGCTTTTGTTTGCGCCGATGAACCAACGCGAGAAACAGACAAGCCGACATTAAGCGCTGGCCTGATACCGCGATAAAACAGATCTGATTCAAGATAAATTTGTCCGTCTGTAATTGAAATAACATTTGTTGGAATATAAGCAGAAACATCCCCTGCTTGCGTTTCTATAATTGGCAGTGCTGTAAGCGATCCTCCGCCATGTTCCTTGCTTAGACGAGCTGCGCGTTCCAAAAGACGCGAGTGCAAATAAAACACATCGCCAGGATATGCTTCGCGGCCCGGAGGTCTGCGAAGCAAAAGCGAAATTTCGCGATAAGCCCACGCATGCTTTGACAGATCGTCGTAGACAATAAGCACATCTTCGCCTTTGTTCATAAAATATTCGCCAAGCGCGCAACCTGAATACGGCGCAATATACGAATACGCAGCAGGATCAGATGATCCGGACAAAACAACTGTTGTATATTCCATTGCTCCGGCTTCTTCAAATTTTGCAATGATTTTTGCGATTTTGCTTTCTTTTTGTCCAATCGCAACATAAATGCATTTAACACCCTGCCCTTTTTGATTGATAATAGTGTCAATCGCTATAGCGGTTTTTCCTGTTTGCCTGTCGCCAATAATAAGTTCGCGTTGTCCTCGGCCGATTGGAATCATTGAATCAATTGCTTTTATTCCGGTTTCAAGGGGCGAGTCAACGCTTTTTCTGGCCATTACGCCAGGAGCGATTTTTTCTATTGCTTCAAACTGTTTGCTTTTTATAGCGCCCTTGCCGTCAATTGGCTCGCCAAGCGGATTAATAACTCTTCCTACCATTTCGTCTGAAACAGGGATAGAAAGAACGCGACCCGTTGCTTTAACAGTATCGCCTTCTTTAATGTGACTGTATTCGCCCAGCAAAATCGCTCCGACGGATTCTTCTTCAAGGTTTAAAGCGACGCCAAATGTTCCGCCGGGAAACTCAAGCATTTCTGATGATCCGACATTTGAAAGCCCTGAAATATGCGCAATGCCGTCTCCAATGCTCAAAATCTTTCCAACATGCTCCTCTTTTGACTTTACCTTGAACGACTCAACATGTTTTTTAAGCGATTCAAGAATGTTTTCTCTTGTGGTCATATAATGATTTGTTTATGACATTGATTCTTGCAATAAATTAAGTTGCGATCTTGCAGTGCCGTCATAAATGCGATCATCTATTCTTATGCTGACCCCGCCTATCAATGATTTATCTACTTTCTGATACAAAGTCGCGCTTGGGGCAATTGACTGTATTTGTTTTGCAAGTTTTTGCGAAAGCGGTTCAGAACTCATAACTTCGATTACAGCGGCTCCGTGTTCCTTTTTCCACATCTCATCAAACATGAGAATTATTTCACCCCAAGAAGAAAGCATTTGCTCGCTTGCCAGATATTCAACAAAGGCCTGCATTGCATTGTCGATCTCGTTTTCAGTTTTATTATTTGTAAGCTCATACAGCAGACGGGCTGTTTGTTTTGTTTTTAATTTCATATTAAACAAGATCTTTTATTGCCTTTTCAGCGATTAATTCGTTCTTTTTCTTGTCTATATTTTCTGAAAGAATTTTTTCAGCTGCAAGAACAGCGATTTTTGCAAGTTCGCTTTTTGCGTCATGTATCATGGCTTGCTTTTCTGCAACAAGAGCGATTTTTGCATTGTTTAAAATCTTTTGAACCTCTTCTTTAGCGGACAATGCCATTTTTTGCGCTTGTTCTTTTGATTGTTCTTCGGCTTTTGCAAGCAAATCAGCTGACTGCTTTCTTGCTTGGGCAACAACAAGCGACCTCTCTTTTTCTACCAGCGCCAATCTTTCTTCTATTTCTTTCGCTTCTTTTAAGCTCTTTTCAATGTGCGCCTGCCTTTTTTCTAAAATCGCAACCAATGGTTTATAAACCCATCGCCAAAGAACCAAAACAACAATTAAAAAATTTATTGCTTGTGCAATAAAAATCTTAAGATTAATTCCAAGCGAACCAATTCCGCCGGTTGCCTCTACTGCCTCGGAAGCAGCTTGCGCTGTTTTTTGTATTGTTTCTATTTCTGTGCTCATATATTCATAACATTCAACCAAAGACCAAGATTGCTCTTGGCCAATGGCCGAGCGTCATGTTTAAAGTGTAAAGACAACGACGAGCGCGTAAATCGCAATAGCTTCTGCGAACGCCATTCCAAGGAGCATAGGAACGAAAATCTTTCCTGCTGCCTCTGGATTGCGGCCGATACCTTCAACCGCTTTCATGCCGATAAAACCGATCGCGAGCGCCGGACCAATACCGCCAAGAGCCATTGTAAGACCTTTCGCAAGCGTAAGTACTGCTTCTGGGGACATATTAGTTGTTAAGTTAGTAAGTTAATTAGTTAATAAATTATTCGTCATTTCGAACCCCCGTGGTAGGGACGCACAGCTGTGCG
>DNKR01000049.1:0-2419 GCA_003497135.1 Candidatus Uhrbacteria bacterium | reverse complement strand
ACCAACCCTGATTAGGGGTTCGAGATGACGGAAAAAACAGAACTCTTCACTCGCTATGTTCGTGCTCTTGTGTGGATACAGTCATAAACGCTAGCACAAGCATTGCAAAGATTGTTGCCTGGATCAGTCCGACAAGAAGCTCCAAAAACATAAACGGCACAGGAAGAACATAACTGAATATTCCAAGCATTACTGTTAAAAGAACCTCGCCTGCAAAAATATTGCCAAACAACCGAAGCGACAGCGATAATGCTTTTGCAACTTCTGATATTACTTCCAAAAGACCAACAAAAAATTCAACAATAGAAGTTAAAATTTGCATTGGTCCTTTTTTGATTGAATGAACTATTCCCCTGAAATTAAAGAACTTGGAAAAGTGGGAAACGAAACCAAGGGAAACAAGCCCGAATGCATGCCACAATACCAAAGAAATGACCGACATGGCAAGAGTCATGTTTAAATCGCTTGTTGCAGGACGAAAAAGCGGTACAAGTTCAACTTCGCCATGAACCATTTCATAAATGCCGATTGAGCCTGTTCCTGGTATAAGCCCGATCCAGTTTGAGAACAACACAAAGAAAAAAATTGATCCTACAATCGGTAAAAATCGTTTTGTATTTACCCTGCTCCCCGTGACTTTATCCATTTCATTGATCATTGTCTCTAAAATCAACTCAACAGCATTTTGCAGTTTTTTTGGAAGCATTTCAGCTCGCTTGCGCATTACAAGACCAAAAATAACAAAAAACACAACAGCTATCCATGCGTTTATCATTGAATTTGTAATTGGCATTGAGCCAATGTGGAATATGGACTCTGCTGCGGCAGGTACGATTGCGATCATAGTTTTCTTCTTTTTCTTTCGGCAATGATTATCACTAGCGCAACAAGCGCTACTGAAAGTATTGCCATTGGCATTATAAGCGAGAAAATCAGCCCGATGATAACAGGGACGATAAGCACAAGCGTTAACATTATTGCGGAAATTCTTATTAGATGTTTGATCTTATTTTCAAATTCCATATCATTAGTTTTACGCCAAAATTTTACAATAATTTTATAAATCGGTCAATAAGAAAAGGCCGTGCGCAGCTGGGGTTAGAACCCGCGCGCATCGGCCTCTCGTTCTCACTTCGCGCTCACTTCTCATCACTCATCATGGCGCGCAAGCTAGCGTTCAGGGTGCGGTAGACCGACAGGTCAGCTTCGAACGACACCGCCTTGAGCTCGATGGAACCGGGCCACTGGCGTCCCCCATCGCCACTACCCTTTTTGTTCCCCTCGCCGCGATCCCGATCACGCTCGCGCCCATTTCGCCCGCCCAAAGGATCGCCAAACTCTGAATCGATTCCAGGATCAACTGGACTGCCACCAGTATCATTGTCGAAAGACCCAGAATCATCAAGGCGTGACTTCAAAACCCCACCCTCTATCTTTGGCTTCGCTGCAACGACACCTATTGCAACTTCCTCATCATCATCGTCGTCGTTGGTTTCATTGACGAGATCATCAGACATGGTCGTCTCCTTTTTCTTATATGAGATTAGCATAAAATATCATTTTTGTCAACCCTTGACAATTTTTAAAAAACATGATAAATTCATAGGTCGAATTTTGGCCATCCCGGCCAATTCGTACACCGCCAAGGCGGAGAAAGGAGGGCGTGATGCCCACCAAGAGAGAGCTCAAGGAAGAAGCGCTGAGAATTTTCCGTGAGCACTTCGACAACGTCGACTATGTCGATGTCCACCTCATGTTCGTGATGATCGCGCCGCACACGGACGAAAAGAAGAGAAAGGCAGGGCGCTTCCTCTGTTCGGCCAAGAACCCGGCAACCAACGGGAGCGTCAACCTCAAGCCGTTGCGCTACAGGGAGGTGAACTGGCCCACGCTCATCGGGATGGGTGTGCACTGCGCAGTCCTGTTCCCGAACGAGAGGCGTCGCACGGTCAGCGGATACATGATTCCGACACAGGCACACGAGCTCGACAACATGCTCAGGGGCGCCCTGCTCAAGGACGCGGACGACCTCGAGCAGACCAACCCGGCAGGTGCCAAGCGGCTCCGTGACAGGGCCGAGAACATCCGGCCTGGCACGGTCTACCGAATGAACGGCGAGAACAAGGACCTGGATCGCCTCTTGGTCAGGGGGCCATGGACACTGACCGGTGATGGCCGCAAGTGGATAGGGTCGTACTACGGAAAGCCTGTGGTCGTGCCTGGCGGCAACACATCGCCCAAGGATGCGGAATCCAACGATCCGCAACTCGTGTTGGTCAGGAAGGAAGCACAGAACGAGATCCTCTGCCTCCGGTTCATGAAAGAGGACGAGGGAGGAGAACTGGACCAGGAATCCATCGCCGAAGAGATCGCGGTTGCGAATAGGCTCGAAGACGAGCGCAAGGCGCGCGAAGCGGCC
>DNKR01000045.1:4051-7939 GCA_003497135.1 Candidatus Uhrbacteria bacterium | reverse complement strand
GGCTACATCAAGGAGGAAAATGTGGCTCCTGATTCCGCGACTGAAACTTTTTACGCTTTAAAGACTTATATCAGAAACGAGCGGTTTAAAGATATCCCGATATATATCCGGGCAGGTAAAAAGCTGAAAAAGACCGCCACTGAAATTTCCATAGTTTTTAAAAAGCCTGCTAACAGATTGTTTAAGTGCTTTGATTGCGGTGAAGATGAGCCGAATGTATTAATTTATCGGATACAACCAAACGAGGCGATAGTGTTTAAAATTTTAACCAAACTGCCCGGCCACAAGGTTAAGCTGCAGCCGGAATATATGCAGTACTGCTACAGGATTGATCCTCATAACCACTATATCCCTGATCCTTATGAGAGACTTTTAGTAGATACTATCAGGGGAGACCAGACTTTTTTTAATGATGCTGCGGAGATTGAAGCTCAGTGGGCTTTCGTTGATCCTTTGATCGAAGTTCGCAAAAAACCGGTGGTTTATCAGGCAGGCAGCTGGGGACCGAAAGAGGCTGATGAACTGATAGAAAAAGACGGCCGGAAGTGGCTTGAGCCTTCTATGGAATTTTGCCGGATTTAAACTTTTTTCACTGGGTGGCCGCCGAATTCACCCCGCATGGCTGAAACTACTTTATTACGGAAGCTACTAGGAGAGCTTTCCGGATCGTTTTCGGATTTTTGTCTTACCTTAAAAGCCGCCTGTATGGCCGGCGCCGGTATGCCCATCTCTTTGGCTACTTTTAATGTCCATTCTCCTTCGCCGGGAGCGCTGATTTTAGAAGAAATATCTGTCAGCTCTACATCTTTTTTAAAAGCATTAAGCAGCCAGCCAACCAGCCTTGACTCAATCACCGATCGGTGGTTGTAAAGATCTAACAGTTTAGGGAAATCATATCTAAACTCCGAAGTTTTCAAAATTGCTATTCCTTCGGCAATTGATTCCATCATGCCGTATTCAATGCCGTTATGCACCATTTTGGCAAAATGACCTGCTCCAACAGGACCCAAATGCTCGTAAGCGCCCGGCGCAGCAGCAGCTTTAGCCAGTTTTTCCACTCTTTTAAAATCTTCTTTAGAACCGCCGATCATCAAACAGGCTCCGCTTCTTGCTCCTCCCGGACCGCCGGATGTGCCGATATCCATAAAATGAATGCCTTTTTTTTCAAGCTCCCTGTTACGTCTTAGTGTATCTTTATAAAAAGAATTGCCGCCGTCTATTACCAGATCGCCTTTTGAAAGGTTGGGAATAATCTTTTTTAGTATTTCATTAGTAGTTTCTCCGGCCGGAAGCATCAGCCAGATAATGCGGGGAGTTTTTAATTTGGCAACCAGTTCATCCAGTGTCTCAACTGCTATGGCTCCCATTTGTGCAACTTCTTCCCTGGGTTGGGGAGACCTGTTCCAGGCAACTACTTTAATGTCTTTTTCCAAAAGGCGCAAAACCATATTTTTGCCCATTTTCCCAAGACCAATATAGCCGATTTGCATATTTTGCATTGTATCACTTGCAAAAAATATTTGCCTGGGGTCATAATAGTGTTAGATGAAACTTTCTGCCCGGGGATTTACCCTGATTGAACTTTTGGTGGTTATTTCCATATTAGGGCTTTTATCTACAATTGGGCTTTCTGTGTTTACCAATGCCCAAAAAAAAGCCCGGGATGTCCGAAAAAAGGTAGACGTAGCTTCAATTGCCAAAGCCTTGGAGATGAAATTCAAATATGATACGCAAAAATACCAGAAATTAAATGATGAAGATTTTGGCAGCGGAGGAATACCAAAGCCTCCCGGAGGAGGAAATTATAATTACATAAGCGAGGGCAGAAAAAGCAATACTCCTTTTACTGCTGAAACTGCTGATTTTACGGTTTGTGCAGATTTAGAGGCCGATAATCCTAATCCCGGTTTGTCTTGCACTTCGCAGCGTCCTGGATGTTTTTGCGTCTCCGCTCTTCAGAAAAAACTTGCTTCTACGGGTGGCGGTTCAGGAATCCCGTCCGGCGAACTGCCTCAGGAATCGTGCGATCGTACAGGTTCTTTGTCCGATAGTTCGTTGGTAGGTTATTGGAAAATGGATGAAAGCAGTTGGGTTGTAAACAGCTTTGATGTAATAGATTCAGCAAAAGGCCATAACGCAAAATCAACAATAAACCCCAATCCGCCGGATCCTGCTTTAGTTGCAGGTAAAACTATCGCATTCGGCAACGCAGGAGGTTTTTATGGAAACCAATATCTGGAAGCACCCGATTCCGGGGATTTTCAAATAGAAGATGATATGTCGATTTCTCTTTGGTATAAATCTACTGGAGCAACCCAGCAAGGATTAGTTGCTAAGTGGGGTGGAGCGTATCTAATAGGTATGCTAGGTAATGATCCGAGTAATTTTATTATTGATTGGCGTTACACCCATACTGTTGATATAAATACTGGAGCAACAGATACGATCTTTCTTAACAGTAGTCCTGGCAAAATTCCCACACTTAATACTTGGTATCATATAGCAGGAGTAAAAAAAGGTAATTCAGATGGGACGGTTTCTTTGGAGATTTATGTAAATGGACAAAAAGATGATCAGGCGCATTTATATTACGATCCTCCTTCATGTTCAGGCTGTCGACAGGATTGGGGAGCTGGTCCTGTTCCAGCTCAATACGCTAAAATTTACAAAGCAAATGGAGTACCTTTGTATATTGGTAAATGGGGTGGCTATGGTCTCCCAGCTTATGGTTTTATAGATGATGTAAGAATTTACAAAAAAGCTCTATCAGCTGCAGAAGTTGGGTTACTTTTTAACGGCGGAGACGGCTGTTTCCCATAACTGCTTTTCTTACTAACTCCTTACTTTTTTAAGATATTAAACTTACGCTTGGATTTTATGATCATTATCATGAATCAAAGACTAGTATTTAGAACTAACAAGTCTATTTTATTAGTACTGGCACTACTTTCCTTAATTTTAATCGTCCCAACTTATGGTAAAGAAGGTGAAAGCAGGGGGTCTGAAGCAGAGTCCAGAGGGCAGGAAGCAGAAGCCAGAGGACAAGAGGCGGAATTAAGAGGAGGACAGGACGACCTTTTAAATAGTCCCAGCCCGGCTGGATTTGAGATCAGGCAGGAAGACCGTCTTACAAACAGCCCCGGCCCATTTAGCGAAAACAGGATTGAGGTAAGAAGCGGCACAGAAATTGAGCTGGAGGGAGAGAAAGTTGAGATTAAGGGGGATAAATTTGAGATTACAGGTAAAATTACCGGCATTACTGCCAATACCATTACTGTAGGCGGTCAAACTGTGTTTGTTAATCCTTCTCAGGTTGCCCAGCTGGAAAAAGACGAGATCTTGAAAGTGGACAACCTAATTAAGGTGGAAGGGACGATTGTTGACGATCAGAAGATAGTCCGGGAAATAATTGTATCCAGGAATAATGTTTCATCTACTCCTGCTGGTAGTTCTTTTGAGAAAAAAACAGAAGACCGGGGAGTGCTGGCTCCGGTGACTAATTTTTTCGGCAGGATCTTTGGTTTCTTCAGGAAGTTAGTTTCTTAAAAGCTTAGTTTGTTGTTGACAAAACGCCTTCTTTTTTGGTAAACTCACCCGTAGTGATTATTTCACATTTGATGAGAAGCAACGCACCAATAAAATAGCCTCCCCACTGGAATCTTCCGGTGCGGGAAGATTTTTCAGCGTTGTATCCCTCCTTTAGAATTAATAAGTAAATAGATGATTCGGGTTGTGGGCCCATGGCTCAGTTGGTAGAGCGCCTCATTTGCAATGAGGAGGTCAGGAGTTCGAATCTCCTCGGGTCCAAAAAATCCGCCAAGCAATTGGAGGATTTTTTGAATTTGTGATTGTTTTTTCTGTCATTTCGAATATTCAGGGTTGGTAGGG
>DNKR01000045.1:0-3952 GCA_003497135.1 Candidatus Uhrbacteria bacterium | reverse complement strand
ACAGCTGTGCGTCCCTACCCAGTCGGGTTCGAAATGACAGGTTTTAGGCGTATTCTACTCCGCCCCCAATCCTTCCAGACACTTGCTTTCTTTTTCTTTCAAAACTGAAATTTCTTCTGTTGTAAGATCGTACAATTTAAATCCGCTGTACGGATTCTTAAGATCCAGCGTGAACAGGGCGCGCGAATTTTCAGGATCGGTTTCGTTCAAAAGCAGCGGATCTGCGCAAAGGCCGGGAGAGTCGTCTATGTTTTGAGACAGAACCAGCAAAAGATTTTCCGGGAGATACGCAAGTACGTGGAATACCGGTATCACGCTTGAGTTCATTGAATCAATTTTTAAATCGCCTGCGGAATATTCGCGTTTGAATTTTCTTTCAAATTCCTGCGACTCCGTATTGAATTCGTAAATGTTTATCATGTTTGAGTCATTGTCTTGGTTGTAAACAGAGCCGGCAAAGTAAACAAGTTTTTCGTCGCTCGTATTTTTGACTATGCCGAATTGTATTTGCTGGCCGCTGGCAAGCGATTGAATAAGTTTTTCCGCTTTTAGTGTTAGGTTCCATTCGCCGGGAAGAGTGTATGTGTATTTTGCAAATACAGCCGCCTTAACTTCTTCTGATGGCGCTTGCGAGGCAGGCTCATCTGCAATTTCATCTTGTTGTTCAACTTGGTCTTGCTCGTCTTGAGTGTTAATCGGAACCTCAACCGGTTTTTCTGAATCTTGCGCTGTCTGTTGTGCGGCTGGCTGTTCTTGTTCGCCAATAGAATCTGTTTTTGGCGCTGGCGCTTGTTTTGTTTGCCATATCCACATCCCAGCCACAACAATACCGAGAATAAGAAGGCCGATTATGTATACCAATCTTTTGCTCATATAGATTATAATAAATTATTTAATCGCATTAGGAGGGATTTTTCCTTTTAAAAACGCAATGATATTTTCTGCCGCAACCCTGCTCATTGCTTGCCTTGCTTCTGTTGTCGCCGATGCTGTGTGCGGAGTCAAAATCACATTTGCAAGCTTGCGAAGCGCGTGCGTGTCTTGCGGAGTGCAATCAATGAACGGCTCGCATTCGTAAACATCAATTCCAGCGCCTGCGATTTGTTTTTTTTCAAGCGCTTTTATAAGCGCCAGTTCATCTACAATAGGTCCGCGCGAGGTGTTAATTAGAAAAGCGGTTTTTTTCATAATATTCAGTTCTTTTGTACTGATTAGGTGTCGTGTTTGTGGAACAAGAGGCACGTGCAGTGATACAAAGTCAGATTTTTTCAGCAATTGGGTTTTGGTTTTGAAAATCGCACCGTAAGTTTTTTCTAGTTCCGGATTTCGTTTTATGTCATTGTAAATTATATTTACATCAAACCCGTCGCGCATTCTGCGCATAAGAGCAGAACCAATGCGCCCGCCGCCGATTATTCCAAGCGTTTTGCCCAACACATCGGTTCCAAGAAGCAGTTTTGGCCCCCAGCCATGATATTTGCCGGCTCGCGTGAACGCGTCGGACTCTATAATGCGGTGTGAAAGCGCGAATATAAGCGCAACAGCGTGTTCTGCGACTGTTTCTGATACTTCGTCGCATGGCGTGTTAGCAACGACGATTCCGCGTTTTTTGGCCTCGCTAATATTTATGTTGTCAAACCCGACCGCGTAGTTTGCGATCATGCGGAGCTTTGTTCCTGCTTTGAAAATGTCAGAATCTATTTTGTCTGTGAGCAGACAGAGCAGTACATCCGCATTGCTGACTCTGCGCTTCAGTTCCGCGCGCGGGATTTTGTTATCGTGCTTGTATATATCAAGTTTAACTCCGCGAATTTTTGCAAGCATTTTTAGTCCTTGATCTGGAATATCGCGCGTTACAAAAATTTTTGTCATAATAAGTGTTTATGGACCTTTATTGTTGACAGCGCTTTTTTGTTAGGCCATGTTTTTATAATTCCTCGCTTTGCCCCGATGTGCGACACAACAGACTCCGCATTTAAAACTCCTGTTTGCAGCGCTGTTGTAATGTTTTTATTTTTAATTATTGAAGCTGTAAACGCAGAACCAAACGCATCGCCTGCCCCTGTTCTGCTGATTGGTTTAACGCGGCTGTTTGGAACAGCGCGCAAACATTCCTTGCTGGTTATTGCGTACGCTCCGCGTATGCCGTCCGTTACAATAATTATCTGTCCTTGTTTTGGGTGAAAAAATTTTAAAATCTTGTCTTTTTTAACATATGCGATTCCTGTTAACGCTGACGCTTCTTCTAGATTCACTTGAAATATATCTGTGCGTTCTATTATTGGTCTTAGCGCCTTAATTCCTTTTGCTAATTCCTGCGTACCCGGATTCCAAGCTGTTTTTGCTTTTGATTTTTGCGTTTTTCGTATTAAAGACAAGTTGCCGGCGACTGATGTGATGTAAAACCATTTTGTATTCATTTTTGACAGCTGTATTTCGTTTTCGTCAAATGACGCAGAAACGCCGCGATGCACAAGCACGGTTCGTTCTCCGCTTGGCAGTGTAAGCAAAACAGAAAAAGCCGTCATGCCGCCTTTAACCGCCTTGACGAATTTTGCATCAACTTTATGTTTTTTTAGATCTTTTATAACATCTTTACCATTAGCATCATCGCCGACTCTTGTAATGCACGCTGTTTTAAATCCAAGCGATCCGAAAGTCGCGGAAGTGTTCGTGGCGCCTCCGCCTGTTGTAAAAACCAGCTTGTCTACCTCGAATTTTGAACCGAGTGCGACGCATTCGCCTTTGCCTGTTGAAAATTTATCAGAAGAAATGACTTTGAATTTTTTTGAAATCATGAACGCGTCTTTTGTTGCTGATCCAATGCTTACAATATCGTATTTCATACGATTATAATTCTTTTGTATGAATGTTTTTGCTCTTTTGCAGGGCTGTTGCAAGTTTGTTTTTTGTCAAAAGGCCTTTTTGCGGCCCGATTTCAGAGACCACTGACGCTGCGTTTGCGTTTCCCCAGCGAAGCGCTTCGCTAACGGACTTTTTGTGCATAAGCGCGGCTAGGAATCCGGTGCTAAATGAGTCGCCGGCGCCGGTCGCTTCAACGCGGTTTGCCGGGAATATTTTGCAGTGGAAAATATCAGTGCCCGCAAACGCATACGAACCGTTTTTACCGTCTGTGATAGCGACAATCTCCGGCCCCAGCTTCCACAGAATATGAATAAGCTTTTCCATGTTGTTATTTTTTTGCTTTGTAATTTCTTCGGCCTCTTCTTTGTTTACAAAAAGAACATCGGTTTCTTTTAAAAGATCAAAAAGTATTTTTTTTCTTTCTCTTATCTGAACTGCGCCGGGATTTAGGGCAAGTTTTGTGTTATTTATTTTGCGCGCGCTTGTTATCAGCTCTTTGTATAAAGTTTCATAAGCATTTCCTTGCTCGCCTGCATAAAACCATTTTGTTGAAAGGCGCGGAAGCCGGATGCGGAAAGGCGAGTGGCTTGCTAAAATCGTCCTGTCGCCCTTGTATGTCAGAACAACTGAAAAACTTGATGAAAGTTTTGCTGTTGTTGAAATGTAACGCGTGTCAACGCCTTCTTGCCCCAGCTGCTTATATGTAAGTTCAGCTACTTCGTCTTGACCCATTATGGAAACAATTGCTGTGTTAAGTCCAAGGCGCGACATTCCAACAGCAACATTTGCCGCAGTGCCTGCGATTTGCGAAGCCAAGCTTTTAACCGGGATTTTTTCTCCAAGCGTAAGACATATTTTGCAATTTTTTGTGCCCTTTTCTTTAATAGAGCACAAAAGTGGGGACTCGGGCAAAACAACAAAATCGTCTCTTTTTACATCACCGATTGTTACAATATCAAAAGTCATATGCTGATAGTATAGCAGAAGGAGTAAAGAGTAGAAAGAATATAGAGTTATGAGTTTCGCGCGAGCGAGGCGGAAATCTCATAGGGCGGGGTTTTACACCCCGCCCACTTGCAACGCACCC
>DNKR01000014.1:4941-5095 GCA_003497135.1 Candidatus Uhrbacteria bacterium | reverse complement strand
ACAACGACCTGGGTCACTTGCTTAACTCCAAAGGCAACGGGGTGTTCGTCAACTCCTCGCGCAGGCTTCTCTATCCCGCCAGCTCCGAACCGTGGCGCAACGCCATCGAAATGGCGACTATCACCGTAAAAGAAGACATCAACCGGGCGAGGAG
>DNKR01000014.1:4669-4863 GCA_003497135.1 Candidatus Uhrbacteria bacterium | reverse complement strand
CCGGGCGAGGAGGACGTCATGAGCAAGTTACTGCTTCTCCTCGGCCCATCGGGCGTCGGCAAGAGCGCAATCATCGACGAACTGTCGAAACTTGACAGTCGTTTCGTCTATATCTCGCCCTACATGACTCGTCCGCTCCGCCAGGGAGAAAGAAACAAGATCGCAGTCAGCGACGAACAGATGGACGAGATGTG
>DNKR01000014.1:1706-4603 GCA_003497135.1 Candidatus Uhrbacteria bacterium | reverse complement strand
CGAACAGATGGACGAGATGTGGCAACGCGGAGAGCTTCTCGTGATTAACATACTCTACGGCGGTATTCGTTACGGAACGCCGCGAAAACCAATCATAGAGGCGATGGCGACAGAGAACTTCCCGGCGCTGGATTGGCCAATTGCTCGACTCGAAGTAATGACGAAGGTGTTTCCAAACCAGTTGTTTGTCGTTTACGTCTCGCCGCCCTCGATCGATGTTTTGCGCCAGAGATTGGCAAAAGACGGGCGGGACAACGACGGCACGCGCCTGGCCAGCGCAACGGAGGAATTGCAGAGGTTCTGGTCTTCAGGATATGCTGGAGCGTACGACTACGAAATCGTTTCGGAAGACGGCCGAATGGCTGAAATTGCTGAAACGATTTACTCCAACTATCTGAAATCGTTCTAAAATTGAGTGCGGTCAATACCAACCCAACCAAGGAGGAAAGGAGGGAATCTGTAGCCGCACCTACAGATCCGTCTTGAGTCGATAATATTATTGTCGCCTGAAGAAGGATTAAGGTGTTTTGGGCTTCGTGCATTCACCACTAACCCATCTGCCCTTTTCCCAAAACAAAAAATAAATTTAAGAATAAAAAGCTTGTTAAAATGAAAATGAATGAAAAATATTTTTTGAACTCGCTCCCCTTCGACAAGCTCAGGGTCGCGCCCCGCTGCGCTCTCCTCCCTTCGGTCGTCTGGGTGTATAACGTTCCCGAGTATGCGAAGCCGCGCCGTTGTTATCAGTACAAACTTTCGCTTTCAGATAAACCTATTTTAGCACTTCAGACCTTCAATTTCAATAAGCTCGGTTCGGGGCTCGGCTCGCCCCTCACCCATATTTTTGCCCCAGTTGGTCGCAAAAACATCACATACGCTGGAACATTATGTCAATAACAGAAAAGACATTTGATGAAAAATCAGGGGTTTGTATTGTGTGCGGAATGGATATAACAAATATCAAACCGGTGTTGTATGAACTGCGCGATGCTGTTCATGCGTTTTGTTCCAACGAGTGTTTGAAAGAATTTCTTGAAGATCCGGAAAAATATTTGTACGAGAATGATGAAGACAGCGAGGATTGACGCAGCCAGCTTTTTTTGGTAACATTCGGTTTCCTATGAAGGAAATTTATCTTGATTATGCGGCCGCAACCCCGGTTCGCAAAGAGGTTTTGTCTGTAATGGAACCGTATTTAAATGAAAAATACGGCAATCCTTCCAGTTTCCACATGGCAGGAAAATCAGTACGCGATGAAATTGAACAAGCAAGATCAGTCATTGCGGAAATTCTCGGATGCAAATCGCAAGAAATTATTTTTACAAGCGGAGGAACAGAATCAGATAATCTTGCGATTTTGGGGGTTGCACGCGCAAACAAGCAATTCGGTAAACATATAATTACAACAGCAATAGAGCACGAGGCGGTTCTTTCGCCAGTCAAACAGCTTCAAAAAGAAGGGTTTGAAGTTACTATTGTTGGAGTTGATGAATACGGATCTGTTAATCCGTCTGATATTGAATCCGCTCTTCGCGAGGACACGATTTTGGTTTCTGTAATGTACGCAAACAACGAAATCGGAACAATCCAGCCAATTGCAGAAATCGGCAAAATTCTTAAAGCATCAAAAAACAAAACCAACAACCCCCAACCTCAAACCTCCAGCATCAAACCACCGTTCTTCCACATAGATGCATGCCAGGCCGCAGGGGCTCTTTCGCTTGATGTGCGAAAGCTTCATGTTGATTTAATGACGCTGAATTCAGGAAAGATTTATGGGCCAAAAGGAACAGGGCTTTTATACATTGCAAATGGAACAAAAATTTCCCCGCTTTGTTTTGGCGGGTATCAGGAGCGAATGCTTCGCCCTGGAACAGAAAACGCTCCGGGAATCATCGGGTTTGCAAAAGCGCTTGAGCTTGCGCAAAAAGAGCGCGTAGCAGAATCAGAGCGACTAACAAAGCTACGCGATATGTTTGTAAACGGAGTATTGGAAACAATTCCTAAAACAAGATTAAACGGGCATCCGACAAGTCGGCTTCCAAACAGCGCGAATATTTCTTTTCTTGATGTTGAAGGCGAGGCGCTTCTGTTATATTTGGACGCTCAAGGCGTGTACGCATCAACAGGTTCCGCGTGTACATCAGCTTCGCTTGATCCATCGCATGTTATTTTAGCGCTTGGACTTCCGCGCGAAGTCGCGCACGGATCAATGCGGTTTAGTTTGGGAAAAGGCACAACAGAAAAAGATATTATGCATGTGTTACAAATTTTGCCGCCAATTGTTGAAAAGCTAAGATCAATCAGTCCTGTTAGAGTAAATGCAAAATATGCGCAAAGCAAGCGATGAACAAAAAAACAAAACAGACAACGCAAGCGCTGATGTACGCTCGCCGGACGGCTCCGCATCATGGCTTTATTCAAGCGAAGTGCGCGACCATTTTTTTAATCCTCGCAATTTTGTTGCGTATGATCCAAAAGAAAACGAATTTGACGCGCATGCAAGCGCCGGGTCTCCCGCTTGCGGAGACGAAATGCATGTCTGGCTAAACATTGATAGTAAAACAAAAATAATCAAACAGTTTCGCTGGCGCACATTCGGTTGCGCATCAGCAATAGCTTCCACTTCAATGCTCTCTGTTATGGTTACAGAAAACAGCGGCATGACCCTAGACGAGGCCCGAGCTGTTCGCCCGCAACATATTCTCGAGCGTTTGGGCGGGCTTCCTGCCAGAAAAATTCATTGCAGCGTGCTTTCCGATCGCGCAATGCGTAACGCGATTAATGATTACTACAAAAAAATCGGGGAAAATGATAAAATTGTTCCTGAAGCTGGTGGTGTTGTGTGTCCAAACAATGCAAATCATGCCAGGTAGGGACGCACAGCTGTGCGTCCC
>DNKR01000014.1:529-1630 GCA_003497135.1 Candidatus Uhrbacteria bacterium | reverse complement strand
ACAGCTGTGCGTCCCTACCCAGTGATGGTTCGAAATGACAAATAATAAAATATGCCCACTCTAACAATCAAAGTAAATTCAGATCTATGCATTGGCGCGGCATCGTGCGTAACAGTTGCGCCTGAATTTTTTCGTCTTAACAGCGAAAACAAAGCGCATGTGCTAAATCATGGGCAAAATGGAAACTTGTACGAACGCATTGTGCAGGTTACAGACGATGAGCTTGACGCGATTATTCTTGCCGCGCAATCTTGTCCTACTCTTGCGATTTCAATTTTTGATGAAAATCAGAATCAGATTTTTCCTGTATAAAAAACAAAATTATTCAAAAAAGAAGAAGGGGCGCACATGCTTTGCAGCACGGCGCCCCTTCGTTGTACTCGGCAGAGCAGTTGCCGCGTACGCGTTACCTCCCTTTGCACAGATGCGGATTCCGGGCGCAGAACTTGGCTCTCTGCGCGAGAATCTCTTTGGATGGTTGCTTTTTTGCCGGAGCGGACTGTGCTTGCGCTACCGGCTGTTTCCTCTCGTAGCTGCGCGCCTGGACCCTGACGCGCGGCTGTTCTTCCTGTCGTTCCTCGCTCCGCGCGCTCGTCGCCCAGTCGTTCATCCGGTTGGTTGCATGCTTGGCCGCTGGCATGAAAGCCGAAGCCAAGAGCGCCAGAAGTGCAAGACCGGCAATTGCCATGCCAGTCCCATGTTTTCCTGCAACGAACGACCCTCCTGCCGCAAGCACGCCTGCGACACCAATGGTCAGAAGCACTCCTTGTACGCCATTCGCCAGCCCCATGAAGAAGACTGCTGCGAATGCGACAATCAGGAGTACGCAGGCTCCAATGGCACCGAGCATTTGTTTGCCCGCGCTCTCCACTGCCTGATCGGCAGCTTTGCGCAAGCCCTCGTTTTTGTGGTTCACCTGGAAGAACGCCTTCACACCAGGAAGGACGCCTGTCCAGAAAACGAAGTGCAGAACGCGCACAACAATCGGCGCGTTGGCGATGCAGAGGATTGCCGAGATGGTCATTGCAAAGCCCGCAACAACGACCACCCACCCACCAATTTGGCGCACCACTCGTAGCCGTTCGCGGATCGGCTCGCCCC
>DNKR01000014.1:0-439 GCA_003497135.1 Candidatus Uhrbacteria bacterium | reverse complement strand
TGCTCCAGCGCTTTTCGCAGGTCTTCCATCACCGCGTCAGACGCGAAGAAGTCAATACCTGCGGAAAGAATCGCTTTTGCAATTGCGCTGACAAGCCGCCCTCCAGTGGCCACTACATCCAGCAGGTACCCGACGGCCTTTTCGGCCTCGGATAGGAACACGAGGTCCGCGGCCACGATGAGGAATGTCGTGAACGCATGGACTCCAACAACGATCAGGGCGAGCCACTGCGGTAGTGGTGCCATCTCGATGAAGAAGAGTCCGAGCCAGACCAAGTGGAGGTAGAAGAGTCTCCAACCCCACCGGCTGCCCCACTCTACTGCTACCTCCCTGCGCGACGGTAGGTTGATGGTGCTGCCATCATCACGCACCTCCTGCCTCGGCTTGGTCCACGCATCCCACACGCGGCCGGGCAGGCTTTCGCCAAAGGTCCACGCAC
>DNKR01000043.1:9028-15265 GCA_003497135.1 Candidatus Uhrbacteria bacterium | reverse complement strand
CAAGCTTGTCCGCATCAGCGGACGGCGCAACAGGAGAGGCGGCTTTGAAATTATCTTGCGCGTGCCAAAACGATTTATCTTGCGGATCTCCAAGCACGCTTGGGTGCGGAACTGGCGCGTGCTGTTTTGAGCGCCCGCAAGCGATTAGCTGGGAGCCGGGCGAAATTCAAAACGCTTGCAGAAACGCTCAAGTTTCAATTTCGTTTGATCAATTAATGGACAGTCAGACATTTAACAGAATCCGTCTTGCATTAGCAAGCACGCCAGCAGAATGCCCAAAGGGATATACAAGAATGGAAGTGTTAACAGGTATGCCTCCCGTGCCAGGCGCTCAAGCTGTTAGGGGAACATGGTTCTCCAGATTATGGTTTAGAATGTTTGATTTTGTTCGCGATGCGTTTATTCAAAAAGTATATGCTATTGATTTGATCCCCGATGGTATCATTGATCCGTCACTGCTTGATATTATTCCTGTAGTACCAGTCGACAGGATTGAAATTGATATTAACAGAGTGGTGAAAAAACCTGAAATTTGCGTGCTGGACGCTGATTACAAATCAACTGATAATGCTGCAAACGAAACAACTGTGTATTATTCGTACAAGCAAGCGCTTGAACCGAACATGCAATATAAATTATTGCTTTATGCTGATCCGAATATTAATGATTCTTCGGTAGTTGGAATAAAAAGCAAGAACGGAGTCGGTGTTGATGGTTCCAGTGCTTTGCCCGGAGGCATGATTTATATGGGCCAGTTTACAACAGGCGCTAATATCTGCACATTTGATCAGGTTAAAGTTGAAGATCTGGATGTGTTTAAGCCGAACATGTTTACGCGCTTAAACGAACAGCACGATTATCACGCAACAGCGATTTCTATTGCAAATGGCGCGCCTCAAGCAATTCAGTCGATTGCTAATATGTATGACTGGGATTGGAAGCAGACATGGACAATTGTCGTTCCGGAAGGCGATATGCAAGCTGATGATGTTGCGAGAGTAGCTATCGTATCCGGCGATCAAGAAGGCGACGACGCGGTTGTTACAGCGCAAAAAGAAAGCGCTTATATAAATGTGATTGCTGATGCGAAAATTTTGCACGACACAGTAAACACGCCTTCAACTGTAAACTCACGCGTAGGCGGATTGGAAGACGCGAATGTCTTTTTGTGCGAGGTTCCATGGCCTGATTTTGGACAGTTTCCATTTGAAGACAAGCTAAACGGATCTAATCCAGGTGCGAAAAAGCGCATTGGCTGGACGAATTTTTCTTTCTATTACTGTCGAGACGAGATTGACTCGGACGAAGATCCGGTCGCGGCCGACATTGATGACCTGCCGCAGCTTGGGATTACAAGCGTGCCGATTCCGCCAGTCGGAATTTTGAAAGAATATATTTTCCCTATAACCGGCACTTCTGACGCGATCGGCGTGCGTGTGGCCACCAATCCAGATTATTTGACCCCGCTTGAATGGTATCGTTCCAAGGGCTTTACCGGCAGTCCGGAATTGAAAAAAGTTAACGGTTTTGAAGCGGTTCGCGATGGACGCACTATTTATGTAAGCGCGGTTAATTTGGATGTGGCAAATAAAATTGTAATTTATCCGAACATCTACATTATTTCATACAACGAAGGCGCCAGTCCGGAAACAATCGATATCTTTGATCAGACGGTAAAAAACTTCCGATTTGCCATTCACGAAACCGTTACCCTAAATAGCCACAACGTCTGCGTTGACGGATCCGCTTTTGTTGTTGACGAAAATGGCCGGCCGGTTTATTGCACCAAAGACAGCGATTGTCAAACCGGTTCTTGTCAGGCCGACAAAGCTAAGATGACACGCGATCTTAAACGTTTGATGGATTTGCGCCAGATTGCCGACATTATCGCCGATTACGGAATCGTAAACGGCCGGTGCAGTTCAACCCGTTCCCAGGCATGCTCTATTGACGCTCATTGTACGGGCAGCGAGACCTGTGTGCCTTCGGTTCCGGATCTTGCCGCTGGCACTTTTCTTCGCTCTAAAACCTTAAGCGCCTGGCCAAGCTGGACAGCTGAACTTGGTAACGCGCTTGGCCAAAATCTGCCAACGGATCCGTTGAATGAATTTGGCGCCTGCCCAGAGGGTTATGATTCTGAAACCTGCTGGAACGGAGCTGAAAACAAATTTATCTGTCCGGCTGACTCATACATTTACCGCTATCAGAGTATTGCAGGCGATGGGTATTCCCTTGAAGCCCAGCTTGAACGCGATAAGGGCGCGAGTAGGAGATGGGAATGGAATTATCCTATTGATAAAACGCCAAACGACAAATACATACTGCGAGCGCACGGCGCGTGGCTCCGGGCCACTGGTTTTCTGACCGCGCCGCTTTGTTCTGACGCGACTGAAGGCGATTCCGATGTTTGTGGCGACGGCATTCAGGGCGAAGATGAAGCATGCGAAATTGGCATGACCCAAACCGCGCCATGCGAGCCAAACATTTGTGCCAATCCTACTGATCCGACCAAGAATGGTTTGATATGCTCGGATAATTCGATTTGCGGCATTAATGGTTCGTGCTTAAAAGTTGGTAATAAGACCGTCAGTTGTGTTAAAGACGCTAAAATATGCCGCTATGAACTAGAGTCAGAGTCGGGCGCAGTTTGCGTGCCCGAGCGTTGCGGGAACGGAGTCAAAGAAACAGGCGAGGCCTGCGATGACGCAGAACTAAACGGCACATACGGCCATTGCTCGCTCTCGTGCGATGGCATAGGGCCATTCTATTGCGGAGACGGAACGCTTTCCGGGGGCGAGCAGTGCGATTACGGCATTGATGACGGCGGCATTGATAACGGTCAGTATAATGCAAATCCGCAACTAAGCTGTTCGTGGGATTGCAAATTGCCCGGCGCACATTGCGGAGACGCGATAATAAACGGCGGGGAGCAGTGCGATTTTACATCAGAAAAATACGCAGGGGCTTTGTGCTCTGGCGGAGACAGTGATGGCGAACCATGCGAAACTGACACTGATTGTCCAAACGAAGGATCGTGCGGAGGAGCTACTTCAACCGGCGTAGCGTGTGAGCCAGCCCGTGTTTGCGTTTCGGGTGCGCCGGAAAAAATTGGAACAATTTGCTTTGGTGATGCAGCGTGTGATTCCTATCCGAATTTTGAAGGCAAGTGTTCTGTTAATCTGTACCCAACATCGCGCTTGCGAACTTGCAACCAAGATGTTTCTGATCCTGCAAACGCATGCAAGTGGAACCAACAGAGATGGTCGTTTATTTCTTGCACTGCTGATGCGTTCTGCGGGGACGGTATTAAAAACGGAAACGAAAAATGCGATGACGGCAACGCATCTGACAATGACGCGTGCACAAACTCGTGCGAACCGAATGTTTGCGGAGACAGCAAGCTGTTCATTGGCGCTGAAAGCTGTGATTTCGGTTCCGGCAACGGCACCCCATGCACTGCTCCTTATGGCGGACTGTGCAACTTCTGCACCAATACCTGCCAGTACCAGACAAAATCCGGCCCGTTCTGCGGGGACGGCATAATCAACGGCTCTGAATTTTGCGATGGAACATCAGTGGCAATGACCGTTGGTGCGTGTAATGGCGGCGCAAATAACGGCCAAGAATGTTCAGACGCATCTCAATGCCAAGGTGGAACATGCGAGCCGCCTGTTTGCAGTTCATCTTGTGTTTCTAGCTGTCCGTTTAGCTACGAGACAGGCACAGTTTTGGTCCGCTCAGAAACTGCTGGTTCATCGCTTCAAGATTCTGTTTCGCTTTATAATTTTAATAACTCGCAAGGCAATACTCCGGACGGCGCGTCTCTTTCATTTCCAGTATGCAGGCTTGGAACCGGAATGACAGCTGACATATCTTTTACAGAACAAAGACCTGCTGTTGATGTTGTTTTTGCTGTTGAACTGTCTGCGTCAATGGGCAATTCAATTGAACCGGGTGTTTGCATATTATCAAGCAATAACGACGAAGCGTGCCATTCTGATGCTGATTGCCAGGCACCACTGGAAGCACAAGCGGCTCTTCCGCCACAGCCGGAATGCGTTGGTGAAGAACATTTAATATTCTTGAAAGGCGAGTGCATCAATTCAGGGGTTGGTAATGGCGCGGAATGTGAAAATGACGCTGTGTGTTTGGCTGCATCACAACAAACACCGCAGACGGCGCTGCCTCCGCCGCAGTGTTCTGGTGAGACCCAATATACAATGGGAGTATGCATATTTTCTGGAGCGAACAATGACAATCAGTGCTGGATTGATTCCGTTTGTGTATATGAGGCGCCGGCAACACAAACAATGTCAACCTCAATTCCACCGCAGTGTATTGGCGAAACTCAGTTTACAAGGGGCGAGTGTGCATTTTCAGGGGTGAATAATGGTGACAAATGCTGGAATGATTCCGTTTGTGTATATGAGGCGCCATCGCAAGTTGAACTGTCACAACCCACAGCTGTACATCCCCCTCAATGCGTTGGAGAAAGCGAGCAGAAAAAGATTGATCTATTAAAAATCCAACTTAAGAATACAATAATGAAAATGTTTGATAATTATGAACCTGGCCGCCTGCGAATAATGCTTGTTAATGTTAAGGACGGCGTGAGTATGACACCACCGATATACAGCGACAACGAACAGCAGTTATTGAATTCAATTGATACATACTCTGCTTCTGGAGGCGCTAATATGCAATATGCACTGGAAACCATAGCAGATATATTTGAGCAGTCAACATTAGACAAAAAGGTATTGGTTGTATTTAGCGATGGCGAAGTCAATCAGACATCTTTGCAAATTGACAATGTTGCTACGCAATTGAAGAATAGCGAAATAAAAATTTACACAGCAGCAATCACTTCTTTTACGGATTACATAGATGCAATGGCCCATTGGTCAAGCGATGTATGCGATTCGCATTCGGTATATGATATTTCTGACGGCGAAGTTGACTGCGAACCAACAGCAGAAGGTGAAGAGTTTGCGTATTCGGCATCGTCCGCTGATGAAATGCAGACAATGTCTGAACAGATAACAGGTGCGCTTACAGGTGCGTTTATGAAAATCATCACAGGCACAAACCAGTTTGTTATTGGCGCTATTCGCAGCGGCACAGATGTCCAGCTTCCGTTCCCGCTGGATTTCGCGTGCGAAAACACATCGTTTGAACTGCCGTTCCAAGTTTCGTTTTCCGGCAGCGGAGCGCTTAAGATATCAAACATAAGGTTTGAACATTGTCCAAGATAAAAAGAAAATATGAACGGAATACAACCGCAAATGCCAATCGAAAAATCGTTTAATCGCAAGCAGGCAATAATGCTCGGCAGCGCTGTTCTTGTTGCGGTTATTATCGTGGTCGCGGCTATTGTAATGGTTCAAAAATCTTCTGACAAAAAACAAACCCAAGAAAATCTTAGAATGCTTGCGCAAAATCAAATTCAAACCGAAACAGCGCGATGCGCGCAAGAATCAAACCCGGAAGCGTGTTTGACAAGAGCAGTGTCGCAAATAGCGGCCAATACCGATGTCTCGGTTTGCGATGCGTTTGAACAGGGCGGTCAAAAGGATTCTTGTTTGTGGGCTGTTGCAAAACAAGAGCAGGACTTGCGCGTGTGCGCAATGTTTTCAGATTCAGAGTCTGCAGAACAATGCAGTGACAGCGTGATATTTGCAAAAGCAACCGTTTCCGGCGATATTGGCGCGTGCAAAGAAATTAAAGACGAGTTTGTGCGTATAAATTGCCAGGCATCAATTGAACAGCCGATTTTGGAATCTGGCGCTTGCGCTGGTACGGATGTTTCGCAAGAGCGGTGCGATGCGTATGCTATTTTGCTTCAAGCGCGAAAAGCAAGCGACGAGTCGGTTTGTGAACAAATCACTCTCGAAGATATTCGTTCAACATGCTATGATGTTGTGGATACGGACAAAGATAAGGACGGCCTTTCCTCTGTCCGTGAAGAGCATTACGGACTGTCTGACGATAACCCTGATTTTGACAGTGATGGCCTGCGCGACGGCGTTGAAGTGGACAGGTTCAAAACCGATCCAAAGAATCCTGACACAGACGGTGATGGTTTCAAAGACGGTGATGAAGTCGCAAACGGATATAATCCGAGCGGCGCTGAGAAGTTGTGAAGAGAGTAGAAAGGTTTTAGCTGTTAGGTGTTAGCTTAGAAGGGAAAAGTACCAATATTCAGACCTCCTAAGCTAAAAGCTAAAACCTAAAAGC
>DNKR01000043.1:8759-8956 GCA_003497135.1 Candidatus Uhrbacteria bacterium | reverse complement strand
CTAAAAGCTAAAACCTAAAAGCTCTCATCCCAACACCTATTCTCCCAATAACTATTCAATCACTCACAAATCATCAATTATAAATTATAACTCCTCTATGTTTGAAGAAATTGACAATTCAGCGCAAGGGCAGGGCAGTGCACAGCCGCCAAAAACAGTTGATGACATGTTCGCGTCGCTTGATTCAGCAGGGGCGG
>DNKR01000043.1:2882-8629 GCA_003497135.1 Candidatus Uhrbacteria bacterium | reverse complement strand
CGGCGGAGCCGGTTTCAAGCGCAGAGCCGCCAAGGCCTGTGATTGCGCCACCGCCAGCGCAAGAGCAAATGGACGATGAGACCACAAGCAAAAAAAGCGCTGTTGCGCGCGTTGTTAAGATTGCTGTAACGCTTATTATTGTTGTTGCTGTAATTGTTGTTGCGGCATTAATCGCAAGAGCATTGATTGGCGGAGAGCCGGTTTCAGAATCAGTTCAACAAGAGTCGGAACAAAACGCGCCTGCTCAAGAACAGGCTCCTGTTGCGCCGACTGTTCCGGTTCAACAACCGACTCCATCAGAACCAGCGCCAGAACCAGAACCGGTTGATTCTGACCGCGACGGGCTTACAGACCAAGCCGAGCTTGCGCTCGGAACAAATCCGCAAAGCTCTGATACAGACAGCGACGGTCTTTTTGATCGCGAAGAATCAGAGGTATACAAGACCGATCCTCTAAAAGCAGACACTGACGGCGACAGCTATTCTGACGGACAAGAAGTTACAAACGGCTACAATCCGCTCGGTGAAGGAAAACTGTTTGAAATACCAAAACAATAATTATTTTCGCATGGCAGACGAACCTGCAAAACAGCCGCAATCCCCGGTCGTTGATCAGGGGCAAAAACAAGGAATCGGGCAAGATTCCAAAATTTTTGCAATGCCAAAAGAATTTCGCGGATCGTCGCCAACAGCAAAGCCGGCGGCGCCTGTTTCGCAAGCACAGAGCGTGCAAGTACAAAAACAGCCGGTACAGCAAACGCAAGCGGTTCAAGAACAAAAAAAAGAGGTCAAGATTCCTGTGCAGGGTCCTGCTAAAGCTCCTATGGCAGCAAAAAAGAAAAGAAAAATATTGTCTGTTCCGATCCTTGCAGTTGGAATTGTTTTTCTTGGATTGATTATCGCTGGCGCAATATATGTGTTTTCAACTTTGAACAAAAAAGTTCCTACTCCTGTTGTTTTACCTCCTGTTGAACAGCCGCTTCCAGTTCCGGCAGAACAGCCAGAGCCAGCGCCCGAGCCAGCGCCGGCGCCGCAGCCGCCAGAAGAAGAACCGCAATTCATAGGACAGCTCCGCTCTGGAATTGACACTGACAGCGACGGGCTAACAGACGCGGAAGAGTCGCTTTACAGCACGAATATGCGCAAGCCGGATACTGACTCTGACGGTTTTCTTGACGGCAACGAAGTGTTCCACAGATACAATCCCGCAGGAACAGCGCCTTTGACTTTGCTTGAGTCAGGGTTTGTAAAAGTTTATTCCAATTCTTTGTTTTCTATTCAGTATCCAAGTCAATGGACTGCGGTAGGTCAGGATTTTGCTGTTGAATTTACAGCTTTGTCAGGCGAGAAAATTTCAATTTCTGTACAGCCAAGATCGCTTGAAGGATATCTGGGTGCGGTTCTGCCTGCTGTTTACAATGCATTTACCACAAAGAACGGGTATAGCGCCGCACTGTCAGAAGATCAGCTTACAGCGGTTATTGATTTAAGCGTTCCTGCAAAAGAAGCGGTTTTAGTCAGTTTAATTTATAAACCGGACGGCAATGGAGAAATTGATTATTTGCAAACATTCAAGATGATGATTAACAGTTTGCAATTTGTTCAGCCGGCTGAATGATAATTAATGTGATCAAGTTTGAAATCAACCAATCTGCTTTGAGCTCTGGTCAGAAAATTTCAGATCTTCTTGCAAAAAAAATTGCAACTGTAATTTCCAGAAAGTTCAATCTAAAGAGGACTGTTAGGATTTCCGTTGGTTTTGTAAGGCCCGCACAAATGCGAGAGCTTAACAAAAAATACAGGCGTAAAAACAAGCCGACAGATGTTTTAAGCTTTTGTCTTGAAGAAGATGATCTGCTTGGAGAAATTGTTCTCTGTTATAGCGAAATAAAACAAAGAACTCCAAGCAGTTCAACCGTTAAAAACGAGGTTATTAAAGCGCTTGTACACGGCGCTCTGCACCTGTTCGGATTTGATCATGAAAAACCCCGCGATGCAAAGATAATGCTTCCATTGCAGGAAATAATAATAAAAAATTTATGAGCATCAAGGCATTTATAAAAAGTTTAAAGCACGCTTTGCGAGGAGTAAAAGTTTTGTTCCGTGATGAGCAAAGTTTTCGCATACAAAGCGTAATCGGCGCTATTGTCGCTGTAGCCGCGTTTGTTTTGCCTCTTGCGCCATGGGAAACAATACTTCTTTTGCTACTTGTAGGGCTGGTGCTTGTTTTAGAAATGCTGAACAGTATTTTTGAACGCATTGTTGATATGTTAAAAGCGCGCCTGCATCCGGTTGTGGGCGAGATTAAAGATATTATGGCAGGCACAGTTCTGTTTGCGTCTATTCTCGCGCTTATAATCGGTCTTCTTGTCCTTGTCCCGAACATTATTGAAATGGTATTATAGTTACATTATGAACGATGAAATAATAACAGGCCTTGATATTGGCGCGCACAGCATTCATATTGCTGTTGGAAAGCCAATGCCAATAGAAGACGGCGAGCGCGAACAGATTCACATCATTGGCGCTATTGAGGTTCCGGCAGAAGGCATAAATCGCGGAACAATAACAAACATGGACGAGGCGGTTTCTTCTGTTTCGCGCGCGCTGGATTTGGCAGAGCGTATAACAGGCGTGCCTGTAAGCAGCGCATGGGTAGCAATCGCAGGGCCAAACATCCATTCGCAGGATAGCCGAGGGGTAGTTGGCGTTTCGCGCGGCGACGGCGAAATCAAAGACGAGGATGTTGAGCGTGTGATAGAAGCGGCAAAAACAGTCGCAACGCCTTCTAATTACGAAATACTTCATGTTATTCCGCGCGCGTTTACTGTTGACGGACAGCGCGGAGTCAAAGACCCGATTGGAATGTCCGGCGTCCGCCTTGAAGTTGACGCGACAATCGTGCAAGCGCTTGGCTCGCAAATGAACAACCTTACCAAATGCGTGTACCGCACAGGCCTTGATATTGACGATCTTGTTTATGCTCCGCTTGCGACATCCGAAAGCGTTATAACTCCCAGGCAAAAAGAGCTTGGCGTGGCTGTTGTGAACATTGGCGCTTCAACAACAAGTATTATACTTTTTGAAGAAGGCGATATGGTTTTTACATCTGTCTTACCTATCGGTTCAGGCCACATTACAAACGACATTGCAATAGGATTGCGCACATCAATAGAAATCGCAGAGCATGTAAAGCTTAAAGCCGGAAGCGCGGATTCTTCCGAAATCCAGAAAAAAGACGAAATTGATCTTGCGGATTTTGGCGCGCCTGAATCAGAATTTGTTTCAAGAAAATATATCGCTCAAATCATAGAAGCGCGCGTTGAAGAAATAATGGCAAAAATTGACGATGAATTTAAAAAAGCGCAAAGGTCCGGAATGCTTCCTGCAGGAGTTGTGTTTACCGGCGCCGGATCAAAGCTTGCCGGCATTGTTGATGTGGCAAAAAAGGAACTGCGCTTGCCCGCGTCTATTGGAACCCCAATAGGAGTTACGACGGTTATTGACCAAGCAAACGATCCTGCGTTTTCTACGGCAATCGGACTTGTATTGTGGGGACAAAAAATTCATGGAACACAGCCGGCGCGTTTTATGGATGTGTTTTCAAAAATTAAAAGCATTGACGCTGCCAGAGATTCATTAAAAAAATGGTTTAAATCAATGCTTCCGTAATATTATATCAAGACAAAGGCGCGCTGCAAACGCGCTTTTTTTGTTGAACACTTTTAGAGCTCAAATTGCCTTGACACATGCTTGCGCTGACGATACGATGTGTTCATGAATAACACATAATTATATGCCAGAAGTAAAACCAGAAATAGAGACATTTGCAAGCATAAAAGTAGTGGGTGTTGGAGGCGGCGGCGGAGCGGCAATAAACAGAATGATCAACGATCAAATCAAAGGCGTTGATTTTATTGCGGTTAATACAGATGTGCAAGCTCTGCACCAAAATCATGCCCCTGTAAAAATCAGCATAGGAAAAACCGTAACGCGCGGGCTTGGCGCTGGCATGGATCCGGAGCTTGGCCGTAAAGCGGCCGAGGAAAGTTCAAACGAAATCCGCAATGCGCTAAACGGCGCTGACATGGTGTTTATAACTTGCGGGCTTGGCGGAGGAACAGGAAGCGGCGCTGCTCCGGAAATAGCAAAAATAGCAAAAGACATTGGTGCGCTTACAGTTGCTGTTGTAACAAAGCCGTTCGGGTTTGAGGGCGCGCAAAGGCGCAAAATCGCAGAGCAATACCACGATGAGCTTTCACAGCATGTTGATACAATAATCACAATTCCAAATGACAGGGTTTTAAATATTATAGACAAAAAAACAAGTTTGCTTGACGCGTTCAGAATCGTTGACGATGTTTTGCGCCAAGGCGTGCAAGGGATTGCAGAAATAATAACAATCCCTGGAGTCATAAATGTTGATTTTGCAGATGTCCGCGCAATAATGCGCGACTCCGGCTCTGCTCTTATGGGTATAGGCCGCGCAACAGGCGAGAACAGAGCGGTTGAGGCGGCAAGACAGGCGATTACAAGTCCTCTGCTAGAGCTTTCAATCGAGGGCGCAAAAGGAGTGTTGTTTACTGTTACGGGCGGAAGAGGCATGGGCATGCAAGAAATCGCAGAGGCGGCAAAAGTCATTACCGGTTCGGCTGACGAGGACGCAAAAGTTATTTTTGGAGCCCATGTCGACGATGAACTGGACGACGAAATCCGCATTTGCGTTGTTGCAACAGGATTCCACATGCGCGAGCGCGAGCGAAAGAGCGCTGCGATTCTTGGCGGAAGCGAAGTCGGAGCGCAAGCAACATGGTCGCCGCAAACTTTTATTCAATCAACAGACGACAGTGCGGATATTAAAAAAATCGTAAAAGTGCGCCGTCCGCAAGAAAAGGCAAAGATACCAACAGTGTTAAAAGCGGATGAAGAAGAAAATCAAGACGATTTGGAAATTCCGGCATTTATTAGAAAGAAAATGATGTAATTGAAACGGAAATAACGGAAAGAACGGAAAAAACGGAATTTACGGAATTGATGAATAAACGGAAGCAGAATGCGAGCCGGTTGCAAAATCGGCTCGCGTTTTGCGTATGTGTGCTCACTGCTGACACGAAACAGAGTTTTTGATATAATGCACTTACTATGAACTGCCCGGTTTGCAACTGCCGTGATACTAAAGTCGTTGATTCGCGTCTTGCCGCGGACAGTTTGAGCATACGCCGCCGTCGAGAATGCGAAAAGTGCGGTTTTCGTTTTTCAACTTTGGAGGAAGTTGAACTTTTGGATTTAACTGTTGTAAAGCGCGACGGCAGAAGAGAAGCGTACTCGCGCGACAAGCTTATTAAAGGTATTCAGCACTCATTAGAAAAGCGCCCGTATACTGAACCGGAGTTTAGAAAATTGATCCATAAAATAGAGCGTGACATCCAGAAAAAGAAAATCGGCGAGCTTACATCGCAAGAAATAGGTGAAATTGTCATGAATCGCTTAAAAACTTTTGACAAGGTCGCATATATACGTTTTGCATCTGTTTACAGATCATTTGAAGACATAGAAAGTTTCCAAAAAGAATTGACATCATTGGTGAGGCGGAAAAAGAGAGCGAATTAATGAAAAATGATGTTGATACTGCAATATTACGAATAATGGATTAGCTACCCGCCCGAACGACTTATGTCGTTCAGTCGGGCGGGCGAATCAACGTATAACAGACTGTTCGTCATTTCGACCCATCACTGGGTAGGGACG
>DNKR01000043.1:225-2769 GCA_003497135.1 Candidatus Uhrbacteria bacterium | reverse complement strand
TAGGGGTTCGAGATGACGGAAAACTCAATATTTGAAGTTTTGAATAAACATTATGAACAGCCGAACAAAAATTGTTTGCACAATAGGGCCGTCAAGCGCGTCAGTTAAAACATTGTCTTTGATGATGCGTTCTGGCATGGACGCAGCGCGTTTGAATTTTTCGCATGGCACGCACAATGAACATGCTAAGCTTTTGCGCGCGATTCGCGAGGCAGAGAAAAAAACAAAATCAACCATTACAATTCTGCAAGATCTGCAAGGGCCGAAAATCAGAGTTGGCGAATTAAAAGAAAGCGTGCGTTTTGTAAGGGGGAAAACAGCTGAAATACCTGTAACGCATAAAAATTTATATAAGAATCTCAAGCGAGGCGACAGGATTCTGATAGAGGACGGGCTTATAGAGGGCGTATTTGTCAAAGGCAGATCCGGATTCGTCACAATTCAATGCAGGGTCGGCGGAACCATACTTTCGCATAAGGGCATAAATCTTCCTGATTCAAAAGTGCGGATCCCTGTTTTAACTGCAAAAGACAAAAAAGACATTGCTTTCGGTTTGAAAAATAAAGTTGATTGGATCGCGCTTTCTTTTGTTTCAAAAGCATCTGATGTTAAGGAAATAAAAAAGATCGTAAAATCGCGCGCTAAAATTTGCGTTAAAATAGAAAAAGCGGAAGCTCTTAAAAATATAAAAGCAATAATTAAAGAAGCGGACGCAATTATGGTCGCGCGAGGCGATCTTGGAATAGAAATCCCTGCGGAAAATGTTCCTATTGCGCAAAAAGAAATAATAAACTTGTGCAGAAAAGCATGTAAGCCGGTTATTGTAGCGACTCAAATGCTTGATTCAATGATTCGCAATCCAAGGCCGACGCGCGCAGAGATCTCCGATGTCGCAAACGCTGTTATTGACCACGCAGATGCTGTAATGCTTTCCGGCGAAACCGCAAACGGAGCGTATCCGGTTGATGCTGTAAAATACATGGACAGGGCAGTGCTAAGCGCAGAGGCATCGCGATTTGACGATATTTCTCTGCATTGTTCCGGCAATAATCTGCCTGCTGTAATTAACAAAATTTATGCGCACGGGCGCGCTGATGCGATTGTAACTTCCGCAGAGTTTGAACGGTCAGCGATGCAGGTAAACCAAGACAGGCCAGAGATCCCGATTTTGCTTTTATGCAAAAACGATTCAGAAGCGCGCGCATGGAATTTGCGAAGCGGGATTGTTCCTGTCGTTGCGGGGAAAACAAACAAAAGCGATTTTGCTAAGTTTTCAAAAAATATTATAATAAGAAAAAAATTGGTTTTGCGCGGTACCACAATCGCGATTGTTTTTGAAAAAAATAAAAAGTCGATTATTGAATATATTAAAATATGAAGATAACAATTCTTGGAGCCGGAAATTTTGGTTCCGCGCTTGCGTTTGTCTGGTCAGAGTCAGGGCACTCAGTCGCGCTTTGGAGCGTAGAAAAAAAAGTTGTTGACGAGATTCAAAAAAAGCGGACAAACAAATTGTATTTAAAAAATCTGAAATTTTCGCAAAAAGTTACTGCGACAGATGATATTGCGCAAGCGGTTAACGGCGCGCAAATAATCGTATTTGCGGTTCCGTCAAACATTGTAAAGACACTTGCTCAACAAATTGCGAAAATTATTCCAAAAAATTCTTATGTCATTAACACGGCAAAAGGGTTTGATCCTGAAACGCGAGAATTATTGCCAAACGCAATTGCAAGCGTTTTTCCAAAAGCGAGGTCAAAAAAGATTTTTCAGCTTTCAGGCCCTGCTTTTGCAAATGATCTTGCTATTGGAGATCCGACAGCCATGGACATTGCGGGAAATCTGGCAGGCGCAAAAGAACTTGCAAAAACTCTATCAACCAAAAAATTATTTTTAATGCCAACAAGCGATATTATTGGAACAGCGTTTGGCGGATCTGCAAAAAACGCGTACGCAATAGCAATGGGTATGTGCGATGCGGCGGGTTTTGGAACAAACGCGATAGCCATAATAATCAACAGCGCCATTTGCGAAATGTCCGAGTTGTGCGAACAGATAGGCGGACAGCGCAAAACCATAGCAGGCCTTTCCGGTCTTGGCGATCTTGTTGCAACAGGACTTTGCGAAACATCGCGCAACCGTATTTTTGGCCGCGAACTTGTTTTAGCGCGCTCTCCAATGTCAGCGCATCGCCGCGCGCATGCGACAACAGAAGGCATTGCATCCAGCGAAATTCTTTACCGCCTTTCGCGCAAGCACAAACTGAACATGCCTCTTGCGAAAATGATTTATAATTGCGTGCATTTGTACAAAGATCCTAAAAAAGAATTGGAAAAGTTTTTTATCACTGTCGGGAGATGAGCTTTTGCTACGAATCCACGAATGACCACGAATCTACGAATAAACCCTTTCGTCATTTCGAACCCCCACCACTGAATCTTGGGGTGAGAAATCTCACTGCTAAGCAATAGAAGCTCGCAGATGAGATCTCTCACCCCCAAATACACCGCTTCGCCCCGCCTTTGGCGGTGCTTCGCGGGTGCG
>DNKR01000043.1:0-128 GCA_003497135.1 Candidatus Uhrbacteria bacterium | reverse complement strand
GAGGGGTTCGAGATGACGGAAAGCTAAACATTCACGGCTTTGTGGAATTTGGTTTATTGCAGAAAAAAAGAAAGACCCCGCCGCAGCAAGTGAAGCAGGGTCTTCCTTGCCGCGTTGGGGTCGCGTGC
>DNKR01000025.1:16940-17481 GCA_003497135.1 Candidatus Uhrbacteria bacterium | reverse complement strand
TGGCGCACGCGTCGGAAATTTTGGACCAGATCGGAAAGCTGAACATCAGATTTGCAGAGGTTCCGGTTACAATCCGATACAGCGATGAGTCATTGGCCAAAGGCCAGCGCAGTACGCAGTTTGTGCGTATTGGATTGCGTGTTTTGTTCTCTAAATTATTCCGCTAGTATGGTAATACAAATAATCGCATCTGTTTTTATTCTGTTCGTGCTTGCGAGAACAGTTATAAAATTCGCCGAGCGCGCCATAAGTTTGCGCTTAATGATTTTTTGGATTGTCTTTTGGGCGTGCGCCGCGCTTTTGTTTTGGATGCCTAGCATTTCCGACCGAGCAGCGCGCTTTTTGCAAGTCGGCCGCGGAGTTGACGCAATAACATACATCGCTCTTGTTATTCTTTTTTATTTTGCGTACAAATTCTTTTTGCGTTTTGAATCCCTTGAGCGCCAGTTAACCGAGATTTCGTCGCAGATTGCTCTGGATAAGCCGGAGGAGAGGGATGAATGAAGAATTTAAAAGTATTCCGTCATCTCGAACCCCTCTT
>DNKR01000025.1:16728-16870 GCA_003497135.1 Candidatus Uhrbacteria bacterium | reverse complement strand
CGTCATCTCGAACCCCTCTTCAGATCGCCATCACGAAACCCGGACTTGGCGGGGCGAAGCGTGGTAAGGGGGTGAGAGATCTCAACTGCGGGTTTTTGCAAAAATAAGCACGCACTTGGGATTTCTCACCCCAAGATGCAGT
>DNKR01000025.1:5272-16662 GCA_003497135.1 Candidatus Uhrbacteria bacterium | reverse complement strand
GATTTCTCACCCCAAGATGCAGTGATGGGGGTTCGAAATGACGAAGGCAGTAGCGGGTTCGAAATGACGAAAAACGCAAAAAAAAACATGCCAAACACGCACAGCACATCCGAAGCAGTTCAGATCCTCCGCAATGGGGGCACTGTTGTGTATCCAACAGAAACAGCGTACGGGCTTGGCGCTGATGCGACGAATGCGAATGCTGTAAAAAAAGTTTTTGCAATTAAGGGCAGGGCGCCTGATATGGCAGTGCCTATAATTGTGCGCGATCTGGCCCATGCGCAGGAAATCGCGCATTTCAGCAAAAAAGCGCTTGCGCTGGCGCGCGAGTTCTGGCCGGGGCCGTTAACGCTTGTTCTGCCTGAAAAAAAACAAGCAGGGCTTGCAAAATGGGCAACGCAAAAAGGATATGTTGCGCTTCGCGTTTCATCGCACCATGTTTCAAAAGAACTTGCATCAGGACTTGGCCGCCCGATAGTTTCCACTTCAGCAAACAGATCAGGGTGCGGAAGTTGCTTTGATATTGAATGCGTGCGCAAGCAGTTTGCAGGAAGCGAATATCAGCCGGATTATATTATTGACGCCGGAAAACTGCCAGATACGAAACTGTCAACAATTATTCGCGTGGTTGAGGAAAGTGTTGAGGTTTTGCGGCAGGGAGAAATAAAATTGTCAAAACATTTTGTATGATGCGCGCAAGGAGTCAGCTTGGACAGAATTTTTTAATTGACAGCAGTGTTGTTGAAAAAATTTTGAAATTCGCGAATCTCAATAAAAATGAATGCGTTTTAGAAATCGGTCCAGGCACAGGAGCGCTAACTCGCGAGCTTGCTAATTTGGCATCGCGCGTTGTTGCGATTGAATTTGACCGCGCGCTTGCAAGCGAGCTTGAATCAAATTTTCAAAAAGACGGCATAAGCAATGTAAAAATTATTCACGGCGATGTACTATCGTTTTCAAACGCAGAGCTTGCAAGCATGTGCGGCGGAAGTTTTATTGTTGTTGCAAACATACCGTACAATATAACATCAAAAGTGCTTGAAAAGTTTTTGTCCGGTTCGCCGCGCCCGTTGCGCATGGTTCTTATGGTTCAAAAAGAAGTTGCAGACAGAATGCTTGCCAAGCCGTCTGAAATGGGATTGCTTTCTGTTGCTGTACAGTTGCGAACAAATGCTTCGCGCATTACAAATGTATCGCCTGAATCGTTCAGTCCAAAGCCAAAAGTATGGTCATCGGTTGTGCTGTTGGAACTTATGCCTGAATCAGAAACAGTAGAGGAAGCGGTTCGGCTTGCAGGGCTTGGTTTTGCGAGCAGGCGTAAACAGCTGTGGAAAAACCTGCCGTATCCAAAAGCGCAAGTCCAGAATGCACTTGAAAGCACTGGGCTTGTGAAAACCGCGCGAGCGCAAGAATTATCGCCTAATCAATGGCTAAAATTGGCGCAAAAGCTGGTATAAATTCACTGCGGAACGGCTTATAGACAGAAGCGCATCAAAATACATGGCAAGGACTTAATTTTTCTGCTAAAATATAACATGCCTATGGATAAACCTCTTCGACGGCATGAAGTTAGAAAAACGGCAATGAGCAAAGACCAGAAAAACGGCTGGATTGTGTTTTTTGTTTTCGCTTTGCTTACATTTGTTATTGGCTTTAAATATCTTGGAAATCAATTGCGCTCCCCGTTTGAATCAAACTACGAAGGTCCTGCTTATCAGACCCCGGAAGAGCGCGATCAGGCAAAGAACGAACAAATGAAACAGCTTGATTCTGACGAAGACGGGCTGACTGATTATGACGAGCTGTATGTGTATCAGACATCGCCGTACATTAAAGACACGGATTCAGATGGGTTTTCCGACTCGGTTGAAATCGCGTCAGGGAATAATCCGAATTGCGCGTCCGGCGCCACATGCGCAACCGATTCCGCAGAAGAAATCCGGCCGGTAGTTTCCGGCCCGACTGATATTGTTTTGTCTATTCCGGGTTTTGATTCAAGCAATCCAGCGCTTCAATTGAACACGCAAGAAGATTTATTAAAATATTTTCAAACATTAAGTTCAGATGAGATCCGTAAAATGCTTCTTGATTCAGGAATGGAAAAAGAACTTGTTGATAAATTAAGCGATGAGGAGATAATTGAAATTTTCAATCAAGCGCTTGCGAACATAGGGCAAGCGGACGAAAGCCAAGAACTGCCGCCAGCGGAACAATCTGATAGCGGAACGGTTCAGCAATAAATATGAAAGAATCAACAAACAGTCCAAAACAAAAATTCGCGCTTGCCGCATTGTGCGGGCTGTTTGTGAGCGCTTTTATTTGGAGCGCTGTTTTGCGCGTTTCCGCTCCAGAGGCGCGCGCACTTGTTGACTCAATCGGAGGCCCGTCGAATATAATTGCGCAGGTCAATCAACAGTCAAAAACTTTGAAAGAAAACGCAACACAGCCGGTTCTTGTCGCAATAGTGACTTTGTTGACCAATCTTTTGGGTTTTATTACTGACAAGCTCGCCTACGATGCCGCTATGTACATTGCGTCAGGCGGAAAAGGCCAGGGACCGCTTTATGAGCACAGATCAGCAGAAGAATATTGGAAAGATGTTGGAGAGGACATTGGCGGAGAGGCAATGGCGACCATAAGCGACGGGTTGGGACAGATAGGTTTAGATTTTAATGTTTGCGCGCCAAACAATCCGGAGGTGTTGTTGGGATTGCAAATGTCAATAAAAGCAATGTATAAGACGGAGGAGCCAAGATGCGAATGGCAGAACATAAAAACAAATTGGCAGGCATTTACAGAGCGTGCAAAAGAGTCGGCTGATCCTAACTCGTTTATTCTTGGCGCAATGCGCAGGCAGTTCAATCCTTCGCAAAACGATTTTGGCGCGTTCGTGGCTGTATTAAACAAAACATCAGAGAAAGCGGAAAAAGAACAGATTTTAAAAACAGCGGAAATCATCCAAAATCGCATAAAATCAAAAACAGACACTGTTACGAATTTTATTACAACCCCTGCTTCGTTTATACAAGCTGACATACAAAAAAAATTAATTGAAAAACAGGCAGACAAGGCAAACGAACAATCAAAAACATTATTCGCAATTCAAGACGCGTTTTTGGGCGTTGGACTTGGAGCGGCGAATGTATTTATCAATACACTGCTGTCACAGCTTACGCAAAAGTTGTATTCCGGTCTTTTTAGCCCGCAACAAGTTGAGCGAAATCCGTTTGATGTTGAACTGGTTGATGTTGGCGGCAGGGAGGCGGCCGCAACGCGCTTTGGAAGCATGCTTACAGCACAGCCATTGACTGTCTCAAATTATTCAATAATGAACGAATTTCTTTCGTGCGCTTCAACCGACAATCGCGGGCTTAACAATTGCGTTATGGATTCGTCTTTTGCAACTGCGGTCGCTCGCGGCCGAACCGGCGCGCCAATGACTCTAACGCAGGCGATTGACGCAGGTCTTTTAAACGGCGGCTGGCCGTTGATTCCGCCAAGCGATGTTGCAAAAAACACTGATCCGCTTTGTTACACATATGGCTACTGCGATTCAAATTTAGTAAAAATGCGAAAATCCCGCATTATTCCAATCGGCTGGGAAATAGCCGCAGAGTCGCCTGCAAACAGGCAAGAGGATCCTGTTACTTTGCGAGAGGCAATGGAAGCGTTTAATGACTGTAATGACGAAGGCCGTTTGGACGCGAACAATCCTTGGTGCCATCTTGTTGATCCGTCGTGGGTTCTTAAATATCCGGAAAACCAGTGTCGCGCTCTTGTATTCGGGCAGGTTCTTGAAGCTGGCAATTCTGATATTCGCGAGCAGACATGCGTTGACGCGCCAAGCTGTATTGACGAGGACGGAAACGGAAATTGCACTGGCGGGTATGGGTACTGCACGCGCGAAAAAAATATCTGGCGGTTCCGCGGGGACAGCTGTCCTGCACAATACGCAACATGCCTTTCGTTTACAGACACATCAAGCAACAAAAAAAGCGATTACTTGTTAAACACTGTTGATTTTTCTGTTTGCAGTGCTGATAACGCCGGCTGCCGTTGGTATCAGCGCAACAAAGTTGCGCTCGCAGATGGTTTTGATTGGAGGCCAGTTGCCGATCTTGCAACAGAAGATTCCAACATAGCGTCCGGATCGGATTTGAGAGGAACATTTGAAGATCGCATTTATTTTAATCGCAATGCGCGCACATGTTCTGTAACAGACGCCGGGTGCACAGAGGTTGTAAAAAAGGCAGACAGCGTTCAGCTGAATTTTGTGCAAAATTCAAGTTTTGAAACTGACGCGGACAATGACAGCAAGCCGGATAATTGGATTGTAACCGGCGCAAATAGGAGCACTGATCCTGATGATTCCCGTTTTGGAACTGCCGGAGCGAATCTTTCCGCGTCCGGCGCGAGCCAAGCGAATATTGTTATCGGCCCGAGCAGATTTTATTCGTTCAGTTTTTATGCGCGTTCAGGTGTGGCGGGCACTGCGCAAGCAAGCGCGAACTTGTCTTTTGTTTCAGAAGACGGTTCAATAACACCTGATATTACAGGAACATCATTTGGAGGAGACTGCTTAATCGGAAGCACAAACAATACCATAACAACAAGTAAAACCGTTTCAGGAGAATTTGAAAGAGTCGCTTGCACATTCACATCGCCGACTTATTCCAGCGATCCGTCAACAAAGACACGAATGCGCATAAACTTGTCAGGTACAGGAGTTGTTATTGATGGCGTACAGCTTGAACAAGGCGAACTTGTTTCAAGCTTCCGAGAAGGGTATGGGAACGAGCCGCAAAAAGCATACATGAAAATCGCGCCTGATTATTTGGGCTGTGATGGCGGTGCCGATGATCCAAGCGAATGCGCGAATTACGCAAAAACCTGCACTGCTTCGGATATCGGGTGCACAAAATACACTCCAACAAACGGCGATCCTGCTGTTACGGCCGTAGTTTCATCTATTGATTATTGCCCTGCTGTTTGTTCCGGATACGATACATTCAGGCAAGAGCCGACTGAGTTTGAACCGGCCGGAGTTTTCCCAATGTTCTTTATCCCAAGCACTGCCGCGTCATGCAGCGCTGAAAATGTCGGATGCGATGAATTTACGAATTTGGCAACAGAAGAGCGCGAATACTTCTCGGACTTGCGCGCGTGCGCAACGCCTGCTCTTGCGGGTAACAATGCCGGCGTGTTTTACAGCTGGGAGGGCTCGGACACTTCCGGTTACAGATTGCAGACATGGACATTCCTCATGAACTCTGACAGTTCGCCTTGTGTTAAATGGAGCGCTGGCAGCAGCGGAGTTGTTTGCAGTGAGGCAACAGCAGGAATAACAGAATCAGCAACCAATACAACCTATATAACATCCGACGCTACATGCAGAGAGCACGATGACATATTTGAAGATCCTGATTGCCGCGAACTTTATGACCAAACAGGCGTGATTCACTATCGCAGATTCAGCCAGCTTGTTGATATTACCGCTTCGTGTTCGCAATACCGCAAAACAGATGTTGTTGGTTCAACCGCCGCACTTAGATCAGGAACATGCACGGCATCAGGCGGATATTTTGACGCAACAAGCGGGGAATGCAGATACTTTGTAAATGTTTCAGGAAGCAAAATTTGCCCGGCTTCTGCAAACGGGTGCAGGGAATACACCGGCGGCACAAGCCGCAACTCGCGCGTAGCGTTTAATGAAATTTTTGAGTCAGGCGTGCTTGAAAATTGGGTTTCAACATCAGCAACAATATCAAACGAGTCAACAGCAACAGGTGGGCATTCCGTTCATGTTTCAGCTCTCGGAGAAATAGAAACGCTTTATCTTTCAGAATCAAACGGAAATGGAACCTGTACAACAGGCGAGTCATGCGAGCTCTGTACAACAGGCGAGTCATGCGAGCTTAGTTCAAGTAGCGCCAAGTGCCAGACAATCGGAACAGACGGCAATGACGCTTGCGGGCCGCTTGTAGGAAACCTTGGTTCAAACAAAGTGTATTTTGTTTCATTCTGGGCAAGGGGAAACGGCGATTTGTCAGCGTATCTTGCGACCGACGGCGGAAGCGGAACAGAAATCGCATTTGACGATGTAGACAGTGTCGCGCTTTCTCCGGATTGGAAGAGTTATCGTTTGGGGCCTCTTAATACCGCCGGCGACAGTGTTGATGATTCAGCTGTTATAAGATTCAGAGGAACCGGCGAGTATTATTTGGACAACATAATGCTTCGCGAAGGCGAGGAAAATTTGACATTGATTAAAAATTCTTGGAGCACGCCAACACAATGCGACCAGACAAACGAAGGTGTTGCATCTCCGCAATACCATTTGGGCTGTCAGGAATACCGCACAGGCGCGCTCGGAGCGGTTTATCTAAAATCATTCACAAAACTTTGTTCAGAAGACAAAGTCGGATGCGCGCCATTCTTCAAAACGCAAAACACAACAGAAACAGGCGCAAAAATTTACAACGCAACATGCAACAAGGTCATCGTGCAAACAGCCCCAACTGACTGCTCAATTGATTTTGGAAGCGGGGCGCGCACAGTTTGCACTGTTGGAGTCGGCCGGTCGTCTTGCAGGTTCACATACGATGGCAATGTTCCGATAAATTCATCAGCACCAGCACAGCTTCCAAACGGAATGGTTTTGGGACCTGAAGCTGTTGTGTCTCCTGCAGACGAAGACATGTTCTTGGTTGAAACAGAATCAGCAAAATGTTCAAAAGGCGGAGCCGGATGCACAGAGCTGGGCAACCCGACATTCTCGCAAGACAAAAAATCAGTCGCGTCTCTTGAATCAGCATTCATTTACAATCTGCCGAATGAATACAGCACGACCTTGTGCGAAGCAGACGCTCTGTTCTGCAAAGAATTCACAACAACCGCTGACGGCAATTATTATTTCAAAGACCCTGAAGACAAATCATGCGAATATAAAACAGACGCTGTAATTGATGGAGTCAAATACAATGGCTGGTTTAGAAAAGGAACAAACAGTCCTTGCTACTTTATAGACGCAAACAACAACGGCAAATACGACCGCACTGGCGATTCAGCGTATCTTATCGGTGGAAACTTCTTTGGAATTTGGAGAAACGGCGACGCTTCAGGATCAGCGCCATACGCGTACGACGGATGGGCCGGCGCATGCGCTGCGCAATACGACCGATGTACTGAATTCGCGGATCCGCAGGATACAAAGAACGGCGCACAGCCGGAGGGCGAGAAGTACGCGTTTATAAAAAACGATCGCATATCAGAAGCCGATCTTGATCCTGCACAGCAGTGCCAAGGGCAGGTAAGCCAAAAAGGCGGATGTGCGCTGTTTAACGACTCTGCTGTTCCAGAACTAAAATGGAACGCGAGCGCGTCGTACATTAAGAGCGAGCGCGCGGACAAGCTGTATGGCGAAGCTCCGTTCTCGCTTGTGAATCCGGTTTCGTGCGTAAACGCCGGCGACGGAGTCGTGCGCGCCGCTGATAGTAAGACATACGCGCTTTGCGAAAGCAGGTGCAAGTACACATCGCCAAGGCCTGCGGGCACAGTTGGAGTATTCAGCAATCTACCAGTGAATTTTGATGTTTCAGGAACAGCAAACAATGTCGCTTATGGCGGCGCATGCATAAGCGCCAGCGACTGCCAGCCGTTTGAAGACGGTTTTGGAAACGCAATGGAAGGCCAATGCGTAACATCAAACAGTGCGGCTGTATCCGCTGAAGTTCTGCTTGATGTTGACGCAGGATTGCTTTCAAATGACACAAACACAGTACTCAAAGTCAACCGCGACCGCACTTGCGCTGAATGGCTTACATGTTCAAGTTCGATCATGTCTTTTGATTCGCGCACGCGCAAGTTTAAAGAGGTGTGCGACAAGATTGATTTGTGCAATGCGTACGGCGAGGAAGGCCAGGGAGCGCAGTGCACAAGCTGGGTTGAGGGCGATGCGAAAATTTTAGACAGATTTGAGTACGCGTCGCGCAATGTCGGCTGGTACGGTTATGAATATTCAGGCATGTCAATTCCAAACCAAATCCCTGTCCAGTTTTATGATCAGGTGGATATAAACGAAGGCAAAGAAGTTTGTTCAAGCAACTCGAATATTGTTTGCTATTCTGATGCTGATTGTGTTGGTGCTGGAACATGTACAGGACCTGACGCTCCGCAGGATATGCGTCTCGCACATATTGCCGGATCGTGCGCTTTAGCTAATGGCGAAACATGCACAATCGGCCGTTGCGAGAGCAGTGGAACAGCGTGCTCATCAAGCGGCGAATGCGGAACATTAAGCGATGGGATAACGCAGGATATATGCGCACTCGGAACATGTCAGTACAAACCATCAAGCCCTGCCTTGTGCGCGTCAGACGCTCAGTGCACAACAGCGCCGTATTCAAAATGTATTGGCGGAGAATGTGTTGATCAGACACAGTTGGCGTGTTTCAGTGTTTCTGGATGCACAGGAGGAAGTAATGCAGAATGTGCTCCATTGACGGAAACCAAAACAGGGGCGTGTTATAACAACAGATGTTTGCTTGGCATAGACGGAACACCGTTTAACGCGTCAACAGGCGTTTCAACAGAATCTGAGTGCAGAGCGTATCCGGAGGTGAATTCGCCGTTCCCGACTTCTGTTGTTACAAGGTGGAAAGATCCGGACGAAACCGATCCAACTCAAAAAGAAGCGGACACAATTGGACAAATACTTACTGTTGAAAGCAGTGATAATCCGCCGGAAAATCAGCCGGCAGAGTGGCGACCATACTCTTCAATATTCGGATTCCAAAGCGTTCAAACATGCGCTCCGGGCGAGGTGTGCGAGTGTTCGTACACAAAAGCAGGGTATGGGGATCAGAGCGTGTTTACAAGATACTTTGGCTTGGGCGCAAATGTCAGTTCAGGTTTGCCCGGTATTTGCCAAGGCGGTCCAAGAGGCAATGCTTGGTGTCAGGCAGATACAGATTGCTCGGATGATGACAGTAAAGGCACCTGCCAAAAGTTAACCCGCCTTGATTCCTTGCTCGGCTGGCCCGGCTATTGCATTGAGCGCGATGATTCAGTTCAGATAAACGGCAACCGTGACGCTGACGCCTGTCTTACATGGTTCCCAATTGATCAGCTTTCGGGTTCAACTGATTTGAACAATAAATTTACAGAGGCGGGGTTTTCAACTGAAAATGAAGCGTACTGCACAGAGGTTGGGGTTTACGCTGATTTGTATGTAACAAATACAGAATATAATGAATCAACCGATAAGCGCGAAATTGAATCCGTTGCATGCGCGGAATCAAGGGGAGGATTAACAAATTGTACGGAAGGTCAGCGTGATGATTGTGAAGAAAATGTTAGATGTCCTAAAGGTTATTTTGGAATTGTTGGAAAATGCAAAGAATCAAATTTGCCGAACGATTGTACAGAACAAGGAGACGCAGATGATGATTGTCCATATATTTGCGTTCCAGAAAATTCTGTTAACAGTAGCGGCGAATCTTGTGCAGAACCTAATCTTAATACGGTTGGTTTATACGAGGTTCAACCGTCAGTATATGATTATGATCAATTAATTGATAACATATATCAACCTTGGTCGCCGACTGTGTATTTGGCAGAAAGTGGCTTGTCCAATTATATTGATGATTATGAAACATGCGTAAGAAAGGGGGTTGATCTAACATCAATTTTTCCAGTAGGCGATTCGCCAAATGTCGACATAATCAGTGAATATATCCCGGTTCTACCATCTTCATATGATGAAGGAACATATGGGTTTAGAGATTTAATAAATAAGGCAGCGATATATCCTGGCTGTAAAAATATTGCTTTTACAAGTGTAAAAGACACGGGCTTGTCTGGCGGTTCTGATTTAGGAAATAAAGCATGGACCGATCGTTTATTGTTTGAGCAGGGTGGATTTGAACTAAAAGATATATTTGCAAATATTGCTAATGAAATAAATTATACTCCAACCACAATCGTTACGCCTGCCGGGAAAATCGCGCAAAGTTTTGTTTTGGATGATGCTAATTTAAAATTGCAAGCTGAAGCAGATCAATCACCAATTGTTGTTGCTTATCAAAAATCAGCAAGCGGAGAATATACTCCGGCAAATCCGGGAGATTCAAACGCAGACAATTACGCCAGATCGTATGAAGATTTCAGTTTTAAAGTTAATCAGTATAAATCTTGTAGTGGAAGTGAACATGCAACTTGTAGAGGCGATGCTGATGCTGTTTGCGATATGGATCCTGGTCCGAGATGTTTTATAACATGTGAAAATAGTTCAAATCATTGCACGGGTTCTGGACATAAATGTGTTGATGCATTTGTGTTGCCTCAGCCTTTGCCGTTCCCAGCTGATATTTATACAGGATCAATGGCAACAAAATATTCAGAGTTTGTTGGTGGCGGACAATTTGTATCTGTGTGCGCATATACAGAAGATGATGATGGTTGTAGAAACGGATTGAATGATAGTGATGGAAATGTAGACAAAACATATAAGCAGGCATGGGATTTAGATACTGGTCATGAGTATTTGCTTGAGTTTGCCGGTGAATGTGATGCTGTAAACAACAGCAGTTTTGAGAATTTGGTTCAAAGACCGTGTTCTGTTGATCAAGTTTGTAAAGATCAATTACCAAGATGCGAAAATAGAGTATGTACTAATCTGTTTACAACTGTTTCTGAGCCACCTCTTTTACCTTCGAATTTGACAACTGGCAGCAATATAAGCGTTACCAAACCTCTTTCAATTTCATATCTTGAGCAGTTATTTGCAAAAGTATTTTCGTTCTGGGGATTTGTAGATGATACATCAGACACCGGTGCTTATACTAATATTGGAGATGATCGTGATTCTGTTGACATAAGTTCCAACCAGTCCGCAACAGGCGCCACCGCCCCAACCATCCGCTCTCTTGACCAGTGCGTCGGTGATAAATGCACAGAGGGCAGGGACAACACATTTAGCGTCAATGGCGCGCCGGCAGGTAATGTAACGGCTGATTACGGCAGGGCGCATGTTTCAACCCAGTTCTTTGTTGAAGCAAACCCGAACCAGATGCCGATAAAAAATGTTGTTGTTGATTGGGGCGATGGTGCTGACTACGGAACCGCTGGCTGGCTGGAAAATCCATCGGGTTCCACAACAGACGATAATTATTACAAAAACCATCGCGGCCTGATTGATATTGACGAAAGCCAAACCTATTGCGATAACGAGAGCAATTGGGGCGAAACAGACAAAGCCTGCGATCCGACCTATATTACATTCACGCATACATACAGGTGCACGGATGGGATGATAATGGCACTGAATAGTCATGGCAGAACTTGTGTTACTGATGCTGATGGGAATCTGACGAACGCGCCGTGCACTGGCG
>DNKR01000025.1:4544-5205 GCA_003497135.1 Candidatus Uhrbacteria bacterium | reverse complement strand
TGCCGCGCCGTGCACTGGCGGTGCTGGCGGTGCTGTATCCGGCGCAGATGGCGCCTGCGTGTTCCAGCCGCGCGTGCATGTGAAGGATAACTGGGGGTATTGCACGGGCGTGTGCGAGGGCGCTCTGGCCGGGGATGCGTGCTATGATGGAACGTTTGAAGATCAAAGTAATGAATGCGATATAGAAAAATATCCATCATCTGGTAATAGCAGTACGAATCCATGGGTGTATTATGATGGGAAAGTGATTGTTAAGCCGTAGAAACGGAAATACGGAATGTAAACGGAAATAACGGAAAATTATGCAAGACAGGTTTCATCGCCGTTCAATCAGGTTACACAATTATGATTATTCCCAGCCCGGGTTTTATTATGTAACGATTTGTACGCAAAATCATGAATGTTGGTTTGGGGAAATAAAAAATAACGAAATGATATTTAATGAAATCGGTCAAATTGCCAAACAATGTTGGTTGGAAATAACAAAACATTACCCATCAACAAATTTGGATATATTTCAAATAATGCCGAACCATATTCACGGCATAATCGAAATTGAATCGCGCGCCGCCGTGATTCGCGGCGATGTGATTCGCGACGATGTGATTTGCGATGATGTGATTCGCGACGCCGGGATTCGCGACGTAGGGGTTCAATATAT
>DNKR01000025.1:4270-4458 GCA_003497135.1 Candidatus Uhrbacteria bacterium | reverse complement strand
ATCATTGAACCCCTACGTCAAACCGAACACGAACCCGCCCGTCAAACCGAATCCCAACAAAACGAATATCAAAAAATCATACCATGTTCAATCGGTTCCATTGTTCGGTCATATAAGGCCGCGGTTTCAAGGATTGCGCACAATACAATTATGGATATGGTTGTTTGGCAACGAAATTATTACGAACA
>DNKR01000025.1:2551-4200 GCA_003497135.1 Candidatus Uhrbacteria bacterium | reverse complement strand
TGGCAACGAAATTATTACGAACATATTGTGCGAGACGAATATGATTTGGAACGAATTCGAAATTATATACGCACGAATCCGATCATTTGGGAATTGGATCGGAATAATCCGAAATTTTTTTAAAATTATTTTCTTTCTGTTTCTTCCGTTAATTCCGTTTTTATATTAGAAAACCCCGCAACCAGTCATTGGTCTTGGGGTCGTCCGCGAGAAAGGGATGTAACCTTCATGGCGGATAGGGAAACCGATCCTTCTTGGTTCGGTATGATGAGTTGTAGGACGCAGCTGGTGCCCCTAGATCTTGTGGTATTCGATGTCCTCCCAACCACCATTCTCATAAGTCACATGCATAGTGATGACGGTCCCGGCTTGGTTGACCTCGCCTTCAAGGGTGTCTCGAGTAGAGGTGATGAACCAGATGGCTCTACCTTCGATGTAGAAAGCGTTAAACGGGCCAACACCACCGACCTTGACCACGATTTCGCCATCCAGTTCCACGCTTCGCATGCTCGCAGTCTCGGTCCTAAAGAGCTCAATGTCAACCCAGTCGCCGGTCAGATCCACACCGCCCTTCAGTGTGAATGAGGTATCCTCGTTGAGCTCGGCCTCGGGTAGAGAGGCGTAGTACCAGAAACCGGTGTTGTCCACCGCCTCTGCATAGTGCGTACCCATAGCGACTTCGGCAGTCGCAGGGGCCGGACCGACAAGCGAATCGTCAACGAACACGGACACATTGCCCGAGTCCACATCACTCTCCACAGAGATGGACAGCTGGACGGTGTTGTTGTCCGCATCATCATCCCCGCACCCGCCGTCCGCACAGGCCGGGTCGCAGGAGAAGTTGAAGGTCATGATCGCGCCCAAGAGGGCGATGAGGGAAAAGAAGGTCGTCTTCATTGTCCGCTCCTCGCGCCAAGCGGCGCGTTAGGAAGGTTCGTGACAGGCGCACAACGCACCCATCTATGCTCTAAACATACACAAAAACAGGCGGTTTGTCAAGGTTTTGGTTTCAGCGCTATGTGGTTCAAGTAAACCACAATGCCCATGCCGACCATCATCATCCACCAGAAGAAGTTATCGTAATCATGGAAGAAAATGCTCCAGAAACTGTCGTGAGAGATCTGGTGCGTAATCAGAGCGATTGTGGAAATTAAAAGAAGCGCGAACGCAACCTTTTCCAGGATCTTGTTTTTCTTATTCATGTTTCCTCCGTAGTTGTGACCATTATTTTTTATCATGTAATTTAGGCCTTGACAAGACCCAATTTTTATGGTATTATTACGCGTTCGACAGACAAGGACATGCACAGTCATGTACCTTGAAAAAGGAGCGAACATGCCCGCACAACTGTTGGGATTGACAGCCATGGCCTTTCAGTTCGCGATCATCTTCATCGGCATGCCGGACCAGGTTCGGCTCTTGATGAAGACCAGGGATTCAGGGACGGTGTCAGTTAGACTGAATGTACTCTGCCTGGCGTCCTGTATTTTCTGGGGCGCCTACGGGTTCGTGAGGGCCGACTGGTGGCTCTTTTTCCCGCAGATTCCAGCTACTGTTCTCAATCTCGCTATTGTCTTTCTGTGCCTCAGGTACAAGAAAGAGAATATGCACCTGATACAAACACCCACTAATGCCACACTCTTCTAGTG
>DNKR01000025.1:398-2468 GCA_003497135.1 Candidatus Uhrbacteria bacterium | reverse complement strand
TCTTCTAGTGTGGCATTAAAATATTATCGGCTTGCAAAAGCGGTATTATTGACGATTATCTAAACAGCAAAGGTATAGTGTGCTATTTGTTTTTTAGAAAATATTCAGTTGTTTTAGATCTTGTGGTTTCCAAAATTCACCTTTTGAACCCAATATATTCCAGCGATATACAAATTGAACCCCGCTACAAGACCGGCAAGTTTTTCAACAAGCCCCAAACAATCGAAGCTCTGTTTGAAACAGCAAAAACGCCAAAAGATATGACAAGGGCATTGAACAATATTGAGAGACAATTTTCAAAAACTCTTAAGGATTATTATTCAGTTGTTTCGTTGCGGATCAAGCTTGCAAAGTTAGAAAGATTCGCAAAACTGGCTTTCAGGAAGAGCGGAGGCGCATTGCCAAAAAACTGGTCTGTTTAAATAATTTGCATAAAAATATTGAGCGGGTGGGGACTTATTTCCTGTCCGCTGTTATTTTTTTCTGACAGGTTTTTGGCGCCTAGGTTGGCTAAATTTGAGCATGGCTGTTAGTGAGCGCTGACAGTTTTTTGGCTAGGTTATGCACAAAAACGCTTGACATGCGTTTATTTCTATGATGAAATGGAAACAATGAAGATTGAAACTTCGCCGGCGCGGCTTCAAGCCGCTGTTCATTAAAAAAGATTCTCCTGTCAAAAGGAGATGAAACAGGGAAACCTGGTATTGAATGCTTTCCGCAATCTCGCTAGCTCGTTTAGCGCACTATTGAATGGCTTTGTGATGCAATGCGCACTACGGCACGCTGGAAAGGAGGAAACAGCATTAAGAAGGAACGCACTGGATAATGGCGGTTTGGCTTTGCTTTTGAAAAGCGCATAACAGCCATGATTCTATTGCGGTAGTGTTGCGCTGGGCAATGCGAATTGCTTGAATATTTTCAGCATTTGCATTGCCTTCGCATTAGCACGAGTAGGAGGCCGAACCATGCTTTCGTTCTTAAATTTTATTTTATTATTTTTAATAATTCTTATGACAAAAGAACGCATCGGATGGCTGATTGTCGGACTTTTATTCGCGGTCGCAATCGCGTATCTGGCAATCACGCTTGCAGCACAAAACAAAACGCAAAATCAAACGGATTCAGTTTCCGATGAAACAAAAGAAATAGCAGCAACAGATGAAATTGCATTTGGCATTGCTTACAAAAAGCCGGATGGATGGATTGCGCAAGTTGATCGGAAGGACTCAAATATTATTCGCATTTTGCCTTTTGCTGACGCGTATGATGACAGGCAAATATTATTCATCAGGATTGAAACAGAAAATCCAATGCTTGATGAAGCGGTAAAATATTTGTACGCAATAAATAGCGATGTTGTAAATGAAAAGCAAGTATCAGTTAGCGCAACAGAAGCCGTCTATTTTGAACTAATAAATAGCAAGGGTGAAAACAGAAACCTTGTATTGCGTACTGATGACAAAACAATTGTGCTCATAACATCAGCATATCTAGAAAATACATCTATATTTGATGATCTTATTAATTCATTGTCGCTAGAATCCGAGGACGACCCTGCTCAAAATACTGTTTTAGAACAAGCGACTGGGGAGTCCGCTGGTTTAGAAGACGGCAATGAGCAGGGAACTCCGGATGGGTTTGTCAGATATGTTGCAACAGAAGATTCGCTTGAGTTTTCATATCCTAAAGATTGGTCGTTTGAATTTGATCAGAACAAATCGTATTCTTATGCGAGAATGTATCTGGTTAAAAATGAAAATATTGAATTCTCTGTTTTCCCCGGAGGCGAATACGATATTGGGCTGCCATTTAATGAATACAAAACTAGTAAAATAACTGTTTCTGGAAAACCCGCAATATTGAATGAAACAATTAATGAAAATGGTTCATATTTTTCATATGTCGTATTTGAGGATAAGCCAATAAATGGTTTTAGGATCATGATAAAAATTGAAAAGTATAATCCTGAATTGCTTGCGATTGTTATGGATATTCTAAATAGCGTGAAGTTTGAGGATTGATAGTCTCTCTATCATCTCGAACCCATTTTCATTGTGGGTAGGGACGCTA
>DNKR01000025.1:0-296 GCA_003497135.1 Candidatus Uhrbacteria bacterium | reverse complement strand
TACCCATGTTCAACCTCTCCTCCTCAAACCTCTCCTCCTCACACCTATCTCACATCTCCCCCGTCTGCCTTGCGGAAATCTTAACTGATTCCCCCCGCATGGGAGGCGACTGGCCATTGTGGCCACAAGCTTCGTACAATCGTGTGCGCGTTTTAGGTTCGCCTAAGCGCGCGAGGTACGGACAATGAACATCATCAGTTTCGCAAAGCGTTTCTTCTTCTCCAACACCATGCTCGCAATCGCGATCTCAACTCTGGCGGCCGTTCTCGCTGGCGGATGCAATATCTTTACCGGCG
>DNKR01000010.1:27918-28048 GCA_003497135.1 Candidatus Uhrbacteria bacterium | reverse complement strand
GGGTTCAATTCCCGCCATCTCCAAGAATAGGTTAGAGGAGGAGAGCTTTTAGCTTAGGAGGAATAAAGTACAGGTATTCAGACCCACTAAGCTAACACCTACCACGCCACCTAAATATACGGCGGGTCCC
>DNKR01000010.1:0-27832 GCA_003497135.1 Candidatus Uhrbacteria bacterium | reverse complement strand
GCGGGTCCCGCCAAAGGCGGGAAAAGCTAAAACCTACCGGCTAAAAGCTACATAATTTCTATGCGCATACACAAGCACAGAATGCATCGCCCGAAATTTGATACGCAGGATTACAGGGCGAACGAAAAAATATCAGCCCCGCAGGTTCGTGTTATTGACGAGAACGGGGAAATGCTCGGCGTTTTAGAAATTGCCGAAGCTTTGCGTATTGCGCAGGAGCGCGAACTGGATCTTGTGGAGGTTTCTCCAAAAGCAAATCCGCCTGTTTGCAAAATTTTGGAAATGGGATCGTTTGTTTATCAAAAAGAAAAAGAATTAAAAAAACAGCGCAAGTCAATGAAAGTGATTGATACAAAAGGCATACGGCTTTCTGTGCGCATTGGCGAGCATGATTTTAATCTTCGTCTGGATCAGGGTAAAAAATTTCTATCCAGAGGAGACAAATTGCGAGTGGAATTGATTGTCAGGGGCAGGGAAAAGGCGCACCCGGATGTTGCTATGAGCGTGCTTAACCGATTTGTTAAGGCGCTTGGCGAAGCAACCCCGATTAAGATTGAGCAGCCGGTTTCAAGGGCCGGAAACAGGTTTATCGTTATTTTAGCCGCAGGCAGTGTTGACAAGAAATAGCCAAAAATGTACAATGCGCATGCTTTTTGAAATTTCTATGAAACGCAAAACACACAAAGCGCTGTCAAAGCGTTTAAAAATCACAAAGAATAAGAAGGTTATAAAGCGCAAAGCGGGCCAAGATCATTTTAATTCTCGCGAAAGCGGGAACACAACGCGTAATAAGCGCAGAGACCTTGAACTTTCTTCAGCGCATCACAAAGCCATTAAAACACTTATACCGAGTTATTAAAGTATGCCTCGAGTAAAAAGAGGGACAACCCATGTAAAACGAAGGCACAAAATGCTTTCGCGGGCAAAGGGATACAAATGGGGACGCAAATCAAGAGTCCGCCTTGCGAAACCGGCAATTCTTAAAGCAGGAGTAAATGCTTTCCGCGACAGGCGCAATAAAAAGAGAAACATGCGCAGATTGTGGAGCGTGCGAATGAACGCAGCTCTTGAGCAAATGGGTATTTCGTACTCAAGCTTTATAGGAGCCCAAAAGAAAGCAGGCGTTGAACTGGACAGAAAAGTCCTGTCGCAAATAGCGCAAGAGAATCCGGAAGTATTCAAAAAAATCGTTTCCGCAATAATGAAAAAGTAAGCAATAACGCGGGCCTTTCGGCCTGCGTTTTGATATGTTATAATGAGAGCTGAATAAAAAATATGAAAGCACAACAAATTGAGATAACAACTTTAACAATTTTCAAGGTTGTTTTGGTTTTTTTGGCCCTTTGGTTTTTGTGGTTCATCCGCGACATTGTAGCCATTCTTTTCGTAGCGCTTCTTTTGGCAGCGCTTATCGGACCGTACGCTGACTGGTTCCACAAGCGCAAAGTTCCTCGCACGATTGCTGTTTTGATTTTGTATGTAATATTGTTCGCTCTTGCCGCAGGCACAATTGTTTTAATAGTTCCTCCTCTTATTGAACAGATCCAGCAGCTTACAAGCAACTTCTCCAGCTTGACTTCAAAGGTGTCCGAGTTTTTCTCGAGAGTATACGCTTTTTCAGCAGAAAAAGGTTTTGGCGGGAATATTTTAGAAAGCGCAAAATCCCTGCAACAAGGCGCTCAAGGAGCAATAAGCCAGATATTTTCAACTATCAGCGGATTTTTCGGCGGAATTGTTGCCTTTGTTCTTGTACTCGTGCTTGCGTTTTACATGGTTGTAGAAGAGGATTCTGCGCGCAGATTTTTCAAGCATCTTGCTCCAGAGCAATATCAGGTTTATTTGTCAGCGCTTTTGCAAAAGATTCAGGACAAAATCGGCGCATGGATGCGCGGGCAATTGATTTTGATGATCGCAATCGGAATTTTGTCGTATGTGGGACTGCTAATTTTGGGAGTGAATTATCCTCTTGTGCTCGCGCTGTTTGCAGGCATGCTGGAAATTGTCCCTTACATCGGCCCGACTTTTTCAGTTATTCCAGCGGCGATTATCGCGTTCGCGCAGGATCCAATCAAAGGCGTGCTTGTTTTGGGTCTTTATGTGCTGATTCAGCAGATTGAAAATAATGTCCTGGTGCCGGCTGTAATGAAAAGAGTCACAGGACTAAATCCGGTTGTTGCAATCGTTGCACTTCTTGTTGGAATAAAAGTCGCCGGCTTTGTCGGCGCTCTGCTTTCTGTTCCGGTCGCAACAGTGTTAATGGTTGTTTTGCAGGATTTCTTTTCTGACAATAAAAGCTCTGAAAGCAAAAATGCCGTATGACGCATAGATACAGGACAATATTTCCGTTTGTTTTGATTATATTGTCTCTTGGGTTAATGCTTGTTGTCGCGCTTTCGTTTGCGTATAACAAAAAGTACGCTCCGCCCGCTCCGCCAAGCGAATCCGTTGCGCAGACAATCAGCCAAGCCCAATACGAATCTGCTGTTTTGGAAATTCTTAATAAATATAAAAGTCCGCAAGATGCGCCAACCGCGCGAAAGGGAATTGAGTCATTGTCCGTGCCGGCCAATTACAAAACATTGCATCTTGAACTTGTCATAGCATTTGCGCGAATTGAGCAGGGCGTAAACGGAGATGAAAAAAATATCCAAGAAGGCAATGATTTGCTAGAAGAGCTTAAACGCCAATATTCATGGATGGCGCATTAAATTTTATGAGAGTAGAAAAAACATCAACGCCTGATTCGCACGAGGTTGCCAGCGAGGTAGCAAGCGAGGTTGCTGCAAAAATGCGAAAGCAGGTCAGACGCAAGGCTGGGCTTAGCTGCTGTTCAATATTTATTGTTATTATTTTGGCTATCGCGATATTTGTATCAGTCAGCGTTGCGCGAACCGGTCTGTTTAAAATTCCGGTTGTATCAGCGCTTGTCTACAGCGAGCCATCGCCAGTGCGCGTTGTTCCTGCGGGCGAGCCGCTTGATTCGTTTATATCAAACGCAATGCAAAAAATCATCCGCGAACGATTGGCTAACGGACAGATTACAAACCGCGATTTTGTTTTGACTTTGCCAGAGGGCTCGTTTACGCGCGGCTTGCAGGATTCAATAAAAAATGCTAAAGTTTCGGGTCTTTCTGTTGCGGACGGCGCACAGCTTGCTGTTCTTGACGGGGAGGCGGAACTGTTTTTGCCGATTAAGCGCAATGGCGCAAGCACCGCCCTTATAGTGCGTTTTGTTCCAGAAGCAAAAGACGGCCGTCTTGTTTTGACAATGCGCGAAACAAGAATCGGCAAACTTAAACTTCCAAGCTTTATAGCGCGCATGATAGAAAAATCAGCATCAGATTCAATGTCGCAATTTAATTCAGAAGTAGGGAAGTACGCGCAAATCGAGCAGATTGATCTGCGCGAAGGAGAACTGGTTTTGCGCGGCCGAATAATTGTTAATGTAGAAGTCCTAAAAGAGCTATGATATTAGTCCACAGAATCACTCCGTTTTTGGCAGGATTGGCGCTTGCCGCGCTTTTCACTTCTGTTTCAATCGCGCCATCTCTGCTTTCAATAGAAGCGCCGATAATTTTTGTATTGTTTTTGCTTCTCGTTGCGCGATTGTTTAAATTTGACATGCGATCTCCGTCGTTTTGGGCGCTGTTGTCATCGCTTGCCATTTTTTGCGCAAGCGGACTTGCCTTGTATTTGTTTTTTGAATCAGAAAGCGCGCGATTGTTTTTGGCAGTGTTCGTGTCAATGCTGTCTTATATATATATGGAAAACGCATTTTACTACTACCATTTGCAGGCAAAGTATCAGGCGTACTCGCTTGAGTACCTGACGATGATACTTGGAGTGTTTTCTGTATTCTTTTCCGCTTCAGCGCTGTACGCGGCTTATTTGTTTATTCATCCTCCGCTCGCACTGATTGCGATCATATTTGCAGTTATTGTTTTGGTCCTGCTTTGGTCAGCTTTGTATGTAAGTAAAATTGATCACAAGCGCACAGCAGTGTATTCTGCGGCCGGCGCACTGCTCATTACAGAACTATTTTTGTCTGTTTCGTTTCTTCCAAGCGGGTTTGCGACAAATGCCGCGCTTATGTGCGTAACCTTTTACATGTTTCTCGGGCTTTCTCGCGCGCATGTGCTGGAAAAATTAACCAAGCAGATCGTGATCAGATATTCCGCTTTGGGAGCGGCCGCTGTCGCGCTTATTGCAGGCACATCTCGCTGGACATAATCTTATGAACAGCAAGTTTTCAAAATCGCGTCTTGACTTTCTTATCTCAACTGTTGTCATATCTGCTTCTGTTTCTTTTTTCGCGGCAATGCTCGCAACAGTAATCACAAACAGTTCGCTCGATGAATACATGTCAACGCTCGCGCTTACCAATCAATCAACAATTCGCCTGTCAGAGCAAAAGCCGCGCCCGATTCCGGGCACTTTTGAAGAAGCATTGCGCCAAGTGCGCAACAACGCGGCCGCGTCTGTCGGATATATTTATCCAAGGCAAAAAGCAGGCACTGCATACGCGCCTCCTATTATGCCGCTTGGAAGCGCTGTTTCCATTACTTCTGACGGATGGCTATTAACATCGTCGCAAGCCGTTGACGGATACGCACCGCCAGGACTTTCGGTTGTGATTGACAGCGAGGTTTATTCTGTTGTGCAAAAGGTTGGAGATTCCGCGACAAATGCTGTATTATTAAAAATAGAAGCGCAAACACTGCAGGTTGTTAATTTCGGCGCGCCTCTGGAAGTCGCGAATGGCGACTTGGCTTTTGTGGTGCGCGGCGCAGGGGAGATTGATCCGACAAGCGTTATGCAAGTGCGGGAGTGGATTGTTGATTCTCCGTACATTGCAACAGAAAAATTTCCAACAGCGTTCCGCCTTTCAGACGAATATTCGCGCAAAGCATTTGGCGCGGCAGTGTTAAACAGCGCCGGAGAACTTGTTGGAATTGTTTCTGCAAAAAGCGACGAGAGCCAAACTGATATTGTTCTTCCGATTCATCACGCGCTTGGGGCTATAAACAGCGTGCTTAGATCAGGCGAAGTTTCGCGTCCGTACTTTGGCGCGGTTGTTGCAGACGCGAACCTTACAGCCGGTCTTGACCGGTCAGCGCTTTACGACCGCAAGTACGGCGCGCTTGTGCAAAGCGTTCGCCGAGGAAGTCCGGCACAGCTTGCCGGATTGCAAGCAGGGGATTTGATTGTCTCTATCGGGCAAGAGCCGGTCAATGGCACGATTATTCTGCAAGAGCTTATCGCGTCGTATTCTTCCGGAGACAAAATTGACATCGCGTACTTAAGAGCTGGAAAAGAAGAAAAAACAACTGTTGAACTAACAGATATCAAACAATAATTTATGACAAAGCAACATCCGTTTTCAATTCTTGCAAGCGCAAAACAGCCGATAATATTTTTTGCAGTGTTCGGTCTTTTGCTAGCGCTTTTGTTTTCTTTCTTGCGCCCGCTTTTGTACAGCTCAACAGTGCGCTTGCTTGTTATCCAACAGCTTGGAACAGTTGACGCTTACACTGCCGGACGCAGTGCGGAGCGCATTGCGGACGATCTCGCCACTGCTGTTTACACAACTGATTTTTATGAGCTTGTTATGGCAAGCGGGCTTGGAATAGATAAAAATTATTTTGGAACAGATGAAATTAAAAAGCGCAAAAAATGGGGCGAGGCGGTTTCTACAAGCGTTTCTCGCGGAAGCGGATTTTTAACAATAAAAGTTTTTCACGAAGATGTTTCGCAAGCAGAACAAATAGGGCGCGGAGTCGCCTCGGTTTTAACAACCGAAGGTTGGAAGTACACTGGCGGAGGCAATATCACAATCAGTTTGGTTGACGCTCCGTTAAACAGTCGATGGCCTGTTAAACCAAACATTCCCGCTAATGCGTTTTCCGGACTTGTTCTCGGATTGCTTGCAGGATCCGGCTATGTGCTTTTGCGCGAGCAAACCAATGACCGCAGGCATCAGGTGATGCACGGGTAGGGCGAGGCGGGTTGGTGCGCATGGGCGGGGAATGAATCCCCGCCCTATGAGGCGCACCACAGCCCGCGCACAATATTCCGAACCAAACCGCCCGCGCATAAAACAATGCAACATAGGACGGGGTTTTATACCCCGTCCATGTGCAACACATCACCACATTGCACGGTTTTACACCATGTAACATCCACAATGCACCCCGTCCTTTCTACTCTCTACTTCTTCTGATACAATACACGCATGAAAAATTCTATAATTTCAATTTTCGCTGTTCTGATGTTTGTATTCATAACTGTTCCTGCGCCTGTTTTTGCTTCTGGCGAACCGCAAAAAGAGCAGGGTATTGTTCTTGAAGTGCTTGAAACGCTTAATACAACAGACAGTACTGAAAATCAGATACTGCAAACACTTTCTGTTCTTATTGTTTCAGGCGAATACAAAAACCAAACAAAAACAATTAAAATAAGCGCTGATGCAAGCGGAGCTGTTGCACAAAAATATCAAGTCGGAGACAGGGTCGTATTACTAATTGTCAAAGACGATGTATCCGGACCGATTTTTTATGTAAGCGATTTTTCCAGATCAAGAGCTCTGTTTTGGCTTTTCGCGATTTTTGCGATTTGTTCTGTCGCAGTCGGCAGATTACACGGCTTTACTTCACTGCTTGGTCTTGCATTCAGTTTTCTTGTTATTTACTTTTTTATTGTTCCGCGAATTTTAGCTGGCTGGGATCCGCTTTTAACAGCAATAATCGGATCTGTTGTGATATTGGCGGTTAGTTTGTACTTGTCGCACGGATTCTCGCGCAAAACAACCGTAGCACTCTCTGGAATCGCGGTAAGCTTGGTAATAACCGGGTTTCTTGCAAAATTATTCGTAAGCGCCGCGCACCTGACCGGATTTGCAACAGACGAAACATCGCTTCTTGCGGCAGAATCAGCCGGGCTTATAAACATGCAAGGGCTTTTGCTCGCCGGTATTCTAATCGCGGCTCTTGGCGTGCTTGATGACATGACAGTCAGCCAAAGCTCTATTGTGCAAGAACTCGCGCACGCAAATAAAACGCTTTCTTCGCGCGAACTGTACAAGCGCGCAATGAATGTCGGACGCGACCACATTGCATCGCTTACGAACACGCTTGTGCTTGTCTACGCCGGCGCATCGCTTCCGCTTTTATTGCTTCTTCGCACATCAGGCGGCGGATTTGCAAACGGACTTAATTACGAAATCGTATCTGCAGAAATCGTTAAAATGCTTGTTGGAAGCGTGGGGCTTGTGCTCTCAATTCCAATTACAACCGCAATAGCGGCGATTGCGCATAAAAAATTTGAAACGAAAAATTAATTTTCAATACAAGCAGGGGTTCAATATATTGAACCCCTGCTATGATTTTAATTAGAAAATTAAAAACAGAAATATTATTTTACATGTTCCAGCGGACAATTTTTATGAGCGTGTTTTTTTGCAGGACAATACTCCCTGCCGTACTGGATAAGGCGAACAGAAAAATTATACCAGTCCTTGCGCGGAATTATGCGCATCAGGTTTTGTTCAATTTTTACAGGGTCGTCATTTTTTGTAAGTTTGTGCAGCTTTGAAAGCCGGCGCACATGCGTATCTACCGGAATTCCGTCAATTATTCCGCACGCTTCGGATAAAATTATATTCGCGCTCTTTCTGGCGATGCCGGGGAGCAAAAGCAGATTTTCCATTTTGCACGGAACCTTGCCGTTAAATTTTTTCTGCACGATTTTTGCTGATTTTAAAATATGTTTTGCTTTATTGCGATAAAACCCGGTCGGCTTGATATCGTTTTGAAACTCATGCAAATCAGCGCGGACATAATCGCTTAATTTTTTGTACTTAGAAAACAGGTCTGCTGTTACTTCATTGACCTTTTTGTCAGTGCATTGAGCTGAAAGTACGACCGATACCAAAAGCTCCCACGCATTTCTGTATTTAAGAGCGATTTTCGGTTTTGGATAAAGCTTTTTTAATGCTCGATTGATGTTCAGCGCACGCTTTAACAATTTTTTCTCATTTAATTTTTCCATATTAATTTTATACGCAAAATAGCTGATTTTCTATAAATATGTTATCATATATGCATTAATTTCGCACTTAATTAACTAATAATAATTTATGGCAGAAGGTCATAAACATGATCTGGCCCCTATTTCCATGCTTTTTAGCAAATCATGGAATCTATTCCTTGATCGCGCGCTTTATTTGATAGTAATAATGATTATCGGCGCAGCAATTGGCATTGCTGGAGTACTGATACTTGGACTTTTGTTTGGCGGATCACTCTTCGCTTCTTTCAAAAGCGGAGCGATTGATCCGGTTGTTTTATCCGGCGCTGGCGTATTGCTTGTTTTACTTTTTGGAGCGTTCGTACTTTTTGTTTCAACATGGATCAACGGCTCAATTTACAGCTTGATTTCCGCAAAACAAAAACAAGAAATAGGCGAGTCGCTTTCAATTGGAATCAAGCACTTCTGGCCAATGCTTTGGCTGACAATTTTAAACGGACTCATCGTACTTGGTTTTACAGGACTTTTTATTGTACCCGGAATTTACATCGGCGTTGCGTTCATGTTTGTCTATTATGTCCACTTTGCAGAGGGAGCGCGCGGATTCGGAGCGCTAATGCGGTCAAAAGATCTTATAAAAGGCAACTGGTGGAATGTATTTGGAAGATTTCTTTTATTGATTGTCGGGATATACGCGGTCGCGATATTGCTAATGCTTCTTGGAGAATTGTTTAACGCACCATTGTTGTTCAGCGTTGTCTCTCAATTATTTTCAATTCTTGCCTCGGTTTATGCAATGGCTTTCAGCGTTGAGATGTACCATGAACTTGCGGCAAGCAAGGGCGTGCACAAGCCGGAAGTTGTTGGCAGGCAATGGAAATACGCGGTTCTGTCAATTGCAGGTTATCTGATGTTCGGACTTATTGCATATTCAGCCGGATCAATGTTCGTAAAATTAATGTCCAGCATTCCAACAGACGAAACTCCTGATGCCGAGCAATGGCAAGAGTTTTTGAAGCAGATTGAAAGCGAGAATGGAAATTCAAATTTTGAGGGTTTGCAAGACGCGCTTCCTGTTCTAAACTAGAGTGGAATTGATCTTGAACAATTACAGTAGTTCGCACAATATATTCTCAAAACAAAAATCGTCCCAGCCAACAGTTGGGGCGATTTTATTTTGTAATATATTGTATTTGTGATACCATTTTATTCGAAATATGAATAAGCAAGAAAAAACAAGCCCGATCCTTCGGCCTTCGCGCTGGCTGCTTTGGCTGATATTACGCCCAATTTTCCCATACCTTAGACACTATATCCTGGCTTTACCGTTTTTAAAACACAGCGAACGGCAAAAATTTATAATAGGCCATCTTGCAAATGGGCGGACATATGACGAACTTCTTGAACACCTAAAAACACAAGGGTTCGGAAATCATTTTATCGCTTGGATAGACAAAGACGAAAAAATAAGTTTGCGAAAATTTGACGGCAAGGACCGACAATACCATTTACGCATTTTCAAAGACGGAGAAATACGCGGACACAACGAATACACGCCGGAAAGCCACCCTATTTGGCATTTGCAAGAAGTTGATTTGATTTCAAAACGCGAAGATTTTCAAAAATTCCTAAACGGCTGGATTGTGCCGGCGCCTATTTCCGAGCCGAACCCGGAAAAATAATATTCCACAAATCGCCGGCAATATTTTTCGGCTGTCCTTGAAACGGAAAATGGTGAAGATCAATAAACGGCAAACTGTTGCATTCTATTATTCCGCATCGTTTTGTATTTTTCCACGATTTACTGATATCTTCAATAATAAAATCGTATCCGACAACCGAATCATTCAAGTACCGCGTTGCATTTTCAAAAAGTTCGCGGTTTTCTTTGTGCGTTTCGCCTGTTACATCTGTATTTGTCGCGCCAGAACCACGTCCAACGCGCCAATCAAGCGCAACCGATTCTCCAGCGCTTAAAACAGAATCAACACCCAATCCGCGCGATTGAAGATACTCGTTAATTTCTTTGCTTAATTCAATTTCATGAAACTGTTCGCTGTGGCGCGCTGGATTTTTATTTTCTTTTGCGACAAGATCGCGTATAGAGCTCTTCCCATCTCCTGTAACTTGAGGCGGATCTCGGCGCAAAACAGCTACGAGCTTTCCTCCAATAACAGTCGCACGATAAACGCTCCCTTCAAGCTCTTCTTCAATCTCAACCCATGGCGAAACTTGACGCGCTATAAAAAACGCGTTCAGCATTTCTTTTTCTGTTTTTAATCCTGACGACACATGAACGCTACGCGACCCGATTGACGGCTTTACAACAACAGGCGATTTCAATGAGCTGAAAATCTTTTTTGCGCGCCGTGCTGTTAGCGCAGTGCCCCCTAGAGCGACCGGAAATCCCATTTTTCTGAATTTTCTTTTCATTATTCCCTTGTTGTCCATCCATTCAAGCGACTTTGCCTGCGCTCCTAGCGGACGAGGGAGGCCGTTGAATGCAAGGGTTATTTTGCCAAAACGCACAATGTAGAATTCGCGCGCAAGACCGAAAAGCCTAAGCTCGTACATGTCTATTTTGCGCTTCAGTGCTTCTTCCCATAACACGCGGCCGCGCCATGTCGCTGCAAGCTTTGGGTCGCGTACTATTTTTGCAAGGCGCAAAAATACAAGCGCTTTTGCAATTGCCGGAACTGTGCGTTCCAAACGCAAAGGCGATGCGACTATTCTTGTTGCGTAAGCGAGCGCGTCAAGCGGCTTCATTAACGGAGCGAATGCTATTTCAAATATCACTGCAAAAAAGCAGGCAGTGTGCGAAACCTGAACCGGCCCGCAAGCTTTGCAATTTTTTGTTTTTTTCATAAAGTTATTGCCGCGAACCGATATATGATACATTTTATTTCTCAATAAATCAATAATTATGCACAACAAAAATTATTTTGCATTTGCTCAAGAATAAAATTTAGTGCTCGATTATATACATAGCATGCTGTAAACAGAGAATACAAACTGTTTAACAATAAAAAACCAGCAGATGAGACCTGCCTGACGTCAGGCAGGTTTCTCACCCCAAGATACAGTGGTGGGGTTCGAAATGACGGGGACAGTGTGTGTTTTCGAAATGACGGACACGATGTGTGGTTTTGAGATGCCGGATGCGGCGCGTTAGTTTTTATAACAGACTGAAGTTATATATTTACTGCCAAAGCAAAAATTTAATGCCGATAGCAAATATAAATATCGCGACAACAATCCTGAATTTATTTTGTGGAATTTTATCAACTATTTTTTTTGCAATGCCTGCGCCAAGGAATGAAACAGGAATAAAAATAAGCAAGCTCCACCAAAGGCGTTCTGGCAGGGCAGTGCTGCTTGTGAAATAAGTAATAATTCGGGTTGAATCAACTAGAATGCCGATTGATCCTGCTGTTGCAATGTAAACTGCTTTTGGCAGATCAAAAGCAGAAAGAAACATTCCGCGTATTGCTCCGCCAATGCCAAACATGCCTGCAAAGAATCCGGAAAGCGCTCCGCCAGCAAGAGCGGTGGTGTTTGTGGTAGGAACTTTGTATTTTGACCAAAACATCAGAAACAGGGAATACATTACCAGAAAAGCTCCAAGAACAACCAAAAGCAAAGATTTATCAACCCCAAGCATTAAAGACGCGCCAATATAGCTTGTAACAATGCCAATAATTCCAAACAAAAGATTCAGTTTAATATTAATACCTTTTCTGAACAGCGATATTTTCCAGATATTTCCAAACCAGTGGATTATAGATACCAAAAATATTGCCTCAACAGGCGGAAGTAATAATATCAAAACAGGGACCATAATCGTTGAAGTTCCAAAACCAGAGATTGTTCCAACCATGCTGGCGACGAGTGTTAGAATGGATATGAGAATAATTTCCATAAAATACTATATGCTATATGTCTTGTATTTTACATGCGAATCACTAAATTTTAAAGTAACAACTCGTTTAACAGCTGTTTTTAAAAAAAATGTTAAATTAAAGATTCCTCCCGAGTTTCCCTGGGAGGAATGCGTGTTGTGGTGTTGTGCTGTCGCCTATTTCATGTACTCCTCAAATAGCACATCGGATATCTTTTTGTCTTTCAGACACCCTTCTGTGCGAGCGTATTTGTAGGTCTTTGATCCTTGCATTGCCTCGTCCACGGAGTCCTTTGAAAGAAATCTCCATGACACATATGCTCCAGCAATTTCAAATGCTCCTCCTCCACCCAGCAATCCAAATATTAGAATTTGTGGATAGCGATCCAGCATGTAATCATTCCATGCGGATAATGAGATTTTAATATCCTGATTTTCAATTGCCATCATCAGATCCGGATCAGATGTGATCACGCTGACAATGTTTGCGTCATCAATGGCTTTGAAAATCCTGACGATTTGCTTCTTGAAAGCAAGGCTCGTATCGTCATATTCAGGAATCGCTTTCGCAATCTTGAGAGCGTTGCCGCGCACCTTGTTGAATCGTTCCCATGTTTTGTATATGTCCTTGCCTTTCTCGTACGCGTTTGCCCATGTAATTGGGTCCTTTGCCGCTTTTTGCAGAGACACATAGCAACTCACGAGCGAAGTGAGCGAGCTGATGCAATTCTTACCTTTTTGTTTTCCATGTTCAGCAAGAGCTTCAAGCTCCTCAATTTCATCCTCAAGCCCCATGTACTCTTCGTACACGCACCACATGGATGCGATTCCGCCGATGTAGGCGAGCTCTGGTGCGTCATCCGCTGTCATGCTTTTTTCAAGCGGTGAAAGCACGAACAGCTCAATTGAAATGAGCGCCGCAACGAGCAAGATGGCGAGCGTTATTGCTATCAAACGAACGAAAGTTCCGATCGCGAACAGCGTCGAAACAAGCAACTTGAGCGCATCGCCGATCATTTCCATCGTCTCTTTGCTGAAGGCGGTAGTTCCATTGACGAATTCGTCGATGTCTCTGTGGGCCTTCTCAATGTCAGTGAGTTGTTCGTTGCTGTTTTGTTCGGTCATGACCTTCTCCTTTGCTTTGGGTTGTGAAGAGCGTCTTGATAAACCCTATCATAGAGCTTAATTAATGCAAGCATGTGTAATTTTATATGTTCGAGCGCTTGCCCTAGCTTTATTTTGAATATTATGGTATAGTTTTTTGCCTTCTATGGAACAAAGCAATGTTGTTGTTAGATTTGAAAATGTCTCTTTTGGATACAGCGCGGATAATCCTATTTTGGACGAAGCCAGCTTTTCAGTGCGGGAAAATTTAAAGCTTGCGCTAATGGGCCAAAACGGAGCTGGGAAGAGCACAATTTTCAAACTCATAACTGGCGAGCTAGCGCCGGACAAAGGTGTTGTTCATCTTTCGTCTGATGCAACAATTGCCACGGCAAAGCAGGTAATGGCGCGCGAGTACCTTGCAGAGACTGTTCGCGGTTATTTTGCCAAAGCTTTCAAAGAAGTGCCTTACAACCTCAATAAGCGCATTACAGACGCTCTAGAGGTCGTTAATTTCAAAATACCGTTAGACAAGATTGTTGGTGATTTATCAGGCGGACAGCAAGCGCGATTGTTGCTTGCCTATGCTCTTATACAAGGGCCGGACATTTTACTGCTTGATGAGCCAACGAACAATCTTGATCACGATGGTATTGACCATCTGACTGCGTTTTTAATCATGTACCCTAAAACAGTACTTGTTATTTCGCACGACGCTGATTTCTTAAACAGTTTTACAGAGGGGGTGTTGCACCTTGATGTGTACACAGGTAAAGTTGAGAAGTACGATGGAAACTATACAGATGTGGTCTTAGAGATAGCTGCTCGGGTTGAACGCGACCGCGCGAAGAATGCGCAGTTATTAAAAACAATCCAGGATCGCAAAGACAAAGTGAATTTCTTTGCGCACAAGGGAGGCAAGATGCGAAAGCTCGCGAGCAAGCTTAGAGAAGAGGTGGCGGAAGCGGAAGAGAACATGGTGGATGTCAGGCGAGATGATCGAACAATCGGATCATTCAAAATTCCAGCACAGCCGTTCCCCGAACCTGTAGCGCGCATTAAATCAGTAAAAGTTATTCGCGATCATGAACCGCATCATGCAGAGTTGGACATGATTTTAAGGCGTGGCGATCACTTGCTGGTTACAGGGCCAAACGGAATTGGAAAAAGTACGCTGCTTCGCACGCTTGCCGAAGAAAATGATGTTGGTGCGGTAATTACAAGCGGTGTGAAAGTCGGTTATTACAAGCAGGACTTTTCAGGACTGGATTTTTCACAAACAGCATACGATTCTCTCGCATCTGTTATGGAAATGCCGGACAACGAAACTATTCGCCGCACTGGCGCGCAATTTCTTCTTGATGGCGAAGCGCTCGCAACAACAATCGGCGCGCTGTCAGAAGGGCAAAAAGGGCTATTATGCTTTGCGCGATTCGTACTTATGGAGCCGGGACTATTGATCTTTGATGAACCGACCAATCATATCAACTTTCGCCACTTGCCGGTCATAGCCAGCGCGCTAAATGACTACGAAGGTTGTCTTATAGTGGTCAGTCACGCGGATGATTTCGTAAAACAAATCCGCTTTGATAGTATGTTGGACTTAGCAACGCTTATAAAATAATTAATTTATGAAAAACTTTTTTAACAAAAGGGATTCAGGGAAATGGAAAGGGGATGACAGGGGAGGTTACAAGAAAAAAAATAACTTTGGCGGAGGCGGCGGAGGCGGATCATGGGGCAGAGGAGGCGATCGCGATGAACGGCCATCTATGCACAGCGCCATTTGCGACAAGTGCAACAAAGAATGCGAAGTACCGTTTAAACCAACAGGAAGCAAACCGATTTATTGTCGTGATTGTTTCCGCAATGAAGACGGCGGTACGTCGCGACCTCGTTTTGCCGAAAAGCGTTTTGATCGCTCTGACAGATCTGAAAGACCTGCGTATCGCAGTACTCCGCATTCTGATAATAGCGGAGCGGAAAAGCAATTGAAAACATTAAATATAAAAATGGATAAACTGATAAGTTTGATGAGTGAACTTGTCGGAAGGGAAGAAGAAGGGGATTTTGAAGAGGATGAAGAAGATGAAGTGGAAGAAGTGAAAGAGGTGGAATCAGAAGAAAAAGAATAGTTAAAAGAAAAAATCCGCTGATGAAGCGGATTTTTTTGTTTATTGTTGCATAATTGCCCGTATAATTGACTATAATGAATTTTTTTGTTATGTTTTTGGCAGACATCACAAAGGAGATGGTCATGCAAAACGGTCCTTCAAACTTAGAATACGGCTTCGAAAGCGACATGTTCGACGATGACATCTTCGACGATGACATCTTCGACGATGACTTCGAGGACAACGAAGAAAAAGAACTTAGTGTTGAACTCGAAGTGAATGGTGGTTGTGGACGCAGAATGTGTAGGTGCTGTACTGGCAAAAACACATATCGCGCAACAGCCAGGTATGGGAGTTCTAGGTCTGATGTGGTTGAAGAGCCCGCTCAAGCGCTCATCACACAGCCAAGAATCACTACGATTGATTTTGGTCCGAAAAAGGACTACCCAGAAATCGGACCCTTTGATGCGATCAAAAGGGAAATTGCGGCAAGAGCTTCTGTGCCAAAAGAAGATCCTCGCAAGCATCCGCTTTATGTTCGCACAATTGGCGTAGTCAAGAAATGCTTCCGTAATGGTATCTTTATTGCGACCAAGCGTAACACGATTCAACACCTTCGTTTGCTGGCAGTGTCCAACACGCTAACCTTTGATGGTGAGCTTGTGGCCAGTGCGGTTCACGCGGCCATTGTTCAGGACATTGATGATCTGCTTGCAGGCAAGACCAAGGTTGGGACAGAAGTTGAATCAACGGCAAAACCAAGTCCAAAGCTAAGGGCGGTAAGATCCAGTGATCGTGAGGCACCTCGAAAAAGCCATCTGTACAAACAGGTGATAAACGACGTCTTGAAGTGCTTTAGAAAGGATGGAAAGCTGATTCCAAGTAATTGGAGAAAAGTGATTCAATTACGGTCGGAAGCAGAAAAATATATCCGAACACACAGGCACAGCTCTGTTGCGAGTGTTGTCTACGCGGCAATAGTTCAAGACATTAATCTTTTGCTCGCTGGCAAACCCACTCCGGTTCATCACACCATTACCAGGCCTACGGTTGCAAAAGATCCGCGTAAGGATTGGCGATACACACACATGATCGGAAAGGTTAAAGAGTGTTTTCGCGCCAATGGCACGCTGATAAAAACCAGGAAGGGTATTGTGGAAAGACTTCTTGCTGATGCAAGAATCTCAATAATAAAGAGCAAAGGCAAAAGCGATGTCTGTAAGGCTATCGTGCAGGACATTGAACTTCTTCTTGGAACAACACCAGTACAGGTGTCACCTCTAGAAGTAGAAGAACATGTCGTCGAAACTACTGTTGAAGAAATTGTTGTGCAAGGCACACAAGGGAATGAAGAACCTTTAATCAGCGATCCGATGGCTGATGTTCCTGTTGTCAGGAATCAACTTGTCCCAGTTAGTACAGTCAAAGCTCCCGCTGTTAGAGCTTCTGTTGCCAAGAAACATGTTCTTGTCTTGAAACCTGGCGCATTTACAGGAATAGTGCGCTGGATTCTGAGAGTCCTGTGTCAGTGATGTTCGTTCTGTGTTCGTTGCCTGTTACTCTCGCGCTCTGCGCTGATGATGTTTCGGGCCTGTTGTACGCGCCATTGCTTTTGTGACAATATCTTCTGCTTGCAGTAAGATTTAAGTCGTAAAAGTAGTGTGTCAGAGCGGCCGCTTGAGGTCGCTTTTTTATTTTTCAGCGGTTCTATGGTCTAGGCTATGGAACCGTTACAAATTTGACTATCTAAAAAACAATTCATTTTTTCGAAGCTCTTTTCTGATTTTTAAATAATCGGGTATCGTTTGTTCCACAAGAGCCCAGAATTCTTGTGAATGGTTAAATTCTTTTAAATGGCATATCTCATGCACAATTATATAATCTTGATGCATTTGCGGTAAAAACAATATTTTGTAATTCAAGTTTAGATTTTTCTTGCGCGAACAACTGCCCCAACGGGTTTTTTGATTTTTAATAAAAATTTTGTTGTATGAAAAACAATATAACTGGTTGTAAAATTTTACTCGTTCATTTACAAAAGAAAAGGCTTTGTTCTTATTTTCTAAATAATCTTTGCGCGAAAAAGTACGAATCGTTTTGTTTTCAAAATTTTTAAAATATCTAATTTTTTTGTGTATCCACTGCTTTTTTTGATAAATAAATCCATCTATTATAGATCGATCAATTCCATAAGGGGTTGTAATTGCAACGCTTCCGTCGCAATAAACGGCAATACGCACTTTTTTTGCGCGCTTGCTTTGTTTGATTTTATAAGAGATTGTTTCTTCCATAGTTTATATATTTTTTGCAATATGCAATCCCGCTTGTCTTCCTGTTGCCCAAGATGCCTGGAGATTAAACCCTCCGGTAAATCCGTCCACATCCATAATCTCCCCGGCAAAATAAAGTCCTGGACAGATTTTTGATTCCATTGTTTTAGGATCAATTTCTGATAGTTTTACTCCGCCGGCAGTAACAAATTCATCGCCCGCACTGCGAGCAATAATAGATAGCGGGATTGATTTTATCCAAGCCAAACAATTAATAATTTCTTTTTTTGATACTTGGTTTGCGCGTTTTGACTTAGAAATCTTTTGTTCATCAATAATAATTTCGGCAAGCGATTTTGGAACTATATGGCTTATGATGTTCACAAATTGTTTGTTGTTTTTTTCAGTTGTGATTGATTCATATTTTTCTTTTAAGCCATCAAGAGTTTCGTCTGGAAATAGGTCCATGTAGATTTTAAGAGGTTTTAATTTATCAAATTTTTCATAAGCTATCAAAGAGGAAAGGGCAAAAACCGCTGGTCCGCTTATTCCTTTGTGCGTAAAAAGAAAAGGCCCGGTGAAATGCGGATGTTTTTCGAGTTTGGCTGTGATTGTTGCTTTTTCAAAGGACAAACCGGAAATTTTTGCAGGCCATGTTTCTTTTGTAAAAAACGCACTAAGACTTGGCGCAAGCGGGGTAATGGTATGGCCAAGCGATGTCGCAAACGCATAGCCATCTCCGGTTGAACCGGTTTGTCTGTACGCCTGACCGCCGGTTGTTAGAACTAACTTATCAACAACAATCGGCGCATCTTTGTCTTTTATGTTAATTTCAAATTCACTACCGCGTTTTTTAACTGACACGACCGTATTCTTGAGCATTAAATGTATTTTTGGATCATTAAACATCTTTTCAAAAACGCCGACAATATCGTGACCATTGTCAGAGACCGGAAACACGCGCATATCGATTTGTTTTTTTAGCGGCACTCCGTGAGATTCAAACCATTCATATACTGCTTCTGGCGGAAAAGCATACATTGCAGAAATTAGAAACTTTCCACCGCGGGGATATTTTGTTAGAACTGTCTTTACATCAGTTATTCCGGTTGTCACATTGCACCTGCCGCCGCCGGAAATAATTACTTTTTTCCCAAGGCCGTCGTTTCTATCAATCAAAAAAATATCCGCATTCGGATCTGCTTCATGAACAGATGCCGTACACATCATTCCAGCCGCTCCGCCTCCAATAATTGCTACGCGCATATTGCCAAATGCTATTAGAAAGGTAAAAAAAGTGTGCTACCGAGTAGAATATCATTTGCCCAGTAAAATCCAGTTTCGCTGTCAGACAATAGATCATAGGTTTTATTATCCCAATATGACTCTATGTTGACAGAGCGAATAGTTGCACCGTCATATTTATCTCCAAAACGCAAATCGCCAACAAGCAAACCGTTTGCCGTCGGATGATTTTGGGAAACCCAGACTTCTCTGCTATCGGATAGAATCATATGAACCACCTTGTGCGTTTTTGGCGCGTCAGAATGTGATATGTATATTACTTTGCTTGCCACTTGTTCGCCAACGGCATTTACGGACCAAACACTCATGCCGACTTTTATGTCTTTGATGTTCGCTTTCCCATCTGGTGTAGAAATGTTGGTATTTGACGCAAGACAGATTGGACACATTATAGGTTTGTTCGCTATCTCGTTTAATTCACAATAGTAGCCTGGCGGCGGGTCGTTTTCGCGTGCCACTGGCGGACCGCATTTTTGAATGCATGTGTATCCAGAAGGACAACTGTCTCCTGAACCGCTACAGTCAAGCGATATTGGTGGAGAAACTTGTGAAGGACACGCGGCGAATTCGCAGTTGGGACCAGTACGACCAACATAGCTTCCGTCTGGGCACTGTTTTGCTTCCATTGTGCACGCGACTGGCGATGCAATCGGCACAACGATTTTTTTGGCGACAAAAATAATCATGCCGGCTACCAATAAGATAGCAAGGACTATAAAAGTGATAACCAACGGCGAGAGTTTTTTGAAACTCATACGAAAATTTATTACTACTTCCTTCCAAAAAAGTAGTAAATAATTAGACCGACTAACGGGAACAAAAGTACAAGCAAAACCCAGAGGAGTTTGGACGCCCTATCCATTGAGCCCCTAAGAATCTCAATAATAGCTGCTACATCAAGAACTAAAATGACTAGACCGATCACCGAACCATAACGTAAATTCATAAAAATTAATAATAAAAGTTAATATATAAATAATACAGTAAAAAGCCCTTTTGCGCTATAAAGCTTGCAAGTTTATGTATCTCTATCCATAGAATCGCAAAGCGAGTATAATTAACATACAGTGCATATAATTGCCGTAACATCAGAAGTTTAACGAAATTGAAAGCAATAATAAATAAAATTAACTTATTAAATTAAATCAATATGGGAATCATTCTTTGGATAATTTTTGGCGGTCTTGTTGGTTGGGTAGCGTCTATGGTTATGGGTACTAATGCACAACAAGGTCTGGTCGCCAATATAATTATTGGTATCATAGGGGCCTTGCTTGGCGGATGGATCATGAGCTTTTTTGGCAAAGTAGGGGTTAGTGGCTTTAATATTTACAGTTTTTTGACAGCCTTGTTAGGTGCTGTTTTGCTCATTTGGATTGTAAAATTAGTTCGTAGATAAGCACAGGAAGAGTTATAAGTATAGAACACAAAAACGAACGGACAGCCGTTCGTTTTTGTTATTTGTTTTCTTGACATCTGATTGGCATATTGTTTTACTATCTATTGCAACCTGAAGGAGGGCTAATGCGCACCAGGAACATGCACGGACTTACTGTTGAAGAAGCGGAACGCCGCTGGAACAATGAGCTTTCTGCTGCTGAGCGCTGCTGTCTAGTTACAGAGGCAGGTATGGATCTTGACCTTAACGGCATCATGCGCCATGTCAGAGCCATGCTCCCATCAGAGCTAGGCGACTTTGTACGCAACAAGCAGTACGCTGATGCTGTGATCTCGCTCGGGCGCCGCTTCTACACGGACATATACAGCGAAGTGCATCGCCGTCTTGCCGGAGGTTCCAGGCCGAATGGCAGAGGGTCAATCATCAGAACCTTGTCGCCTCCATGAACTGCTCGCCTTCCGCCACGAGCCGCTTTCCGGCTCGCATCAGCGAACGGCTTTTTTTTACGCTGAATCTTATTGACGGAAATCAATTTTTCAAATAAAATATTTCTGGAGGTGACAATGCGTACACTGTTCAAGTTCGTCATGTTGCGGATCAATAAACGGCTCGGGTTCTTCATGCTAAAGTTTGGAAAAGTAGAATCAGCCGCACGATTTTTTTGCAGATGCAGGTGCCACGAGGGTCTTGTTCTTTGCGCAAAACGAGAGGAAGAGGCGCAAAGTTATGTAAGAGCGATTGAATTCTATCAAAAGGCCGTTGTTTTTGATGAATCCACTTGCGATGACATTTCGCGTTTTGCAAGGTGCATGATCGAGCTGGGTCAATTTGATTTGGCGCTTATAGCTTGCGCAACAACAGAGGACAGGCCGCTTCTTACTATGCTGGCAGAAGAATCCAGCAAAAACGAAAGGCATGATGTTTCGTTGCAAGCAGGCCGTTATCTATTTCGGCTTGCGCACAAACAACACAACAGAGCAACGCATGACTCGTCCATGCCAACGAAACACCCGCCGTGTTGATCTCTCGGCGGGGTCTTTTATTATATATTAATTTGTTATTCGCGCTTTACTGCCCAGTAACCGATTTCGCCTCAGTTGTTGATGTTTCGCCATCGGTGACTGTTATTGTCTTTACCATGCCAATGCCCTTTACCCACCACTCTGTAGATGTTGAGGTTGTTTCCGGCATATTTATCGCGTACGCACCGGAAAATTCAGATTTAGAGGTGCGAGTTAGTTCAACTTTAACTGCTTTGTATGTGCCTGCCGGTACTGTAACTGATTCCTCGCTGACTGCCTTACTGTTTTCTGTTGTGGTTATCGTTATAGGACCAAAGTTCGCTGTTGGGCCTTCTGTTATTTCCATTTTAATTGTCTCTGAATTGCTCCATGTGGAGCCGGTTTTTACATTTGCCGGCATGAATGTGCCGCTTGATGAGATGACTGTTGTCTTAAACTTCACACCTTCCATTGCAGAGTCAAGTCCGGAAGATCCATTTAGCGCAACCGAACCACTCGCGCAGTCAGCTTCCATATCAGCAGTCAGTCCGCCTGCTAATTCAACGCTAACTTTGGCTTTAGTGCCGGACACGCTGATAATGCGTGTCGTGAAGTCAGAGTCCCCGGCAACGCCGGCTGGTGGTGTAACGCTATAAGCAATAGTCAATCCCGGCTTGAACGGATAGTACGGATTTCCGCACGCGTCTGATGTTTTGGATCCCTGTGACGATGTTGGCGCGGTATCTGTTGACTCGGATGCCTTTTGGCCGCATCCAGCGCCAGCGAGCGTTAGCGATGCCAGCAAGAGCAAAACTGTATAGAAATGTTTTGTGTGCATATTTGCAAAAAAATTAATGCTTATACTGGTATTTTAGCACTTTGGTGACGTGGGGTCAAAATTAGATTAGACCTAATCAAAAACCAGCCATCTGGCTGGGTTTTACTATTTGAACTTCGTACCCTGAACGAAATCCGAACTTTTTTTAGCGAAAATCCGAACGCTGAATTTTGAAAAACTTTTAAGCTCGGGCGGGCAAAAAGGAAGTGGGTTGTGGGGAAGGAATTTTTGCCCGCCCTCGCTTTTCCGCCGCCGCCGAATTTCGTGCCAGTAAAACTGGCGCGCCGCCTACGATTCCAAAATCCTCATCAAGCTTGATTTGAAATTCTTGTATTGATTCTCTCGCACAGCTTGAAAAAACTCGACATAATCTTCCGGACTCAAAAAATAGAAATGATATTTTTGCTTATTTTCCTTTCCGTTGATTATTTCAAAATGCTTCTGTGTGTCTCTGTTTTTAGCAATGTTTTCTTTTGAATCGTCGTCATCTTTTTTGATTTCAACCGCCAAAATATCATTTCCTTTTTTGAAGAAGAAATCCGGATGAAAGTTTAAATACTTTATGTGTGTTCCTTTTTTGAAAGAATAAGGAATGCTATAAAACGATTTGTCCGGATTTTTTACAAAAGAATCGAAAAGTTCGACATTTTGAAATAGTATTTTTGCAAACTTCCGTTCCGGCTCATAGTTTACAGACAAACAGTTCAACGGGCTTTTTAATTTTGCGCCATCAACTTCTTTGATTTTATATTCTTCCTCGTTTTCTAAAATATCTTTTAATGTCGCTTTCTCGTCGCCTTCAAGCGAAGCTATCGTTTCCATTGTGTAAAAGCACATTCCCTCGCGTTTTAACGAAGTGGCGGAAACTGATTGCCTTGTAATCTCGGAAGTATTTAATGTTTGCAATTCATCTGCTCTATTTTTAAAATAAGGAAAAGAACCGCCCACATCAAACAATTTTCCAAAAGCGGTTTTTGCTTTGTTCAAATTCTCATAACTAATAAAATCACTTTTTTCCGGCAAGTTCTTTTCAAGAATTTTTCTTATCTTTGTTTTAGTGTATTTAATCCTAAATTCCGTGCCTTCGTCCGTATCATATGCGGCGAGCATCGCCCAAATCATCTTGGCAGCGGTTTCTAAATCAAAAGCGATAGTTTGGATGTTGTATTTTGAAGTTATCTCCTCGCCAGACAGCACATCTTTATAAACATTGTAATCTTCAACATTTCTAGATTGCGGGCCAAGATTGATTTTTTCGCTAAATTCAATTTGCTTTCGTTTTTCTTGTTTAAATTCAAGGTCTTTTTTGTAGCTCAAATTATGAAGTTCAAAATTAAATTTCGCACGCGAAGCAACCGGAAACCACGCAAAGCGATCTTCAATTTCTAAAACTTCATCAACAAGGTTTTTAATGTGTGCGCTAAACTTGATATGGTTATAAACACGCACCTTGATATCGTCTTTGCCTTTGTAGATTTCCGGAATACGCAAACCGCGACCCAAAACCTGCGCGATAAGAAGTTTTGAATTGAAAGCCTTGCTTTCGTGCGGGACGATTTGGAAAACATTTTTAACATCCCAACCTTCTGTCAGCATTGCCACTGATATAATCCATTCAACTTTATTTTTTGAATCATCAACTTCTTTTAGTAGCTGTAAATTTTTCTGGCGTTCACTTTCCGGTTTATCAACTAATTTAAAAATCTTTTTTCCGCCAGCCGAGGATTTTGCCGGAATACCAGAAACAACCCAAATCGCTTTCTTTTTAGCCTTCTCAACGCTTATTTTTTCTTTCTGCGCGATAAATTGCACCAACTCGCCCCAAACCTCAACGCATTTGGCAATATCCGCCGTAATGACAATGGAGATGGGTTTAATCTCCTTATATTTCTTTTTGTTCGCATTGTGATTGTCCCAAATCTCTTGGAATCCCTTCATTTTCTTTTCGTCGCCGGTTTCAATCAGATATTCAACCGATTTAATGACTTTTTCTTCCATTCCGTCTTTTAGGGCGTAGCGATAAACAATATCAAGAAAATAATCTTGCTCAATGTAGGGCGTGCCAGAAAAATTTGCTACATAATGAAAAGCATGTTGTGGATTGAGCAAAAACTTTTTCCACTCCTTAAACGCGCTGTCATCGCCCGTTCCGGAAACTTTATTGAAAATATGATGGGCTTCGTCATTCAAAACCAAAGTTCTAGCGCCTTTGTCTTTCAAGCTGTCGTAAATTGACGAGCCAGTATTTTTATAAACAGCGTGAATATTTTCAATACAAATGTCTCCTTTCTTGATTGTCCGGGTAGCATTGACGATTCTTGGATTGGTTAAAACTGATTTCTTTGGCAAAAGTTTTTTCAGCATTTTATTGCCGGCAAGGGCGAAAAATTTTTCCGTCAGTCCGGATTCAATAGTTCGTGAAGGGCAAAGCACTAAAACTTGATCAACCAATCCTTCGGCAAGCATAATTTGTGCCAAACCATAAATCACAAAACTTTTGCCCGTACCAGTAGCTAAATCAATGGAGCATGATTTTTGTTCCGGCAACTGCAAATGATCTTTATATTTCTTTTCCGTATCAAATCGCTGGCGTAATTTTTCATTTATTCCATAGTTTTCTTTTGCTAAATCCCAAAGATTTTTGTATTGACCATTGAAATAGAATTTCAAAATTTCATAGATTGAGTCTTTTTGGAAATAGTATTCTTCACGACACAAAGCCGACAAAAAAGCTTCATATTTTTCAATACGATCAATCAATACCTCGTCAGCTTTTGCTTTTAATATGAAGTCAGTATTTTTGTAGTTTAAAGCTGGCATATTATTTTTTCCAATTACACGCTCTTACAAACTCGTATCCTAAAGTCGTAAATTCAAATACTTTAGTTGTTCTTAAAGCAAAAGGGAAATTGCCAAGCATAACCCCCTGACCTGCTGGGGATTGAAGTAGATTCAGCCTAAAAAGATTTTCAATGATCAAATCCATCTTTTCTTCTGTAACATTCAATATTGATTTCAATTTAGCCGCATCAAATTGTAACGCCTTTCTTTTTTGATAGTCCGCTTCTTTGTTTACTTCTTGATAAATTTTATCCAAAATTGCTACTTCAATTGGAGAAAGTTCGTTAAGTATAGCTGCATAATTCGGCGAAACCTCGACATTTCCAGTAACTGCGTTTGCTAGCATATTCGCCCATTTATCCTGCATATTTTCTTCTTGTTCAAGCGAGGAATTTTGGATTATTGGCACTAATACCTTCAGAGGAATCTGTTTCTTCGTTAATCCCGAAGTTTCAATCTTCGCCTGTGCTTTTTTGATAATACTTATTTGGTTACTCCAGCGCCAAAGCTTTACTTGGTCGCTCAAAATACCGACACCGTCTTTAACGAAATCCGGCACTATGCCACTTAAAAATTTAGCTATTGCATCTTGATCTCCTTTAATGCCAGCCTTAATAGATTTGTCCTGTCCGGAAACTTCCAATCCTAATTGTATTTCATCTTTATTGTCCATACATTTATTTCTTAAAATCTTTCAAGCTCAATATCTCTTTTTTCTCATTACCGTAAGTATCTAAATAAATCACCATCATTTGTTTGTCTAACTTTCCGTTATCGAAACGGACTTCAAAATCTGGCTTGAGTTTGTCGGCATAAAACACCTCGTCTAAATCAAATACTTTGCCATCGTAGTTATAGTCAACCATCACCATTGATAATGTTTCGTAATTTTTAAATTCTTCGGGACTTTTAGTGAGTGTTCGGCTCTTGAAAGTTTTAATCTGAATAACGCATTCTTTTACTTTTTGATTCAAAAGTGTTTTCTCTTTCGGATTGGCGATTTTGTATTCCGTATCTACTTGTGGTACTTGGATAAAATCAAATCCAACTGCGTCAATCGTGTCGTTTACATCTTGCTCGCTGGTTGGCTGTTTAATCGTGTCGCCACCGCGCTTAATAAGCTCTGTGATGACTGATTGGGGCACGCGCAAGGTTTTATATGTCGTGTTATCATGTTTGATCTCATCTTCATAAAAAGCAAAAGCGTTCGTTGGCGCGATAATATAAAACACTTCACCGCCCTTGCCTGAAAGCGCGTTATGCAAACTTTTTACAAAATCCAAATCCAATTTAGCTTTTTTCTCTTTGGTATGGTTCCAAAGATAGGCGTTTTCATTTCCAATATAGCCGTCAATTTCAACCCCTCTTACATCGTGTTTTTCTTCGCGCACTTGGAAAAGTTTCAGAACAAAATCACGATAATGGCCAAAATCAAGTTTTTTAACTTCCGCCCAATCATAAAGGCCAGCGTTGTAAAGTGTAAATGCTCTTGCTTTTAACGGTTTGCCTTTGTTTCCGATTTCTTCGCGTAAATTCAGCATTCGCTTTTGTATTGTGTAGATTGCTAATTTCCCGCAATCAATACCAATCCAGCGACGTTTTAATTTCTCTGCGACAGCCAAAGCCGTACCGGATCCTGCAAAAGAGTCCAGGATAATATCGTCCTCGTTGGAGGAGGTTTTGATGATTCTCTCAAGAAGTGCTTCTGGCTTTTGGGTTGGATAGTCAATCTTTTCCTTTGATGTTGGGATTTGTTGAAAAGACATAATATCGCCCCAAACATCGCCGATTCTTTTTCCTTTTTTTATTACATCATCAAGATATATTTTTTCGCCTCTTCCATCAAAATACTTTCTTCCGTCTTTATCTGCCTTATCGAATCTATCCAAGTATTCTTTACGATGAGGCAAGGTTAGTTTATTAAAAATAAAATTGCTACTTTTGCTATAAAAATAAATTATATCATGACCCCTTATCCAGTTTGAAGCCTTTGTTTTAAATCCCGACAACACGGAAATGTCCCAAACGATCTCGCGCCTAAAATTATTATCTTCAAATAATTCATCTAGAATAACTTTTATATAGTGTGATTTTTTTTCATCGAGATGAACATAAATTGCACCATCCTCTGCCAGTAGTTCTTTGAGAAAAGTTAATCTTTTTCGTGTGAATTCAATAAACTTTGCACCGACAACCTTATCTTGATAGGCTTTTTGTTCCTGATTACCAGCAAATTCTTTATTGACCGCAAAAGGCGGATCAATGTAGATAAGTTTTACTTTTCCTTTGATTTTTGTATCTTCGTATAAATTCTTGAGAACCATCAAATTATCGCCAAAAATCAGCTTATTGGTCCAGTCATCTTCAAATTTATTGTCGCTATTGAAAGTTCGCACCTCTTGAAGTGGCGCGGCGAGAGTGTCGGCAATAATATCTTCTTCGCGCGTTTTGCCGGCATAAGTCAGTTCGTATTCTTTTTGCTTCTGTTCGCTCGCAAACAAAATATCCTGATATTTTTCGGGAATATCATTTCCTTCTTGAAGAAGTTTTATCAAATTATCTCGTTCTTTTTTAGAAATTATTGCCATATTTTTATTTAAATAATTCTGCCACCGGCACGCCGAGGGCTTTGGCTATTTTTTCTAATGTGTCCACGGTAGGATTTGGGCTTTCGCCTGTTTCTATCTTAACAACCGTATTTAAAGCTAAATCAGCGTCTTTTGAGAGGCGATCTTGAGATATTCCTTTTTTGATTCGCAATTTGCGGATATTTTCGCTAACTGTATTTGCCATATTGTTTTGACTTTGATAAACTATTATAATACGCTACTTATATTGAGTGTATATCAACTTGCTTAATACAATGGTATCAAAAATATTTAATTTTGACAAACAAAAAGGGAGTTCCTTGTCGTTGCCCGCGCACGGGTGGGCTGGGGCAAGGCCAACATCTCTTTTAGCGGCGCATTTCGCAAAGCGAAATACGAAATTCGGCGGTGGCGGAGCGGAGGCGGTCAAAATTCAGCGTTCGGATTTT
>DNKR01000038.1:7782-12069 GCA_003497135.1 Candidatus Uhrbacteria bacterium | reverse complement strand
GCGGGTCGTATTCGCACACAGGCGCCTCCACGCGCGAGGGCGTGGACATTGACACATCAAACAACGCGGATGAAGAAATCTTCGCGCCAGTGTCAGGCGTCGCGTATGTGCACGACTACGGCACCGGGTTTGGGCTCCATGTCAACATTGACCTTGGCAATGGCACATTCGCCAACTTGTCGCACAACTCGGATCTGTTCATCGCAGACGGCAGTGCGGTTGAACAAGGGCAACTGCTCGGGCTGGACGGGTGCACAGGATCGTGCACCGGCGACCACACGCACATCGGCTTGCTTGAAGGCGACGCGTCAGAGCCTGCACAGAACTCGGATTCAATTCCGATCTCGTTCTACACGCGTGATGTGACAGCCGATGAAGAAGTCGGGATTTACGACAACACAGAACTTGTCTGCGGAAACAGCGGACATTTCTACCAGTCCTACCTTCCTGTTGTGCGATGGCTTCCTGACGGCACGCTTGTAAAGGGCGCGACGCATCCGGATGTTTTCGTCAAAGACGGCGATGAATTCTTCCTTTTGGAAGACGAAGCGGTTTTTTGGAGCTATAACTTCAGCTTCAGCGAAACCGTGCTCGTGTCAGAAGCGTTCATTGCTTGCCAGAACTTCGGCAACTCGCTTACAGCGCCGGCATGCTATAGGGCAGTGGAGGACGCGTCAGGCAATGCGTACATCGCATTTGAGTGCGAAAACATCGCAGGCAAGTACAGGCAGGCAGTGTATCCTGGCGCACGCGATGCGGTTTTGGAGAGCTGGGGCATTTACACTGCGCATCAGCACAACTCCGCGATCGGCGCGTCAATTCTCGCAAACTATCCATTGCACTCGGGCTACGCGCGCTTGCGCGACGGAGCGCTTGTGCGCGAAACAGGGATGCCGGATGTGTACGCTGTTGATAGCGGTTCAGCACTGCCGATTGAAACCGAAGAGGTGTTCCGCCTTATGGGTTTTGCCGGCAGAACCGTTCTGGAAGTTCCGTACGGCGCGCTCAACTATATTGTTTTGTCGCGCGGGAGCTGTGCGAGCGGTATTGGCTGCATAGACAAAGCAACAGTCACCATATGCAATTCCGGCGGAGTCGGGGTCGGCGGCGAAGGCGTTGCTGACATGGACGGCGACGGGTGGAACATGGGCGAGGATTGCAATGACGAGGATCCGAGCGCGTATCCCGGAGCAGAAGAAATCTGCGGGAACTGGGAGGACGAGGACTGCGACGGACAAGACATTGAGTGCCCGCCCCAAGACAATGACAGCGACGGATGGGCGCAGGACAACGGCGACTGCAATGACGCAAACGCGTCAATCAATCCCGGCGCGTCAGAGGTTCCGTGCGACAACGCGGACAATGACTGCAATGCGGCAACACTCGATGTTCCGGACGCTGATGGCGATGGAGCAAGCGTCTGTTCTGACTGCGATGATTCTGATCCGAACAACGAGCCCGGCAAAGTTGAAATCTGCGACAACGCTGACAATGACTGCGATGGGCTTGCAGACGAACTGTTCGACATTGATGGCGACGGATGGACAACTTGCGAAGGCGATTGTGCTGATACAAATGCCAGCGTGAATCCATCGCGCGCAGAGATCGTGTGCGACAGCGTGAACAACGACTGCAATTCGCAAACGCAGGACAGCCCTGACGCAGACGGCGATGGCGCGGGTGTGTGCGCTGACTGCAATGATGCGAACGCTTCAGTTCATGTTGGCGCAACAGAAATCTGCAACAGCGCGGATGACGACTGCGACAGTGCGGTTGACGAAGGCGGTGTGTGCGTTCCAAATCCAAACACTGTTGACAATGACAGCGATGGATACACAGAGAATCAAGGCGACTGCGCTGACTCTGACGCATCCGTGCATCCGAACGCGAGCGAGGGATGCAACGGCGTTGACAACGACTGCAACGGCGTTCCGGCTTCAAACGAAGCTGACAGCGACTCTGACGAGTGGCGGGTTTGCGAAGGCGATTGCGCTGACTCTGACGCACTGGTGCATCCGGCAATGACAGAGTTGCAGTGCAACAGCAAGAACGACGACTGCAATTCGCAAACGCAGGATAGCCCTGACGCAGACGGCGATGGCGCGGGTGTGTGTGTTGACTGCAATGACGCGAATGCTTCCGTGCATGCGCTCGCAACAGAGGTCTGCGGTAATGGCGTTGATGATAATTGCGATGGCTTAGATCTGGTCTGTCCGCCTGCGGATAGCGACAGCGATGGTATCGCGGACGGGCAAGACAATTGTCCACAGATAGTAAATGCCGGCCAGTCGAATTTTGACAGCGACGGAGAAGGCGATGTCTGTGACGCGGACGATGATGGTGATGGATCAAATGATCCGTATGACTGTGCGCCGTACAACAGCGCAAGATACCCTGGCGCAACAGAGGTATGCAACGGAACAGACGATGATTGCGACAGCGCGATTGACGAAGGGCTAAGCTATGACGCTGACGCGGACGGGTACTACAGCATTGGCTCGTGCCGAGCTCCTGCGACTGACTGCTGGGATCAGAACTCTGCAGTGAATCCGAACGCGCAGGAATTGTGCGGAAACGGAATTGACGATGACTGTTCAGGGAGCGATGCAGAATGCCCGCCATGTGAGCGCGACACAGACGGCGACGGGGTTGTTGACTGCTTGGACAACTGCCTGCTAACCGACAACAGCGATCAGCAAGATGCTGACAGTGATGGTATTGGCAACAGCTGTGATGCGCACAACGACATTGTGTACCCGCTTTTGACAGTGGACGCAGTGCTAAGCGGTCCGCCGGCAACCTACATGGACATGGACGGCGAGCTTTTGCGCGCTGACGGCACGCCTGATTACTGGTGGTCGCAACTTTCGTACGCGCAAAACACGAATACACTGCACTACGAGGCGTATGTGGACAGCGGCTGGACCTTGCGGTTCTCTGTTGAATACAGGCGCAACAATGTTGTGAGCTGGTCGTGCGTTGCACCGTTTCCCCCGGGAACGCTGACAATGCAGGTAACAGCCAGCGTGGATGGCGTGCCAGTGCAGGTTACTGCAATCAACAACCACTTGGGCGGCTGCGAGCTGTTCGTGGAGGTTCCATAACACGATACTGCCGGAAACAGTGCACGCAACGCAGTTTTGGGCAAACAGGGCAGGAAAACGACATTCCGGCCCTGTTTTTAATTGTTTTGTTTTTGTGATATACTGTTAACAAATAAATATGGCTTTTTTCACGCGAATTTTTTGGAATTTGGCAAAATTTTTTGAGCAAAGCAGGTGGTCCAAAACAGCTGTTACAGCATTTGTAATATTTTTTGGCGTTTTTGCTGTTTCAGGCAAGGCGTTGGCTCGAGATCGGGCTTTGCTAGAAAAGCTGGCAGGCCTTATTGCAGAATTTAATTTATACATTGCCGGTTTTATTGGAGGCCTTATTACAATAGTGCTAGAAAAACTGCTTATTCCAATAATGCAATATAATGAATTTGCGACTTCTCCTGTTGTTGCAATGGGCTGGGTTCTTGTGCGCGATATAATGAACATGTTTTTTATCGTGATTTTGCTTATTATCGCATTTGGAACAATTTTTGGAATAAGCAAAATCAAATGGCAGCAGCAGGTTCCGCGTCTGTTGTTTGTCGCTGTGCTGATTAATTTTTCAAAAACAATAACAGGCCTGCTTATTGATTTTGCGCAAGTTATAATGATGACATTTGTAAACGCGCTCAAAGACATTGCCGGAGGGAATTTTGTTGATCTTTTTCAGTTAAAGGACATTTTAGCGTTTACAACCAGAGGAGATGTTGGTCGAGAACAATTTTTTTCAGGAAATGTTACTGATTCGTTTGCAATTTTTGCATCAAGTTGTCTTGCTGTAGGGCTATTGCTTGCAGTGCTTGCAGTGTGCCTTATTATGTTAACAGTGTTTTTGTACAGAATTGTAACTTTGTGGGTGCTTACAATCATGTCGCCTCTTGCGTTTTTTATGCTTGGTGCAAAAGATGTTGTCGGCCCTGCGTCAAAGTATTATGCAGAATGGTGGAGCAAACTAACAGCCGCTGCAAGCATAGGCCCTATTCTCGCGTTCTTTTTGTGGTTGGCGCTTGCTGCCGCAGGCCAAGGCGCGCTTGCGGAAGGTTTTGGCGTTCCGCCGTCAGAGTCAGAACAAACAGGATTTATTACAAAAATTTTTACAGGCAATACAATTATGCCTTTTGTAATCGGAATTGCTATATTGCTTGCAGGGCTGGAAATCGCCCAAACAACAGCCGGGAGCATTGGCGGTGCT
>DNKR01000038.1:5134-7712 GCA_003497135.1 Candidatus Uhrbacteria bacterium | reverse complement strand
CCGGGAGCATTGGCGGTGCGGCTGGAAAAGCAATGGGCGAACGCTTTGGACGCGCACAAATGGCAGCGCGCGGCGCAATGGCCGCGCCGGCTGCACTGTACGCAAAAGGCTCTCGCAGTGCGCTTAGGCGCCCGGTAAGGGGAGCTGCAGGCGTTGCCGGCACACTGCTTTCAAGCACTGGCGCTGGCATTGCAAAAAAGATTCCTCTTGTCGGCGGCATGCTTGGGGCTATTCCAGCAGCCGCTGGAGTGGCAATTTCAAGATCAGTAAAAAAATCAAAAAGCGCAGATAAAGACAAAGCCCATCAATCAAACGAGGGAATGAGCGATGATGATCTTAACCAGTATGTCCGCTCCACAAAAGGCGCAACGCTTTTGCCCGGACAAAAAGAAAAGCGCAGAGACGCCATGTTGCGCTTGCTTTCAAGTCCAAAATACAGAAAGGACAGTTCTCTTGCTGATCAAAAAGATTTAATGAGAGATATTGCAAAAGACAAAGATGATCTATCTACAGAAGAAAAAGAATTAGTTGATACAAAAATTTTGCCAAAAGCAGTGCATCTTAGCGGTGCTTGGGAAGGTGAGGCCGATGGCTCTGATGAAGAAAAAGAAAAAATCAAAAAATACATGTCAGAGCATGGCACTGAAGCCCGTCAAATAGAATCACGCGCGTTTGGAGATGCCGGTGTTCGTCAAGCAGCCGAAGAAACAAATGTAGGGCGCGATAGGAATGGCAATCTAATTAAGTTGACCAGCGCTGTTGCGCAGGGCGATCATGGAACAGAAAAAAGAGATGTTTGGGAAAAAGCAGCAAGCACAGATGTTGCAGAAAAAGAACGAAAAATATCGGCAGCGTCCAGCAAAAATGACATTCCTGAAATAATAAAAATTCTTAAAGAAATGCATGCTGGCGAGGCAGCTTTGATGTCCCCAGGCACTTTGTCGGCCAATAATTATGAAGTCGGGCGTTTAATTCTTGGCGAGGGCGATAGCGCAAAGCTTGCTTCAATGGGAGCTGTTCCTGCGTTGCGTCAAGAACTAGTGGAATCTTCTGATGTAGAAAAAAATGAAATTAGAGCAACGCCAGGTTTGACCCCTGATGTGGAAGCCAATCTTTTAGCGCAAGTCAATAATTCGTTAATGCGTGCAACTTCTGACGCAAATTTTGCACATGGATTAGTTGTAGATCCAACAGGTGCAACCCCGCCATCGTTTAATACGCCCAATGGTGAACAGACCTTTTCAAAAGCTGTTGCAAAAGACGCGACTATTATAAATAACATAACAATTAACAATGCAATGTCGCAAAAAGGATATGATAATAATGTCGCGCGCGCCGCACTGCAAAACATGCCTGTTAAAAATATAGAAGATTATTTTAAAAAATATTTATCGCGCGACACAGACGCAGGCACAAAAACAGACATAGAACGAATGTTCCGCGAGTTGAATTTTGCGCTTGTTAAAAATATGGCAGCCCTTGGCACTCACGGCACTGATCTTGATAATACATTCAGGCAAATCAGGCGCGTCATGGGTCCGAAATTAAAGTAAAATTTTATGCCTCTTGATCTTTCTTTGTATCCGGAAGAAGTCGTCAGTTTTTTAATTAGCGGGCAAGCAGTCAACGACGCTTCTTTTATTTCAGAAAAATACAAGTTTGGGCCGGAAGGCATTGACAAGCTTTTGGATGCGTACGAGTCAGTTGTCGCAAAAGAAACATCTTTGCTGAATCTTCCGGATTTGCTTGAAAAATCATTTGGCATTGAAAAAGAAATTGCAAAAAAAGTTTCCGCGGATCTTGCCGGCAGGCGGTTGCTTCCAATAGACGCTTATGTCGGCGATGTAAGCGGAGCAATTATTTCTTGGGGCGGAAAAATAGAAGATTATCCAAAAGACCGCGTTGCAGTGCGCAAAATGAGTCCTGAACAGTTCGTGAGCCAGATTGCAGATCACTCCGGCGTAAAAATGTCTGATAAACAGCTTGAGCACAGGTTGAATTTTATTTTGTCGTCGTTTGTGCGCGGAGTCCGCACGCGAGAGCAGGCAACGAGCGCAATGACGCGCGCAATTAAAGTCGGAGGGCTTGAGCTGGATGCAAAAGTCGCGGATAGTTTGGTTTCGCAAATTGAAAAAGAAAAAAGCTTTGTAAATATTGAAGATCAGGCAATGCCTGAACAGCCAATGGTTTCTGACAACGCCATTGTGTCTGTTACAAGTTCAAAATCGGACGAGCTTGTTCTTGAACAAGAAAAACAAGTTCGCGAAGAAGACGAAGAACTGCGAGCGGCTAAAATTATAACCGAAGCTGTCAAAGTTCCTGCAATTTCAGTTGAAGATGCTGTTACGCGGGTTACTGCTGTTTGCAAAGAATGTTCTGCAAATCCGGAGATCGCAAAGCGGTTCTCTGATGCGGTATCAGCGCGCATGCGCGAAGTGCGAGACGCGTTTGAAACGCGCGACTTGCTTGAGCGATCTGTTGGCGAAGGCGGAATAGGGCTTTCCGGCCGCGCTCTTGCGGATGCGCTTTCTGAAATAGAAGCGGAATTCGGGCGCATGCGCGCCTCGCAAGATCAGCC
>DNKR01000038.1:0-5070 GCA_003497135.1 Candidatus Uhrbacteria bacterium | reverse complement strand
CGCGCGCCTCGCAAGATCAGCCGCGCAGCGCTGGCAAGGAAAAGTACCTGTTGCAGTTACGCGAACATGAACTTGGGCGCAATAATATTGCGCGCAAAGAACAAGAAGTCATAAACAAGCGTTTTGCAGCGCTTACCGGAACAGTTGCAGAGCCGATTGCGCCATCTGCGCCTGTTGGCTCGCGTGTGAGCGCTTCTATGGGCGTGCTAGACGAACAGGACGCGCATGCAAAAAAAATAGAACCTGCTGTTTTGCAAAACGCAATTGATAAAAGCAGCGTTCAAACGGCTTCTGTTCCTGTGCTTTCAGCGCAAAGTATTGCGGAAAACATTGGCAAAAGGCCGTCTGTTACAGATGTTAAAGCGCCAAAAAAATTAGTTGGTCCAATAGAAGAATTAAAAATGATGAATATAGAAAGATTCCGCAGATTATCATCAGATCCAAAAGAAGCGGGAATAAAAATTCTAGACAAAATCGGCCTTTTGGCAGCGGAATCGCCGATTCGCAAAATAGAAGCAATTCGAGCATGGGGGCAAAGCGAGCTCTATCAGTCGTATTTATCTTCGCAAAAAGCAGCTTTATTTGGAACAGACGACCAATCCGGCCTAATCCAGCAAGAGAAGCAGGCGATTTTTGAGCTTAATTCGGAGCTTAACAGCTAAATGTGATACAATACTATTAGATACTAGATATGCCAGATCAGTTCGTTGTTCCACAATTTATTGATGTTGAGCCAAAGATAATCGGCCCAATTACGGCAAGGCAATTTATTGTAATGCTTGCTGTGCTTATAATAGAAGCTGTCATGTACCGGCTTTTGAGATTTTCGTTTTTCCTTGGGTTTGGAATACCGTTTTTGGCTTTTGGATTTATTTTGGCGTTTGTAAAAATCAACGGCCAGCCGTTTCACTTTTTTATTCTGAATTTGTTTCAGACATTGCGAAAGCCGTCGCTTCGAGTGTGGAACAAAGTGCGGAGCAACTCTGAATTGCATATGTATATGCAGCCGGAACAAGCTGTGCCCGCTCCTGAATTGCCAAAAAAGCCAATGGTATCATCTTCGCGCCTGCAGGATCTTTCAATGACAGTCAACACAGGCGGAGTTTATCATCCTGAAGAAAATTTTTAGCTTATGCAATCAAAAAAACTTGCAAAATCAAAACCAGGCAAACCAACCCAGCATTATGTTGATATTTCAGAAATTCGCGAAGGTGTTGTTGTATTAAAAGACGGCACAATGCGGGCGGTTATATTGGCATCAAGCATTAATTTCGCGCTCAAGTCAGCAGACGAGCAAGAGGCCATGATTCAGGCGTACATGCATTTTTTAAACGGGCTTGAGCATCCGTTGCAGATTGTGGTGCAGTCGCGAAGAATGAACATTGAACCGTATATTATTTCTTTGCAAGAAGCGCGAAAAAAACAAAAAAACGAACTCCTCAAAGCTCAAATAGAAGAATACATGGCTTTTATTCAAGAGCTTGTGTCGCTCGGAGATATAATGGAAAAGCGTTTTTATGTTGTTGTTCCTTATGATCCTAAAACAGACAAAAAGCGGAACTTTTTTTCTCGCATGTCATCAGCACTTTCGCCTGCGTCAGTCATTCGCCTCAAAGAAAAGCAGTTCAAAACTCGCAAACAACAGCTTATGCAGCGCGTTTTTATTGCGCAAGAAGGGCTAAACAGCATGGGAATCGTTTCCGAGGTTTTGGATACGCAAACGCTCATTGAGCTTTATTACAGCGTATACAATCCTGACCTTGCGCAAACACAGCACCTTGTTGATGTAAATAAAATAAGAGTAGATTAATTTATGGCAATTGAAATACAAAAAGCAAAACGCGGACAAGCGCCAAAAGCTCCAAAACCGCTTACACCCGAACAGGTGCGCTCCGCAGAAGAGCGAATCGCGCTTGAAGAAGAGCGCGTGTACAGAAAAGGCGCTGTTTCAATCCGCGATATTATTGCCCCTGCCGCGCTTGAAGTAAAGCCGGATCATATAATGCTCGGCACAATGCATGTGCGCACGCTTTTTGTAATCACATATCCGCGCTATGTCGGAGTCGGATGGTCAGCTCCGATTATCAATTTTCCGTCTTCAATGGATGTTGCAATGTTTTTCTATCCTGTAAAATCCGAAATAATTCTTAAACAGCTCAAAAAACGCGTTGGTATTATAGAAGCGCAGATTATTTCAGACAGCGAAAAGGGCGCGCCGCGCGATCCTATCCGCGAAACAGCCTTGCGCGACATAGAAAAACTGCGCGATGACCTGACACAGGGGATTGAGCGATTTTTCCAGTTCGCGTTTTATGTAACCATTTACGCAAAAGACAAGGATGAGCTTGATCGCAACACAGAAAAGCTTGAATCAATTTTCGGTTCCAAGCTGATTTATTCGCGCAAAGTGCTTTATCAGGCAGAGCAGGGTTTTAACTCCACTATCCCAATCGGCAATGATGAGCTGATGATAACTTTCAATATGAACTCATCGCCGATCGCTTCTTCTTTTCCGTTCATATCATCAGACCTTACATCAGCAAACGGCGTTCTTTACGCGATTAACAGGCACAACAACAGCTTGATTCTTTTTGACAGATTTTCAATGCAAAACGCCAATGCAGTTGTGTTCGCAACCTCCGGCGCTGGCAAAAGCTATCTTGTTAAACTTGAAATACTGCGCAGTTTGATGCTTGGAACAGATATAATCGTTATTGATCCTGAAATGGAATACAAGCATCTCTCAGAAGCTGTTGGCGGAACATACATTAATGTCTCGCTTGCATCAGAAAGCAAAATCAATCCGTTTGATCTTCCGCGTCCAAAGGGCGAAGAGGTTCTTGCCGAGGATATTATAAGAAGTTCTGTAATTACGCTCAAAGGCCTTTTGAGAATCATGATTGGCCTCCCAATCGGCGAAGGCGGAAAGCCGGGCTTTACACCGGAGGAGGATTCTGTTTTGGACCGCGCAATAATAGAAGCGTATGCAAAAAAAGACATAACATCAGACACAAAAGACCTGACAAAAGTCGAGCCGCCAGTGCTTACGGATTTGCAGCAGGTTCTTGAAGGTATGGAAGGCGCAGGCGATCTTGTCGCCCGCTTGCGAAAGTACACAGAAGGAACTTTTTCAGGGCTCCTGAATTCGCCGACAACCGTTGAGCTTGCAAATCAGCTTGTTGTGTTTTCTGTGCGCGATCTTGAAGACGAACTGCGCCCAATGGCGATATACACTATTGTTAATTTCATCTGGAATATTGTCAGATCCGAAAGCAAAAAGCGCATTCTTGTAATTGATGAGGCGTGGTGGCTTATGCAGCACGATGATTCTGCAAAATTTATTTACGCGCTTGTTAAAAGATGCCGTAAATACTATCTCGGGGTTACGACAATTACGCAGGATGTAAATGACTTTTTGCGCTCTCCATACGGGCAGGCGATTGTAACAAACTCCGCAATGCAAATGCTGTTAAAACAATCTCCGGCTTCTGTTGATCTTGTTCAAGAAACATTCCACCTGACTGATGCTGAAAAATATCTGCTTATGGAATGCGGAGTTGGCGAAGGAATTTTCTTTGCAGGCACAAAACATGTTGCAATGAAAGTTGTCGCGTCTTACACCGAAGACCAGATAATCACTACTGATCCGCGCCAGCTTTTGGAAATAGAACAGGCAAAAAAGGATTTTGCAGAGGCAGAGCTTGCAGGGCAGCAAGTCAAACCATCTGCGCCAGCGCCCAAGGCAGACCGCGGACCCTCGGCTGAGACAGAAGTCGCAAGATTAATCAGTGAATCATAAATATGTCTAGCAGAACAAAAATTTTTATCGTGCTCGTTGTTTTAATCATAATAATACTGCTTATAGTTTTGTTTTTGTCAGGAAAAAGAAACGCGCAAGAGCCGAATCAGGTTCAAGATCAAGAGCCGGCGACGACACAAGAGGAAGAAAAACCGACTCTTGTGCTTCCTATCAAAACCGATTCGTTTGAGCAAAATGGCGCGAGCGCGGTTGTGGCGCTTGCTAAAACATTTTCAGAACGGTTTGGCAGTTTTTCAACAGAAAGCGAATTTCAAAACATACGCGATGTTATTCCGCTTGCAACCGCGGGTTACTCGGCAGAACTTGAAAGCATGCTAACACTGTCTGTCACAAGCGGCGAGTATTACGGAGTTTCTACACGCGTTATTTCTACTGATGTTATTTCGTTAAACGATGCGGCCGGAACAGCAAGCGTATCAGTTAACACGCAAAGGCAGGAGGCAAAAGTCAGTGTTCAAAACACAAGAGTTTATTATCAAACAATAGAACTTGATTTTGTAAAAGAAAGCGGAGTATGGAAGGTAAGCAAAGCATCTTGGAGCGCGGAATAAGCGCTTTTCTTGATTTGCTTTTTCCGCTTCGTTGCGCGAACTGCAAAGAATACGGCTCGTATTTGTGCCGAACTTGCAAAGAAAATGCAAAAATCGGTTTAATTCGTTTTAATGCATCGCATCCTGTTTTAGAGCTTGTGTCGCTTGGACACTACGCTGATCCGGTTCTTCACAACACAATCAAAGCGTGGAAATACGGTTTTTCAGAGCCGGTTTCCGACATAATTCGCGAATGGATTGTTGAATTCGCAAAAGGAGCGTTTGACGCGAATAAATACAGTATTATCACATCAGTTCCATTGCATCCGCGAAAAGAGCGCGAGCGTGGTTTTGACCAGTCAAAAATAATTGCCAGTTATCTTTCGCAAGCAACCGGAATTTCGTATAGTCAGGTTCTTCGAAGGAACGCGTACACAGAAGCGCAGGCGCAATGCACACACGATGTGCGTCTTGAGCTGTTGCACGAAGGCGCTTTTGAGCCAATCTGTAAAGTTCGGGGCCATATAATATTGTGCGATGATGTTTGGACAACAGGAGCCACAATGATGTCCTGTGCAAACGAAATCCTCCGCGCTGGGGCTGAATCTGTAACAGCTTTTACTCTCGCTTGTGGCGACGCGCCAAGGACTTGAAATTTTTGTCTGCACAAGCTACAATCAACCGCGTCATGGAGAGGTACCCAAGAGGCTGCCCCGCCTT
>DNKR01000029.1:28056-51396 GCA_003497135.1 Candidatus Uhrbacteria bacterium | reverse complement strand
AAGGCGGGGTGTTTTTTGTTCAAATTTATTTCATTTCAAGCGCTTTTTTCTTGCGCGCGAATTCTTTTTCATCTATTTCACCTTTTGCATAACGCTCTTTTAAAATTTCTATTGGAGCGTTCTTGCGCGAACACTGCGGACACTTGCCCATTACCCATTTTGCAAGAGCTATAATACCCGCAACAATCAGAACCCACCACAAAAACATAAATAACCAGCCGATAAATCCGGCTAAACCATAGTTCATCATAGACATTGAATAATTATTAATTGGCAATAAATTAAAATCATTTGATCCGCCAGTCCATGGCCCAAACCCTGACATCATCATTGGCATTTGCAAGCCAAAAACAGACGCTGAAACATCACAGCCGCTTAAACGCTTTCCAAGCGCGATATGCATAAGCTCTTCTCCGCGCTCGCCGTGCATTTGCAAAAGCATTGCGTTCATTGCCGCGTGCGCGCTTCCTGTCATTTGGCCCATAAAATACTCGCCTAGCATGCCGAACTCTTCGTCTAAAAGCGAGTCGCACTCTGTTTGCTTTGCCTGGAGCTTTGACCAAAGCGCTTTGCCTTGAAGCTCTTCTTGTTTAGTATGCTCAATAACTTCGTTCCAATCTATTTCAGAAATGCGATTGCCAAACATCATTGTTTGCGCGTTTGCCGATCCGGCAAACATCAGTACAAGCGCGCCAACAAATGCGAGTACGAATAAATTCCTCCTTTGCAATGCCATATTTTTATACAATTCTTTTGTTATTTTATTCCAAATCAATTATACCACAAGAACACCAAAAACATGCGCCTTATCATTTAGTGCTAATCAAAAACGCGACATAACCAATGTAAAATAGAATCATCAAAGCTCCCTGCCACCTTTCAAGCACATGCCTTCTGCCAATGAACATAGCGAAAAACAGAATCGCGCTTGCAAAGACAGTCATTAAAATATCAATATCAGAACTTGGGCTGAATGGAAGCGGCCGTATGACCGAACTTGCGCCAAGAATCAAAAAAACATTAAATATGTTTGATCCTACGATATTGCCTATCGCGATATCCGTCTGTTTTTTGTACGCGGCAATTACCGAAGTCGCAAGCTCGGGCAAAGATGTTCCGATCGCGACAATGGTCAAACCTATAAGCGATTCGCTGATATTCAACGAATGCGCGATACTTACAGCTCCGTCTACAATCCATTTGCCCCCGACAACCAAGCTCAACAAGCCGAGAATAATACAAAAAACGGAAATTGATTGTTTGCGGTCTTTGATTTCAACCTCGTTTGTCACCTCACCAGTGATTTTCGCTATTCCAAAAGAGTAATATATAAATATTATAAAAAATGCCAAAAGCACCATGCCGTCTATTCTTGTGAGGCCTGAAAACGAAGCGCCGTCGAATCGCATGTCGTTTGCCATAATGCCGACAAGCAATGCGGCCAACAAGCTAAGCGGAATTTCTTTCCATGTCGTATTCTTCTTTGCCGCGATCGGATAAATTATCGCGGACAAGCCCAAAATAAGCATTATATTAACAATATTGCTCCCCAAAATGTTCCCAATCGCTATTTCCGTATTGCCATTAATGCTTGCAAAGATATTAACGACAAATTCAGGCGCGGAAGTTCCGAACGCGACTATTGTAAGACCTATTACTATTCTGGAAATATTAAATTTTTTTGCAATTGATGCGGATCCTTCAACAAGCAAATCAGCGCCTTTAATCAGAAGAAAAAAACCGATAAAAAACAAAAGATATGTGAACATAAGATTTAATTATTTATAGGATTCTTTAAAATTTTTTTCCCACAATTTTTTAACTGCATCAACATGCGCCCTTGGGCCGGCTTTACGCAAATAATCAATTTTTTCAACAAAAAATTCATGATGTTTTTTTAGATTTTCTTGGCTTTGCAAAGCCCAAAATGAATGTTTCAATTCTGAACGCTCTTTTTTTCCGATGAACTCCGGTGACAAATATCGGTTAGCTGATGTGTCAAAATCAACAGGCGTAACTTGAATGCGGAATTGCTTGTGAAAAATTTTCTTTGCAAGAATCTTAATGCGATTCTCGCGCGTTTGTTCGCAGAATATGAACAAATTGGCTTTTTTAATCTTGCGCTGCGCTATGATTTTTTTGCTATATAGCAAATTTTCCAAAGTGGATAGTGATTCTTTTTCAGAAACAAAACGCCAATTTTTTGTTATCTGTATCAAAAACGGCTTCTGCTTTATTGATGTATTGAAAAATCTTATCATCTCATCCGCCTCGTTTCTTTTGTACGGTTTATACATGTCTGTTTTGCCTCCGCAAAAAAATATCATCGGCTTTGCGTTTTTGTCTTTTATAACAACGCTGAAGATTTTATTGAAAACGGTTTTCAAATAAAAATTATAATTGTCATCTTTTAGAATGTTTTTTGGTATGCCGTAACCGAGAACGAGAAATATGTTAGGCATAAAAACTAGAAAAATATAGACAAAAATAATCCAACAACACCCATCACGAAGCCAATTGCAGCGCCTGTTGTTGGTATTTGCTGAAATATTGCCCAAGCAAGAAGCGGCTCAACTATCAGAATTGAGGTGATTGACGCAACACTCACAATCCAAATATTTTTGAAGGCCTTAAACCCCAACATATATCCGGCGATTAAAAATCCGCCGGCAAGCGTAATTAACAAAAACATTTTTAAAAATATCTGCAAAAAAGGCTGTTCAGCAACATGATTGTTTTTTGCTCCGACCATTTCAGCATAAATTGATAATGACTCGCCAACAGCAAGAAGAGCGATCACTAAAAATTTTGAAAAGGTTGATTCCATATAATATTCAACAATTTTAACGCTTATTGAAATTCAAAGCAATAGAATTAACGCAGAGCCGTAAATTTTTGTCTGTCATTTTTTCACCTTCAAATACATGGCCCAAATGCGCTCCGCAATTATTGCATATAATCTCTGTTCTAATTCCGTCCTTGTCCGGAGCTCTTTTAATCGCTCCTTTTATTTCATCGTCAAAGCTCGGCCAACCGCACCCAGCGTCAAATTTATTTTCTGATCTGAAAAGTTCAGCTCCGCATCTTTTGCAAGCGTACATTCCCTTTTCAAAAAACTTGTCATACTTGCCGGAAAAAGGCGCTTCGGTTTCTTTGTTCACCATAACAGCTTCTTCTTCTGGCGTTAGTTTGTTGTAGTTGTTTGGCATAATTTGTGTTTATGTGGCCATGTCGGTCGCGACCGACATGGTGGCGTAAAATAATGCTTTCATGCTATGTAGCATGAAAGCGAAAAATTTTCATTTATTTAGAGGCCTGAATAACCCAGCGCCCAATTTCATCTAACTCTAATTTTACATCCCTAAACATGGAAAATACTTTTTGTATTTCTTCTTTTGTAAAAAAACTGTGAGTCAATCCTTTTTCTGGACCTGATAATGGAACAAAAGTTCCTTCTGAAATTACTTCATGATCTTTAAAATTATCCCATTTCATTGCAATTTCAAAATCAGGTATTGTAATAAAAATTCTTCCATTCTCAACTATTGCCTCGTAAATTTTGCTTATTAAATTTTGAACTTGTTCTTTTGTACCATGGTGGATTGTTGAAACAGAAATGATCAGGTCATACCTATTTTTGGGTATTTCAAATTCAAACATATTAATGCAAAAAATTACAGAATCGTCATTTAATGCCTTTTTTGTCATTTCAACTGCGGTTTCGCTTGAATCAATGCCGTCCGTTTCGAAACCTGCGGATTGCAATAACTTCAAATACTTTCCAGTTCCACACCCAACATCTAAGACATGTTTAAGTTCAAAATTTGATTGGCTCAAAAACTGTTTAAATAACGGATGAATGCCCTCCGCAAGAGTTGCCCAAGCATCCCCGTCTTTTTGATAACCCTGATAAATATTATCCCAAATTGTCATAGTTTATTTATTTTTGTTGCTAATTTAACCGTTCTTAACAATTTTTTGTAATCCACCTTGCTAAAATCGCTTGTATTAAGATCAATCATTTTGCCGCCGACTTTAAGCGGTTTAATTTGCCCTTTAGACAAAACATGCTTATATTCATCAAACCTCTTACTGTCAACATGCCCTGGATGGCGATCTTTTGATTTTGCGCGTTTCTTAAATCTATTAAACAGAATTTTGCCGTCTGTTATGCATCTGATTTGAAAAGTCGTAAAATTATATTTTTTCTTCAAATCGAGCAATTTTCTATTTGCAAATTTTGGCTCAAAATTTGATTCTATAACCAATGATTTCCCTGCTTTTAACATTGACTCAACAATATAATAAAGCACATCATAACTTGTTCCGCCGATTTTTACAGACCATTTGCGATCTTTCCAGCCAAAATTATCAAAAAGGATTTCTTTAATTCCGTCTTTATTTATAAACGGCAAATTAAGATCTTGTGCCAATTTTTTGCCAAGCGTTGTTTTCCCGGTTCCAGGAAGGCCTGTGATTATTATAAGCGTAATTTTTGGCATAAATATTTTTAATTAAATCCATCCATTTTTTTGAAATTCCGCAACTAGCGCGCTTATTTGCAGTTCTCTTCTTTTTTCATCGTCCAATAATACCCCGTCTAAATCAAATATAGAACCAACCTTATGTTCAGAAGAAAAAAGATTATTTTTATCAAGAACCATCATTAATTCGCTAATTGAATCTATCGCATTATAATCAAACAAACATTCCTCTAAACTTTTTCCGTCTTCTGTTTTGTCTTTAAATTCACTTTGACGAACCCAAACAGGAAAAACATCGACAGATTCGCCGAATTGTTTTTTTATCATTTCTATTGCTTGTATAATATTCTGTAATCTATCCTCAATTATAATAATAGTGCTTATTTGTTTTTCATGAAAAGATTTTACAACATCGGTAATAAACCTCATTTTACCCTCCTCTGCAACAATCAAAATAACATCGGATCTTTTAGCATTTCTGTCTTTTGCAATATCTTTTCTTATATCATAAATCCTAGTGCCGGCAATTTTGTACAACTGCTCTCTTGATCCTGGCAAGCCCTTTTCAGGAACTCCGGCGCTGTCGCCTTCTGTCCAAATAACAGTTTGTTCACTAAGTTGTGCAACACGAGAAAGCTGCTCACGGGCCGCTTCTGAAATGCACTTATCATAATCAATTCCTCTTGTTAAGATTTTTCTAAATTCTTTAACAAATTCATCTTCGGTTGGTATAGTTTCTGGTTTAGAAGAAAGCGGCGACTTCATTATATCGATTCGATCAGGAAACTTTTCTGACAAATCAATAAGACTGTCAATATTTTCAGGGTGGTACAATGACGCGTATAAATTTTTTCCAGCAAGATAAAGATTTTGCGATCCCAATTTTTCTCCAGTTGCATATCTGCTAATCAAAAATTTTCTAAAAATAAGATCATAATCTTTATGCCTAGTGCCTTCGGCTTCTGGCGAACCCGTTTCCGGATTTCCAGTTATTCTCCTGTCGCCAAATTTTGCCATAAAATCAGTACCACCCGTTTATAAATTTATAATGTCAATTTATTATTTTACTTTACTGAGTTTTTTGATTAGTCTGATCAACTATTTCAAAAGAATCTAGCAATTCATCGAACTGCGAAGCATATGGTTCTTTGTCTGTCCCCAGAAAAAATATTATTGTTTTATCTCCAAATGGCACAATCGTAACAATGAGCGTTCCTCCAAATTCATTTTTTCCTGCTCTCTGAATTGCGGTTATTCCCGCAACCGTAATATTTTTCTCAGTTTCTTTACTTAAATTTTCATTCATGTTTGAGTAAGCATCGTTAAAATCCTGATCAATAACTGAAATTGAAACCACATCTGTTTTTTCGCCAAAAGTTTCATCAACAAAACTAGGCTCACTAATATTAACCCTTAACTGATTTCCAAGATCTCCTCCAACTCTTTCTTCTTTTATTTCCCAATCTTGTGAAGGCAAATCAAAACTGAAACCAAATTCTTTATTTGTATACTTCCATGCCTCAACCGAATCTTCTGTTTCCTCTTGAAATGATTCTTTTTCTGGCTTTTGCCAAAAATACATACTCGCACCAATAATTAGCACCACAATAGCAACGGCTGTAATAATTTTTAACATAAAATATTTTTTTATTTTTCTGTGTTAAGTTTTTTTAGATAGACTTCTTTTCTTGCTTTTTCTGCACCAGATAAAGGGACATGGACAGAGTCCAACGCCTCGACTTGCTCTATTTGAACTAAGTCGGAAGCTTCTTTATCAGTTAAACCGCGGGCGACATAATCCTTGATTCTTTTTATAACTTCTTCACCAGATAGTCTTGGGGAAGGAAATTCATCCATTGATTTATAGCTCATATTTTTTTATTACGTATATTTTACGACTGGAAATATTTATAAATTGTTATTGCAATAAACCCATTAATCTCATCCATTAAACATCAAAACAACCGTTTTGTCCATTTTGGGAAAGCATGGATTTGTCGTGTATTACAAATAATATTTATTAAGAATAAACAAAAATTCAGGATGAAATTTTTCTCCGCTTGCAATCATTTTCTTTATTTCTTCAATATCAAAAACTCCGATCTCTGAAACGACTCTGGCGTCAGGTTTAAAAGGCCCGTTAAATCGCGTTTTGAAGATGTATAAAAATTTATTTGGCGTACCGCCTGCTTCATAATAATCTTTTCCAACTAATTCTAAATCGCTTTTTGTTCCCAACTCCTCTTCGTATTCTCGTAAACCAGCTACTTCGCAGGTTTCACCAGCTTGCACATGTCCGCCTGCGGAAGTTGACCAGTGGTCTGGGCAAAAAGATACTTCACTGCTTCTTTTTTGCAAAACCATTTTACCATTATCGTCAAAAATTAAAACATGTACAATTCTGTGGCAAAAAGAATTTTTGTAAATATCATCTTTTGACGCCCGACCGATGACATTGTCATTTTTGTCTACGATATCTAAAAATTCCATACAGCTGTCTTTAAACGGCAAACTCAAAAGTTTTAACATTATTTTTTAAATCTATAATTAGCTCATCGCCCTCTACGGCTAACTCATAATGGGATTGCAAATTAAGCCAGAATTGTGGCGATGTATTAAAGTATTTGCCTAAGCGCAAAGCAGTATCAGCGCTAATAGCGCGAGAACCATGTATAATTTCATTAATCCTTCGTGGCGCAACATTAATATCTTTGGCTAAACGATATTGGCTTATTTTAAAAGGCGCTAAAAATTCTTCCATTAATACTTCGCCTGGATGAATTGGATGTATTTTTTTAGGCATATTATAGGTTTGTTATTATGTTTAATTATGATAATTGGTTATTTCTACTTCATACGCATCGCCTTGGTGCCACTTGAAGCAGACCCTCCACTGCTCATTTATTCTAATACTGTGCTGACCCCGCTTATTCCCTTTTAATTGTTCTAGGTGGTTAGCTGGGGGTATTCGCAGATCGTTAATGATCTCAGCCGCATCAATCATCCATAATTTACGCAGAGCTGTCCTTTGAATAGAAATTGGGAGTTTTTTTGAGTATTCTCGATTAAAAATTCTTTCTGTTTCCTTAGATTTAAAACTTTTTATCATAGTATGCTTCTATAATAACACATGGCGTTAATACTGTCAAGTGTTAATAAATGCTCTCACAAGCTATCCATGAAGTTTTGTATGGCTATTCATTTCCATTTATAACTTCCGCGCCAAACATCCAAGCAATGCCCATGCCTTTAGTTTCTTCATTTTGAGCCCAAGTCGCTGGTTCGGAATCAATTACCGTGTACGACCCAGGGGGCAATTCAATATCAATTGTCGCGATCCAATAATAGCGATCGCGAATCGTGGTCTGCCAAGGCCCATAGGTTTTACCGTCAGCGGAAACAATCTGGAGTGTTTGGGCCGGAGATCCGTTTCCGTCATTCCAATGATAAGTCCCAAGTTCGGTGACCCGATAAGTTTTGTCTAGGGTAAACGCTGTGGGCGTGCCCCCGCCAAAAACCGTATATAAACTATCCACCCTAAAAATCTCGCGCGGCTCGGAAAGAGTCGTATCTTCATAAAATAGAAAAATGTCATCGGACGGTTTTTTTGAATCTTCAACACCGGCTTTGCGTTTTGCCTCGGCCTCTTCCTCGGCTTCGCGAATCGTTCTTTCCTTTTCTTCAGACCCTCCGCATCCGGTTGCAAATATGGATATGGATACCATTAATACCGCCAACAATAAATGATTGTATTTTTTCATAGGAATTAAAATTTAATAATTTATGAATCAAAGTTTTTTGTATCTCATGCTTCTGCCAAGCCCAATTCGTTCAATCTTTTTGAGTTCGTATGCAGATAAGTTTTTAGCTAATTTTTTTCTGGATAAAAATTATGAACATTGATGATATAGCAGATATTGGGAATGACAGTATTGTTAATAACATAATTGTAATTCCTTGGGTATCAGATAAATTAGGAGCAATTGGTAAGCCAAATATCCCAATAATGAATGTGGCTATAATTAACAGTAAACTCGTTTTTACTGGATAATTACCTAAGATTTTTATTTTAGTGGTTGCTAAATATGAACCAACTATAGAAATGATTAATCCAAAGATAGACATAATTTTGTCACCATTGGAATAATCAAGCAGTGTTAAAAGACCGGTTAATAATGATATAACTAAAAAAATTAGACAAAATGAGCTGCCTCCTGCTATCCCAGCTACAAATTGTGGTAAAAATTTAAATTTGTTATTTTCCATATTTATGCAACTGGGGCAATTTTTAAATTTTTTCCTTCAAAAATCTTTTTAAAAATTCTTCCCGATTCATGGTAGCAGTTTTTATTTCTCTTTTTTCGCCGGCAAAATGCGCCTGTCGAACTTCATGACTCACGTCTTCAACATTAAAACCAGACATCGTAAATATACTTGGATTTTTTGCAACTATCCAAGAGGTTGCTACTATTTGTTGCACCCCTGGATCTTCACTAACAATAACGGCAAGTTTTCTCATTGCATCTAAATACAACGAGCGTTTATTTTGTACTGTTTCTCCGGGAACATGGTGAATGTGAATAGTCGGACCAGACTTGCCATAAGACACCAGCCTGTTTAGTTCGGTAAATCCGCCTTCTTCATTCATGACTTTTGCTTGGGCCTCTTCGAACTTATCAGCGTACACCTCTCGAATATCAATGGCTGGTTTTAAAATTTTCATTATCTCATCTATAAATTGTTCTTTATCTTGAATCCCTGTACAAGCCATTAGGGCTTTTCTTATATCTTCAATTTTCTCAACTGAAAAAATTTCTTTATCAATATAAGAATGAAACCTCTCAACATTTTTGATTATTTCTGCGATTCTTTCATTCGGATCGGCATGCTTATCGTAAATTGCAACCAAATCCGCTCTGGCGCGTTTGTTTATACCAGTTTCTTGTGGTGTCTTAAATGATTCCTGTTTTGTCGGTTTTTGAAATAATGATTGCGATTCAAATCCCATAGATATATAGTTTATCAAAAGCGACAAGGTTTTTCAATTTGGGTGAGGGCTTTCGGGAAAAGCCCGAATCACATACGCCGTGTTATCGGATGTAACAAAAATTTTACATCCCCATTTGTTTTAAATATTCTGGATTACCAAATCTTTCTCCAAATTCAATTGAATTGTGGTCTATTGTGTAGCCGTGTTTTTCAAGGAAGTCTAGCCCCGTCAAAACAGCAGTTGCTGGGTCGGCGGCGTTAGTGGTAAAAGTTTGCCACGATTTATTCCACCAATGTTTCTTTTTCTGTTTTACTTTAGCTAAAAACATATAGCCGACCCTGCTAACCAACATAAGAGTGGCGAGCACTTTATCCGGGATTTCCCATTCAATCGTATTTCTATTAGGGGTTCGACTCTCAACGCGCGGAATTGGTATTAATTTTTCTGACATAATGATTATTTTACGAATAAAATTTTGTTATTTCAGCTAACGTTCGCGTGTATGCGAAGTTGAAAACCCCGCATCCTTATCTACTGTATCAAAAGAGGCGGGGTTTTGTTATTTATTTTGATCAACGCCTATCTTCCACACACCTTTTTCAAGAAACGCTTCTATCGTTTGGCGGCTTGCTTTATTAATCAAATTAGAGTGCGAAATTTTATTTATTTTTGCGTATTCCGCGAGCGTCATAATACGCGCGCCTTCTAGATACGCAAGTCTCTTATAGTAGCTGTTGGTAAGCGCCTTGCCAACGATTTCTTCCATAATAGTAGTCGTACCTTTTGTATCAAATTCTTTAAACGCTTCGTAATATTTGCTTCTATCAATAAATTTTATGTTTATTGGAACGAACCCCTCTCGTATTAATAAATAATTATTAATAACGCGCCCAATGCGGCCATTGCCGTCACAGAATGGGTGCGTATATTCAAAAGTGAGATGCAACTTCGCAATCCGTATAATTATATTTTCATGACTCGCGGCATTGTACTCGGATAGCATTTTTTCCATTCGATCTACCACCTCTTTAGGGTTGGGGGCTATATGACTGCTGACGCGCACAAATTCATTGTCTTTTCTAAACCTTCCAGCAATGTCGTCGCGAATATTTGAAATCAACATTTTATGAAGAGATAAAATAACCTCAAGTGTTAGTTCCTGCTCTTTGGCTCTTTTGTCAATGTAGGACACAACCCGCGCCAGATTTTTTGCTTCAAAAATTTCTCGTTCAGTGATGTATCTATCCAAGTCTATTTGTAAAAGTATTTTTTCTGTTTCCTCAAGCGTGAGAGTGCTGTTTTCAATAGCGTTAGAGTTATAAACCTGTTCAGCCACCTCTGCTTCGCTTAACAATTTTAAAAGCGCCTGCTTACCAACAGCCGCGGCATAATAGCGTTCTCGTAAACCAGAGATTATGTTAAAAATATGCAATATTTTGGGCATATAATCCTTATTCTACACCTTTTTCACTCTTTTGTCAAGATAATCGTGAAAAACTGCAAAAAAATAGCAAATTTCACGGTTATGGGATAGTTTATGAACGAATAGGCCGAATAGGCCGAATAAATTAGTTTACTATTAAAAAATCGGTTTTATTTTTCCATTTATATTAGTACGGCTTTTATAGTTCCCAATCTACTGGCAAAGTCCCTGTAAAAGCAAAATCGCCAAATAAGACATCCGCCACTCCTTGCCCCTCGCTTCCTGGTAGCCAAGCCGCTATAATTACATCCCAATTATTGGCATATTCTTTAATGTCCAATGGGCGGCCAGACACTATTATGACAATTATTTTTTTGCTTTTTGCTTTAACTTTATTTATCGCTGAAAGGTCTTCAGGACTTAAGCTTGGATTAGCATTATCTCCCCAGCCCTCGGCATAAGGTTTTTCGCCAACAACAATAATTCCAACATCGGCAAGATTATTTTTTTCAGAAAAATCTCCTTTTTTATTATATACAACTTCTGTGTCCTTGGAAACTGTATTTTTTATGGCTTCAAGTATGGTGGTTCCTGAAATACCATAATTGCCGTCTATACCCTGCCATTCGGTTGTCCAGCCGCCTGCCTGGCGACCTAAATTGTCTGCCGCTGATCCGGCAACTATAATTTTTGGGAGTGAAACGGGCAGTGGTAAGACAGTATTATTATTTTTTAATAATACTTGAGATTTGCGAACCGCTTCTCTGGCTAGCTCTCGGTGGGCGGAACTGCCAATAACAGACAAACCTTCCGGCTTGGCTTCAGGGCGGTCAAATAAACCAGTTTCAAATTTTACTGTTAAAATTCTTCTGACGGCGTCGTCCAACCGTTTTTCGGCGATGTCGCCATTAGCTAGAGCTTCTTGCAGGTTGGAGATAAAGTCTTTGTATTCAAATGGCGTCATCACCATATCAATACCGGCATTTACCGCTCGCACCAAAGAATTATATTTACTTGTTTCAATTTGATAAACTCCGTACCAATCGGAAACAATAAAACCGGAAAATCCAAGCTCATTTTTTAGTAGCTCCGTTAAAAGATGATAATTATCGGAATTTATCTTACCTTGCCAACTGGCGGTGCCAACCATGACGACTCGCGCGCCGCCAGCGATGGCTTTTTGAAAAGGAACCATGTGAACCAGGCGCAAAGTTTCTTCATCAATGGTTATGTTTCCCTCTTCCACTTTGAATTTTTTATTGCGGGAGGTGCCATATTCCATATTTCCGCCGCCAAGAAAGTGCTTGGGGTTAGCCAAGACATTATAATAGCCATTGGGTGAATCTTGTGTTCCCTCTAAATAAGCCAGTCCAAGTTGCGCTACATTGGCCGTATCTGATCCGAAAGTTTCGTATGTTTTACCCCAGCGGATATCTTTCGCCACATCAAGATTGGGAGCAAAATTCCAATAAATTCCAGTGGCAGCCATTTCTTCGGCAGTGGCCACGGCCACTCGTTTAACTAAATCCGGATCTTTGGTGGCGCCCAAACCGATAAAATGAGGAAAAATTGTGGCTCCAAAAACATTGCCATGGCCATGGATGGCGTCAATACCATATAAAAGAGGGATACCTAAACAGGTGTTTTTTGCAGCGGACTGAAACTCATTTGTCATTTGAAGCCAAGCCAAGGGAATATCTTGTTTTGGTCCGGCTCCGCCGCCGCTCAATAGCGCTCCAAGATTATATTGAGTAATATCATTAATATCGTGGATGCTATTTTTTTCAACCAAAACCATCTGGCCTATTTTTTCCGCGACGGTCATTCTATTCATTAAGTCGGTAACTCTTTGGTCAATTGTTAAAGTCGGATCTTGATAAGGAAGATTTGTTTGGTGGCAGCTATTATTTTCATCGGTAGCTGGCGGAGATGGCGATTTAATAAAAGTCAAGATTAGCGCCGCAATTAAGAGTGGCGCGATAATTATAAATGTAATTAATTTTATGTAATAAAAATTAAAATTCATAGTAATTTATTGCGGGGGATGTATTTAATAAAATCGTTTCCTTATAAAAAACAAAAATAATTTCTTTTAAGGAATATTTCAGCTAACGTTCGCGTGTAAACGAAATTAAAAACCCCGCATCTTTATCTAATATATCAAAAGAGGCGGGGTTTTTCAATTTGGGCGGAGCGAAGCGGAACCGCATACATGCTCTGTTAAGCGATAGTTGTGCTGATTTTTCTACCTTTAAAAGACCATTGATCCCAATAGTTTATCAAGATCAGCTTCTTGCTCAGGCGAACCGTTGATGTGCAGATTATATGTTGTTCCATTGATAACAACATTCGGCATGAAGTAATTAAGCGGTGTTACACGTTTTTGTGACAGCGGTTCTATGGAATCACTGTGAACTTTGAGTACTTGTTTGCCGTTCACAGTAAGTTTCTGGACGGTGGCGTTTTGATTCCGGAAGAGGAGAGCGAGTTCAGTTTCGCTTTTGCTGAAATCCAATGCTTTCCAATCCATTCCTGGACCAACATCGCTGTCCCCAAGACTCTGAAAATCGAGCGTTGAATAACCGATGAGCGGATATGGGTTGTTATTGACCAATGGTTGAGCGGGAGCGTCTGAAAAACTAATGTAATAGATTGTGCCAACCTTTGCCTCTGGACTAATTCTAGTTTCCTTTAATTCGGTAGTGCCCCACGAAGTTCTATAACAGAATGACAACGAGGTTCCGCTATTCGAGAACTGTGTCCACGAAGAACCTAACTCGCTACAATCAGCAAGCGAGCGAGCCTCCTGTTCTTGATTTCCTTGTTGTGTTGGCACTGGCTGATTTTCCTTGTTTTGCCACCAATAAACTCCACCACCGACAATAACTGCGGTGATGATGATTGCGAGGACGACCGATACTGTATTGGATTTTGTTTGTTCCATATTTTTTTGGGTTAATGAATGAGTTATTGATTATTAAAAGCTTACCATTGATCATGGATAATAGATAGCCCAATTTCAGCTAACGTTCGCGTGTATGCGAAGCTTGTCATCGACATAATATGCCCTAAGGGCGACTGCTGGCAAATATGGGAGATGGGGGCCGTTTCAAATGGCCGGCCCGAACCGTAAAGCCGCTGTTAAGAGCAAGCGCTGTACCCATTCCTTATTGCACTATAATCACTTCTCCATCACTGATAGTTTTAAAGGGGATGTTATTTTTAATGCAAAACTCAACTTCTTTACTAACGTCAACGGACTCTGGGTGATCCGATTCAAAATGCGGCAAAAAGGCATAATCAATAAGGCCCAGACCATCCCAAATTGTTTCTTTGAGTTCCTGGTAAGGTGTGTCTGTGGCATCATCTACGATTGCGTAAGCTTTCAGGCTTGAGGAAAGCACACAACAGCCAGCACTATAGCCTCCATATAAAAAGTCTTTTCGACTGGCTAGCTGTTTTACAATTTCATCCATGCCGCTTAGTCGCATGGCTTGGCGAAGAACAAAAGTATTTCCACCGCTTACCCAAATACCTCCCAAGGTATCCAGTTTGGATTTCAATTCCTTTTGTTTGTTGAAGTAATTTCGTAAATCCAGTTCTTCAACTTCAAAGCCAAGATGTTCGAGTGAGTCCATGTCGGACTGGATGTGCTTTTTTCGTCTTTCCGAGTATGCACCGGTAAAGTCTAGCGCATTGGGAATATAACCCATTTTTTTGTTGGACGCTGACATTAGCCCTTTTAGCTCTTCCATGTTGTCCCCGATTTTATAAGATGATAGATATAGTTTCATAGTTGCAGTAGGGTACAGCGATTGCTCTTAACATTCGCGTGTATGAGAAGTATTTGGACGAGTGTAACGAGCCGCTGGCGCGCTGTTAGGCAACGTAACTAAAATAACTTAACACCCAACTCTTTTAGCTTTTGCGCAACAAAGAAAAGCGGAAGACCCATGACCGTGTAAAAGTCGCCATTAATGCGTTCCACAAATGCAGCTCCTCTCTCTTGTATAGCATAAGCACCTGCTTTATCAAGAGGCTCTCCGGTTTTGATGTAGCCATCGATTTCATCAGGTGAGATTAGGCGTAGCATAATTTTACTGACTAATGCTTCGTTTATTTCGGTACATGTTGATGTGTCGATGAGTGTAACTCCGGTAATAATCTCATGTGTCTTTCCGCTCAGTTGCTCGAGCATTATTCTTGCTTCGTTTTCATTTTTTGGCTTTCCAAGGAATTTCCCATCGAACGAAACAAATGTATCGGCACCAATTACTATCGCTGCGCCATCGATCTGTTTTGCAACATCTCTTGCCTTTCCTAGACTCAAAAACTTTGCAAGTTCATATTGATCTGATTTTGCTGTCATATCCTCTTCGTACGACGAAGGTATAACTTCGAAAGGCAATCCAAGTTTTGAAAGAATCTCTTTTTTTCGTGGTGAACCAGAAGCAAGAATAATGCGTTTCATTGTTATAGGTTACTTATGTTGCTTAACGTATGCGTGTATGCGAAATTGAAAACCCCGAATCCTTATCTACTGTATCAAAAGAGGCGGGGTTTTTCAATTTGCTTGTCCAGTGCATCATATCTGGGAACGCATACACGCTGTTAGGCGATGTAATGAAAAATTTACAAAATTTTGGCAATTTATTTTTTTTCGGCACGAGTAAACATGAACTTGGCTTTATGAAAATCAGCCTCATATTTAGCGTCACTGACTTTTTGTACTCCAGAAAGTTTTTCAGCGGCTTTTAGTGACGGGGTATTGTCTAGGCTGATTGTGAGCGTGACGAAGGGCAAGCCCAGTGAATCCATAAGGGCATCTTTGCATTTTGCAGCCAGACCTTGCCCCCGATACTTCGGATCGACGACCGTGTGGGTGATGTTCTGATCGTCTTCGGTATCATAGACCCCGGCTATCCCGACCTTAGTACCATCTTCAGCGCAGACTGTGAAATAGTGCTGATTCGTACAATTCTCCTGGCCCAGTGCTATCCAACCATCCTCACCTTCCAGTGATTTAAAATAGTCCATGTCGAAGCCAGTCAACCTGATTTTATCGATTTTTTTAACTTCCCGCTGTGCGTCGTGATTGTATCCTGATACTTCTGACATAAGATAATACGAGAAAAAAATAAATGACCAACCCCCCAAATTTCACCCGATAAACTGCTTGGCCGTTCACCGGAACCAGATACGCGTGTTAGGCGATGCGCTGTTTTCGTAACAGCATTTTGTCTAACGTTCGCGTGTATGCGATGTTTTCCGTAGCAAATATTGGAGATGGCTTTAGAAAAGCCCGAACCGCATACGCTGTGTTATGTGATGTACATGTTTTCCTTTAATTCGCCTCAGCGAATTGCTTTTAAAAGAAAGCGGATTTGATTTTTCCGTTTGGGCGAGGGGCAAGAGGGGTTAGGGGTGAATGCCCTGAGACACAAAAAAAAATATCAATGAAGCACTTTCCTTATTCAATCTATGTTGCAAAGGCAAACAATTGTTGCTGGGCAAAGATTGGTTCAGGAACTTCTTCTTCAAGAATCTCGCCATCTAGCATTTTAATGATCGTGTCGCCAATATAGTAACCGAGGTTTACTGGCACAGCATTACCAATCTGTTTATACTGATGACCTACAGAGCCAGCGAATTCCCAGCTATCTGGGAATGTTTGTATGCGAGCATATTCTCGTACGGTAAGCGGGCGTGTCTCATCTGGATGACAGCGTTCAGTTTGTTTTTGAGCAGGACTACAGGTGAGCGTCAGTGATGGCTCATCCCATGATAATCGTCGTGCCATCCCAGTCTTGCCCCCACCCATGTAAAAACTCGCCCCCATGTACTCTTTCTGCAAATGTTCAGGTAATTCGCGCCAATACCCGCCCGGCGGGATTAATTCCATTATTTTTTTCTTTTTTTCTGGATATTCTTGGCCTGGTGATTTTGGACATTTATGCAGCGCTTCTCGAAGCGGAATAATATAGTCTTTTTCTTTCGGAAATGAAATTGGAATATCTAAATCTTTTCGGACACCAATAATGATAAGACGCTCTCGTTTTTGGGGTATATCCAAATATTGAGATCGCAAAACTTTGTATCGCACTTTATAGCCTAGCTCTTCAAGGACACCAACCATGGTCTTTAGTGTTCTGCCATTATCGTGATTGAGTAAGCCTTTTACATTTTCACCGATGGCAATCTTTGGCCGCACTTCTTTGACACATCGAGCAAATTCAAAAAATAGTGTACCGCGTATATCCTCAAAACCCATTTTTTTGCCAGCGTATGAAAAAGTCTGACAAGGAAAGCCGCCTTGGACAATGTCGGCCTGCCCCTCGCTGAAGGTGAGATTTCGTACATCACCCTCTACTACGTTCCAGTCTGGTTTATTTTTTCGAAGCGTTGCGCAGGCGTGTTTATCAAACTCATTGAGTAGTACATGCCGAATCCCAGCATGTTCCATTCCTAACGCTGTTCCACCGGCACCGGCAAACAATTCAATCGCTGTGTATTTAGATACGATCTTATTTTTCAAAATTTTAAATTTACTTTTTTTGTCGCCTTGAGTTTTGTTTTGTATTCGTCTTATTTCCTCCAAGCTAAACATCCGATCATTTCGCTCATCTCGAAAAGATTTTATTAAACCTTTTTTATCCCACCGGCGAATTGTGTCCACAGAAATTCCCAATTTTAGGGCAGCAACTCCGGCAGTAATACTTTGAGTAATGTTTGGCATAAAAATGATAGAGTTTTACTCTATCATCATTATACCAAATAACCATTGCATAGGCAAAGGTTATTCTGTGGAAAAGGCTCTTTCAAACAGTTTGAAGTACTCTTTCGCCTCTTTCAGGCTTAGTTTGTAATTGTGGTTGTCAGCGATAACCTGTGGCAGAACCTCAAATAGCTCCTGTAAGGCGTGTTTTCTGCCAGTAGCGAGTGTATAAAAGCTCTTGCCATCAATCACCCGAATCTTTTTATTTGACGGTCGTCTTTTCTTCGTCTTGTTATCAGAAGGAGTGTACGGCTTATCATATGGCTTCTTCCCTTTTGGAATAATCTCCACCACGTAGCCGGTATAATCAATACACGCTGAAATTTTTAGCGTTGACTTAACGGCGTCATACACTGCGACCATGTGATTGCCTTTTGTGGTATTGTATTTGTTTTTTATCTCGGCCACGATCTTCATTTTTTTACTCACAACATCGAGTCCGCCGCCAGCTCCTAAATTTTTCCAGCCAGGAATAGCTCCCAATATTTTTTGATGAAAATCACCAATGGCGTTTTGCATGGTTTTCTGTGTTTGTCTGGCTTTTTCTTGCTCAACCCAGTCCTTGAAAGAAATTGAACGTGTCATGCCGTGAAAAAGGGCTGAAAATGGATCAATGACATTTTTGTAGAGCTTCACCTGTGCGTCGTGCTCGGCTGATTCAATGATTTTGACCACACCAGCGACAGCCGATGAAAGGTCTTTATCGGAGATGAATTTGAGATACGGCATAGGGTTTGTTTAGGTGAATTGATTATACACTTATGTGGGGATTTGTAAATTGATTTTGGGCGAAGGGCAGATGGGTTAGTGGTGAATGCCCGAAGTCCAAAACACATTATTTTAAATCAGAAATTAGATTTTCAAAACTATCCGAGTTTACCCAGTAGTTGTTAGGATTATTATTGAGGAATTTTTTTGTTTATCTTCTTTGAGTGGTTATTTTATCGCCGCGTCCATTGCTACTCAACAAAATATTAGAATATTTTCCTTCTAAAAATGAAATGTGCGATACTCCATTTTTTTGCCCGCTCGCTCAAAATCGGCTAGGGAAATTTATTTTGTCCATCCTAATATATTTTCGTATTTTTTATTCAACGTAAAATAAATGTTTTTGATTATTTTTTTATGTAACATTTCATCACTGCTCCCGGCAGGGTCTTTAATAGCTCTGTGACGCGTAGTCAGTTCTGAAAAACGATGAATTTTCCATGCGTAATTCGGAAATTGATTTATCAGAGAATTTTTTGCTGTTGAATATACTTTACTATCCATAGCGATAACCACGCTTGCCTTTTTCATGATAGTTCCCGAGATTTTTTGGAAACTGTGCTTACTTATATCAATGTTGAGTTTTCGCAATGTTGATTTTGCAGCTTCCCATTCTTTTAGATATTCCGAAAGATGTTTGTGTTTTGGCAATTCAGTTCCTTTTGTTCCCTGCAACCCGTAAGAATCAACCAAAAATCCCGCACCGATTTTGCGTTCTTTCAAAATTTTTTTCAAAGATTCGGCCGCTATAACGGAACGATGGATGTTACCATTGCAAATAAATACGATGAGTTTATTCATAACATTATTATACAATAAAAAAATGAGGGTGGAAACTGCGTTGAGTTTCCACCCTCGTACTAATCGAGAACGATGATCTGTCGCGTTGCGCAGTCGAGAACAGCCGAATTGGCCGCCGCCAACTTTTGGTACACGCTTTCGCCGCAACCTATGCACGCGGGCATCTGAAGTTCGATGGACCGAATGCACATGTGTGATGCAGGGCCCCCGACTTTGGTGATGATTCCTACCGCACCGGAGTGAAATAGGAAATCGTAGCCGGGGTCTGCATTCGGCAGCAGAACTAGAGCACCCCTGACATCGGCTTTCACCCCCAATCGCTCGATCACGCACACGCGTGCCTTTACGGTTGAGTTAGTGATGTACGATGGCATCGCTTCGCTGAACATGACTACCTCAAGATTAGTGAGACCTGGAATTATCACATCAGGCAGCAAAACAGGAGGTTCATGCTCGGCTTGGCTCGAGCTCAAGGATGTTGAATCGCTTAAGCACGCCCACAGCTCTTCCCAACTCACTCGAGACGCATCGCACTCGGAGATTCCTCGTTGTGCGAGTTGGCACTTGAATTTTGTCGCGAAGAGATGCAACGACCGACTGAACAGGAACTTCATGCGCTCACGGGCTTCCATGAACGTCACAATGTGCCTGAACTCAGTCGTGTCCTCGAACACATGGGCGTGTCTTTGCGACTGAGTCACTTCCGCCCGTTCCATTTGAGCAAACAGATAAGTGTTCGGGTCATCCGCGTAGGATTCGCCAAAAACACTGAACTGCCCAGGCCGCAGGTGTCCGTACCGCTCGACGACTTCCTCTCTGGCGATCGTGCCGTTTCGACACGCCACCAAATCGGATTGAAGTCGTTCGTTCACCGAACGAATGTGTCCACTCATCAGAACGTTGAGATCTTCACGCGGGTGCAACTCCTCGAACCTGCTCTTCCAGTAGAAAGCGAGGCGTGCGACACGGGCAAACATTTCCGTGCCGTGCGCAACATGCTCTAGGATAGCACTTAACGAAGCGTCACCCATAGATGCGGTGCGTTGCTCGTAGTCGGTAGCGAATGTATCAAAGTTTTCCGCTTGCGCTGTGGACACTCGCGAGAAAACCTCACCAATGCGCAGAAATGCTTCTCGGACGATTAACTTTTCGCCATCGTTGAACTGCGCTTCCTGCATTACTCCTTCGAGCTTTTCACCACAGCCCATAGCGAACACGTCAAACTCCACACGACTCTGAAGCGCTGAGTTGTTTACGAGCACATTCCGATAAACGCGAACCATTCGCTCGTAAATCTCGTCAGAGATTCCACACGGGCGAAAGCTGAACGCCGCCGCTCGCATGGATACATATGGCTTGCCCTCTACCACGCGAAGCACTCCGATGTCGAGTGGATTGTATCCCATGTCTCGCCGCACCCGTTCGACGATATTATCGGCGAACAAGTACTTGAAGATTGAGATGTCGAGCGGCGTTGGAGCAATTCCAAGCAACTCAACGGGATTGATGTCGATCATGTCGCCAAGCACATCGCCGCGGAAACGGGATACGACCAGCTTATTGACCGATTTAATCCGCTCGATCAGCAACTTCTCCGATGCATTGTCCATTGCTGCCTGCGCAGTGGTGATGGGTCGGCACTGGAGAATATAGAGTGTGTCGCCCTGAACGGCAAACTCTACATCAAGGCTGGACGACCGGAATCGCCGCTCGATTGCCTTCATGGCGACGATGAGCTTCCGGAGCCATACATCCTTCACACTTGCGAGCTTTACTCCGCGAGCGATCCGAATGAGTCGGCCGTTAGCCGCACCGCCGACGATCGTCTCTCCAACTCCGCTTGAGACCGAAACGGCATAGTAGCCGTCGGCTTTGGCGAGATCATGCGAGAAGATGACACCGCTCATTTCGGCTTCAATCATTTTCTGAACGATGACCGATACACCAGAATCGGTGAGTTCCAAACCTCGCTGTTCTGCGTAATGAGTCACAACTTCCGTTTTCTGCGTTCCGGAACTACGTACCTCATCGGCTGCAGCGCGGATTGCTTGTTCAGTCCACTGAACACGAAGTCTTGTGATGTACATTCCGGCGAACGATGCGCTGGAAGAATCTTCCAGATCCGCACTACTGCGAACCGCGACTGTATTTCCGTGGCGAGTTTTCAGAAACCCACGGATGATCTCAACTTGTTCGCTCTCGGACATGCCAGGGCGAAGCACGACGAATCTTGGAACGTTAATTCCGCGAATCGCTGAGAGAATGCCGAGGTTTTCGGCCTTGCCATTTTTCATGATTGCCTCCTGTTTTGATTGTGAAGGAACTATCCAGCACGACGTTCGTACTGGTGGCTATACATTTTGGTAAAATATCCAGCCATCAACACAAACGAAAAACTCCTATCGCGAAGTCCGAGAGGAGTTTTGATGGCTAGGTTTAAGAAGATATGTTAGGCCAAAGCAAAACTAGGACTTTGCGAGTAAGTCTGCAAAGCCCACCACCAATTCAATGAAATTATGCTTCGGTTGGATTTCATAGATTATGTTTGAATCTTAGCAAATTCTAGTTTTGAAGTCAATACCAGTTTTACAGATAGATACGGTGCTATGTGTATAAAATTATATATTAATAAATCGTTTTCGTAGCTGAGCGGAGAAAACACCATATTTCCCCTTATAAAAAAAGAAAAAGAAATTTTGTTTTGTCTTATTCAAAGAGTTCCTTAAATGCATTTCGTATAACGTTTCTGGCTATGCGATGTTGCGACCTAGGGGAGCAATTTGGGTGGAGAAGTCTGCAAGACTTCGTAACCTCATAATCCTTGTTATATTCCCCGAAGGGCTTAAATTTAGTGCAACGTCCCGAAGGGCGGGCGAAGAGTATCATTTTAATCAATTTTCCATCTTTACGCTTACAAGGCCTTCCTTGCCGTCACTCCATAGATAACCCGTGTACTTTTCTAGTTCTGGCGGCTCGACTTTCAATGGAGTTTCAGACTTACTGAAAAGAACGATTGTTTTGTACTGCTTGTCGCTGATTTGTTTTTTGGCTGAACATTTATCGAGGTCTCCCGAAAGGATAATTTTTTGCAGTTTCAAACAAGAATCAAAAACTGCGTCGCTGAATACTTCCATGTTTTTCACAAGTACAACACGTTCGTTTAAATCATCCAGCTTTTTAACAGCCTGTAAAAATAATTTTTCATTACCACTTTCTAGAATAATTGCTTGTGCATCAGTATTTAGCTGACTTTCTTCAGTGACAAAAGCAGTTTTTGATTCACTTCCTTTAATCTGTTGCAAAAAATTATCCTTGGCCATTGAATACGCTGTGAGAAAAAGTATCTTTGACCCACTTAAAAACAAGTCAGCGACCATTGCAACCGAAAAATGAGAGCCGCCAGCCTTTGGTGCATAGTGGATAAGGCAAGGAAGGCCGTCCTCGCTAATGTGATAATCTTCGTTGTTTAATAATATTGCGTCAGCCATAAGAGAAAAATTGATAAAATGATATTGCGCCTAACGTTCCGCAGTATGCGATGTGGCGCAATGGTACAATTTTTCTCATCATTGCGCCATATGGGCGAGGCCTCAGCCGAGCCGCAAACACGCTGTTAGGCAATAGTTGTGCTGATTTTTCCACCTTTAAAAAACCATTGATTCCAGTAGTTTATCAAGATCAGCTTCTTGTTCAGGCGAACCAATGATGTGCAAATTGTATGTTGCACCATTTATAACGACATCTGGCATGAAGTAATCAAGCGGTGTTATGCGTTCCCCCGACAGCGGTTCTATTAAATCACGGTTTACTTTGAGTATTTGCTTGCCATTCACGGTAAGTTTCTGGGCGGTGGCGTTTTCGTTTGGAAAGAGGAGAGCGAGTTCGGTTTCGCTTTTGCTGAAATCCAATGCTTTCCAATCCATTCCTGGACCAACATCGCTGTCCCCAAGCGTCTGAAAATCGAGCGTTGAATAACTGATGAGCGGATATGGGTTGTTATTGACCAATGGTTGAGCGGGAGCGTCTGAAAAACTAATGTAATAGATTGTACCTACCATTGCCTCTGGACTAATTCCAGTTTCCTTTAATTCGGTAGTGC
>DNKR01000029.1:6952-27925 GCA_003497135.1 Candidatus Uhrbacteria bacterium | reverse complement strand
CCGCTATTCGAGAACTGTGTCCATGAAGAACCTAACTTGCTACAATCAGCAAGCGGGCGAGCCTCTTGTTCTTGATTTACTGGTTGTGTTTGCGCAACTGGCTGGCTTGCTTTATTTATTGTCGTAAAATACACAGTTGTGCCGATTAAGATGATGACAACAACCACTAAAATCGCGATTAATGTTTTTTGATTCATAATATTTAGTTAATAGATTGATTATAAAATTCTGAGTTAATTCGACTTTTGAAATAAATTGCTAAAAAAATCTAAATAAAGAAGAAATTTGTAGCTATTTCACTTAACGTTCGCGTGTGTGCGATGTCCTGCGTAGCTTTAGCGAAGCAGGATATGGGTGAAGTGTAGCGGAACCGCATACACGCTGTTCGCTGATGTTGGGCTGGTTCTTAGTAAGATCTTTCAAGCGATTTGATTGTTTTGCTTTCATTAACTATTCTTTGAAGGTCATCCATGAATGGGCCATAATACATATAGCCAGTTCCCATTGTGAACGCTAAATAAAATTCTTGGCTGCCTGAATGTAGCGAATCTTTTGATAGAATGAGAAGATTACCGCCACATGGCGTACCCGCACTATCAGGGCATGTAACTGCAATATTTGCTAATTCTTTTAATCCCAGTTCACTAGGATCCTTTGTTATTCCATCGTTTCGAAACTGATCTCTTGTTGCGAAATACTCCTCAAGTGATTTTTGTGTAGCTGGAGTTGGATCGCTGGGGCCGGGACTTCCATTATACGGTAGAATGACTGTTTCCACGGCGGAATTTTTAGTCTGCCAGTAGTAAACTCCACCTCCCACTACAATTGCGGTTATGACGATAGCGAGGACGACCGATACTGTATTGGATTTTGTTTGTTCCATATGTTTTTTAGTTAATGAATAAGTTATTGATCATTAAAAGGACTCAGTTCCTTCAACTGGTAAAATAGTTGAAACAGCAGCACGCAAGGCCTCAATACGATCGTTAAGAGCCCCCTGCAATTCCTTGTCCTTTGTACACAAATCCTGTGGGCCATCTATAGTAATATAGGCATCGTCGATTTTAATATCATGGCCAGGCACTGGCTTTCGTGTGTCTGAACCTTCTGTAGTGTAAAGCTGTTTACTCTGAACGATGAAACCAATTGACCCTGGCCCACAAGTAGCATCTTTTTCCATAATACTCCTTGAAAACATATACACCGTTCTTCCGTTCTGCGTAGCTGGTTTTATTTCATATGCCAAATCATCTTTATATATTGCTGGTATTTGTAAGGTTATCCCCAATTCTTTGATGGTGAAAGTTGCGGTTGATTCTGTGTTGAGCGCCGACTTCCGCGCGGAGAATTGTGAGGAGCACCCGGCGCCCAAAATTATTAGAGCGGTGGCTGCGATAAATATACGTAAAGTATTTTTGGTCACAGATAATTTGTTATTAATAATTTGGCTTCTTTTATTATCAAGCTAATTAAGTTGATTTCATAACCTCCTGAATTGTTTTAACAATGGCCTGGACAAACGGATTGCTGTGTTCAAGTTTGGGAAAAACTTTTTTCCCCTCTCTCTCTTTTTTTATCATACCGGCATGCATTAAAATTCTTACGTGTTGCGACGCTAAAGGTATGGAGATATTCAAGATTCGCGCAATACTACTAACAGAGATTTTTGATTGCTTGGCAAGAATGCGAAAGATACGATAGCGATTGACATCACCAAGTATCTTAAAGGCTGCCGCCATACTTTTGTCGGTTTCACTAAATATGTTGCGACTTTTAATAATTTCTTTTTTATTAAGCATATAACCATCAATTTAATATTTGCTTATTTATTATATAATTTAAGTATATACCATCGTTGATACGCTATCTGGCATACTGATTGTGAGTTTCTCTTATCTTCGAATCTCGACAATATTGTCGAAAACAAGAGAAAGTGCGTCTGGTTTTAGTGAAGGCACAATGAAGTGCGACCCGTCGCGATTGAAAGAACGGTGTGTAAACTTTCGAGATCACATTATGGGCCCACACATAGGGAGAGGAAGCCGAAAGATATGCCCGATATCAGAAGGAAATTTACTGTGTCTTTAAGTCTGCGTATGCTGTAAAGAGCGGTAATAAACACTCGGAAGAAGCACGGAACGCTACGTAAACCTATCAAAAATACTCACCAATCAGTTAAATAATTATTTAACTAATTAACTATTTAAGTGTATAACATTGGCCTTAACCTGTCAATAGTAAGAAAAAACCAATGTTTTCAACATTGGTCTCTCTTTGTGCTGATGGCGTAAAACCGCCAAAACTCTTGCACTAGCATTCAACATTCACCTAGGCAGTCTGTTTTTTTTGGATAATATATAAGTCTTGACTGACAAGTGTAGGTTCATGTTTCGGTAGTATCAAGTTTTGAATCGTTATTGGTGTCGCCGGAAACAAGAACTATATCTGATTGCAAGTATCACCCACCATTGTTACATTAGTCATCGGAACTGTCACAACAAAGGAGGGATGAAGGCGGGTTGACATTGTAAAGGTCTCTGGTTCGAATCCAGATACGCCCATATCGAGATCATATATTATAACGTTCGCGTGTTTGCGAAATTAAAACCCCCACATCCTTATCTACTGTATCAAAAGAGGCGGGGTTATTCAATTTGGATGAGGGGCGAGCCGAACCGCATACACGCTGTTATACGCTGTTCAAAAAATATTTTTCATTCTCGTTTATCTGATAGGCTTTCTTCATTGATTGTAAATTTGATTTTTTCTATTTGAAAAATGAAAGAGGGGTTAGGGGTGAATTTCATTTTTCAAATTCATTATTTAGAATTTTTAAACAATTTGTTAAATGCTTCCAGCGCCTCTGAATCTGCCATATGTTCGGGCGGAGTTTTCATCAAGAAAGGGCATGCTTTAAATGCTTCTTTTTGTCTTTTCTTATCAACTAAAAATTTGGCAATTCTAATTGCGTCAACAACAGTTCCAGCACCGTTGATACTGATTTCATCTTCAATTACAGAAGTGATAAAAATTGGTGTACGCCCGAAAATTTCGCCTTCAATTACAAGATTGACCAATTTATGTCCTGAGGGTTCTCCAGTATATGAAAATTTGACAGTCGGTTCAGCGTCATCTTTTCCTAAAAACTTCTTTAGTGCCGTGCTTTTTGATTTTTCTTTATGAGCAAATCTGTATAATAAATTGAAATGGTCTGCGTTACCGCCACGATTTTCTTGGTGTGTTTTTGTAACTTTGATACCTCTCATTTTTAAGAGTTGTAACAAAAATCTGTTAAGAATTGTCGCACCGAGTTGACTTTTTGTATCATCACCCAAAAGCACAAGTCCTTTATCCTCAAACTTTTTTCTCCATTTAGAAACAGTTGCAAGTGGCGTTGGAATACAGTTAATAAAACTGCAACCTGCTTTTAGTGCTTCTTCTGCATAAAAATGAGTAGCTTGGTCACTTCCAGACGGCACAAGATTAACTACAACATCGGTTTTTGTTTCTTTGAGAATTTTTGCGACATCAACAACGGGCTTTTTGCTTTCATGGACAAAACTGCCTTTCATTTCATCAATTACGCCGTCAAGTGTTGGACCTCTATAAACAAGAGCGTCATAATTTATCGGTGTTGTAATTTCTTGGGTAACATTCATGCCCAGAGAAATTGCTTTGTGTAGTTTTTGACCAACTTTTCTCTCATCAACATCAAAAGCACAAACAAAATTAATATCTTTGACTTTGTAATTTCCAATTTTAGGATGTAATAACCCCGTTTTTTCTTCAGGATTTTTAGTATAGAAAGAAACACCCTCAACCAATGCTTTGGTGAAACTTCCTACTCCGATGATTGCTACATTGATTTTTCCCATATTCTTCACTTATTTTTTTGGTTGTACTAAAAATGATTTTGATTTTCTGTTATATGATTTAATTTCCTTGGCTTCTAAATGAGTATTGGCTTCTAAAAATTCATTAAATGATTTGTATTCGCCAGTACCTTTTATGTCCATATCATATAATTTCCAGTCATCTAAACAAAAGATTGCTGGTGCAGTAATAAGAGGAGAAAGAAAATCAAAAACTGCTTTTGATGAGCTGTAAGTATCGCAATCAACAAAGACAATGCCAATTTTACTGATGTTGTGGTTCTTTATGGTTTTATTATTGAGGGTTTCGTTGTACCAACCCTTAACCCAAGTTACTTCTTCAGGATTAACATCTCTTCTTTTCAAGCATTCTTTCATCTTCTCAAAAGAGCAAGCATAAAATCCTTTTTGCAGAACATCATGTTCTTCATCTGTACCTTTAGGCAATCCCTTGAAAGCATCAAAGCCGAAAAACCTCATTGATTTTATATTCAACTTTTTTGCTGTGAGGTATGCACTACCTAAAGATGAGCCATTAAAAACTCCAAACTCAAGATAATCGCCAACATTTTCTCCCTTGAGGTCTTGGAGCGTTTTTATGCAACTCGCAAAAAAAGATTTCAAGGTTTCAGGCGGGACTAAATTAATTTTACAAATGTCATCAACATGACCTTTAGTCCAAGGCGAGCCGGGAACAGGATTAAATTTCCTATAAATAATTTTTGCCCATCTTTGAATTGGATTGTAACGGAAGCTCATACCTAAGATTAAATGTTAGGAATTTATAAATAAATCGTTTTCTGAAGCGGAACGGAAGAAAACACAATTATCCCCCCTATAATAAAGAAAAAATCAAATTTATCCATATTTTGAAAGCCTATCTCAATATTCATAGTAGAAAAATATTTTTTGAATTGCGTATAACGTTCGCGTGTATGCGATGTTGAAAACCCCGCATCCTTATCTACTGTATCAAAAGAAGCGGGGTTTTTCAATTTGCTTGCCCGTGCATCATGTCTTGGAACGCATACACGCTGTTAAACGATGTAGCGAACATTTTGATTTTGCGTAGCAAAATATTTATAATTTTATTTTTCCAATTCCGTTATTAGCTTATCTATTATGGCTTCTGCTTCATCTATATCTGATTGGACAGTAAGTCTTTGCTTTAAGGGATTATCATCGTTTACAAGTTTTCTATAATATACGAGAACCTCGTCAAAGAGTCCCTTTGGAATAATGGCTTCGCCGCCGTATTGTCTTCTTAATATATCTGATAATCTTAAAGCCACCGCTTGAAACCAAACCCCTCTTTGAACTTTCCAGCCAGAATCTTTTGATACTGAATGTTTGATTTCATCAGGAATGCCGTCTTTGTAGTCAGTTTTTAGGCGGCTAAGACCTTCTATTAATTCTTGCTTTTGATTTTCTTGTGAAGATGGCTCTCGTTCCATACAGATGGATTGGAAAAATAAAATTGTGACTTAAATTTTTGAAAAAAATTTATCAAAATGTTTGCTATTTCGTTCAACGTCGCCGATATCCGAAGTTTTCACGAAACGCAGTGGAGTGAAAATTTGGGTGAGCATTTGGCGTTAGCCAAGCGCGAACCGGATATCGTGCTGTTGTACGATGTATGCTTTTCCTTTTATTTTCTGAAAGAAAATCACTTTTCCGCAAGGCCAATTTCTTTTATTCAATGTTGGCGGGGCGCAAGAGGGGGTTAGAGGGTGAATTGCGCCCCGCCAACTCCTAATTATTTCTTCGCAACAATCAATGCTGTGTTCAGGTGTTCAAACTTTACTTCAACTTCATAAAAACCCGCTTCTTTGAGCCATTCAATTTGATCCTCTATTGGCGCGAGTAAATTTTTCTCCCGATGATGCTCCTCCCATTCTTTCAACGATTGTTCGTCGCGTGCGTTTTCGCGTAGAAATTGAAAATGTTTTTCCTCGTTTGTGGTTGCTTTTTTGGGATCTTTGTAGGTAACTAAATCGCCAAAAATGAAAATACCACCGGGCTTGAGCGCGTCATAAATTCTTTGGAACATTTTTTTCTTGCCCTCGTCATTTTGATGATGAAGACCTATTACAGATACAACGACATCATAATCTTTGCCGAAATCAATTTCTGAATAATCACCGATTAAGAATTTTTTCTTTGCGTCGGCAAGTCGTTTTTCTGCACCCTTCATCATTTGCGCAGAAAAATCTACAGCGGTTAGTGTTGCATCGGGGGTAAATTTAAGCAATCTTTCTGCGGTCAGTCCTGTCCCAACACCAAGATCAAGCACATTATCGACTTTGTTATTCGCTACGTACTCTGTCACAACATCGTCAATTTCTTTATGCATTTCTTCGTAACCGGGGATTGATCGGCGTATGTCATCGTCATATTTCTCTGCTTCGTACCGATCATAATTCAAATCCTCTGGTGCGACGTTGGTAGTTCTTTCTTTTTGATCTGGTGGCGATTCTGGACGTGCTTGTGTCTCGTGTTCATCGGTCGGATGTGTTCCTCCACAAAGCTGGCAAGAAATTTTTGGCGGTTGTTCACTTGTCATATTTTTTCTTTGTTATCGGCACAAAAATTTCCTCGTTAGGTACCGGCTTATATTTTAACTTTGGACCATTTTTTGCAATTTCAGTTAGAGCAGTGAGCAACAAATCAATATCTTTCTTTGTATTATGGATAGCAAAACTTGCTCGCACAATTCCATAAGAAGCAAGACGGTTACCATTTGCAATTTCTTGTTCTATCTTTTTTTGTTCGGCGTCAGAAATTTTGAACCAACGACGAACAAGACGATGATTGCAAATGGTGCCAGCACGTGTTTCTATGCCGTACTCGTGTTCCAAAATGGATGCAAGCTGGGCGTGGTGAATACTTGCGATGTTAAACGGAAATGTGCCGATCCGATTTTCAGTAAGATATTTTTCAGGTGGCACATGTATAGTGATGTTAGGAATTTTTGGTAAACGTTCAGCCATGTATTTAACCAACTCACGCTCGTGTTTTTCCACCGCTTTCCAACTTGCGTCCATGAGCACTTTACAACTGGCGGCTAGCGCGATAATCCCTGTAACATTCCACGTGCCAGTTTGGTGACGCTCTTGCGGTGGTGCCCAGAGAATATCTTTTTCACTTATCATGTCGATTGAGCCACCACCAGGGTCAGCAGGAATAGTGTCGAGCAAAGACTTTGGCAAGGCGAGGACGCCAATACCAAAAGGGGCATAGACTTTGTGAGCGGAAAAAGCAAGAGCGTCAATACCGTCCTGCTTCATATCCATTTTTCGGTGCGGGGCAAGTTGAGCGGCGTCGATAAAAAGTAATGCGTTGTATTTATGTGCGACTTTCGAAAGTTTTTGAATATCCGGAATATAGCCAGTCTGGTTTGACGCACCAGTCATGGTAATAAGCTTCAATTTTTTGCCATGCTTTGCGGCTTTCTTTTCCAAATCATTGTAGTCAAGTGAGCCGTCTTCAAAAGCATGTACTTCCACGACTTGCGCTTCAGTATTGTACTGCCACGCAAGATTGTTCGATGTGTGCTCGATTGACGAAGTAATGACAACATCGGACTTTTTCAAATGCAACATTCGTGCGAATAAATTGATTGCCGCGCTGGTGTTTTGAGTAAAAAGCAAAGCATGGCTCTCTGGTAAATTCAAAAACTTTCGAATGTTACTTAGCGCGTCTTGGACTTTAAGAAAAGTAATGTTTGCATGAGGACCTGCGCCACGATGAAGTGCTCCGTATGTTTGCAAAAAATTGCTCACCTCTTTGAATGTTTTCTCAAAGGGCGGGGTGGTGGCGGCATTATTCAACAGTACTACACGAGCTTTCTTGCCTGTGGTTAAGGTAATACTGTGATTTGTACCGATAACTTTTGGTAGTGCCATAAGTTTGTGGTTAGTATCTAAATAATTTTATCAAAAATCGTTTTCGGAGCAAAGCGGAGAAAACACCATATTCCCCCTCTTTCAAAAAGAAAAAAGAAATTGGCCTTGTGGAAAAGTGGACGGGCGATAGCCCGTAAAAGGAAAAGCCAATTTCGTACAACGTTTGCGTGTATACGATGTGGCGCAATGATACAATTTTTCTCATCATTGCGCCATATAGGCGAGGCTTCAGCCGAGCCGCATACACGCTGTTAAGTGAGGGTGAGCGACCAATGGGAGCGAAAGCGCAGCGCCCCCTTGCGTATGCCACAAACACTACCTACTTTCTTGCAAAGAACACAGCGTAATTCATGTATTCCCATGCGTTTTTTGCGTCAGAAAAGCCAGCATCTCTAAGCCATTGGAGTTGTTCATTAACAGAGCTTGGCAAATCTTCTTCCTGATAATTCTCAAACCAGTATTGCCCTTCCTTTTGGCCAAGGTTTTGAATAAGGAAAGCCCTCCACTCCTCTTCTTTTGCACGAGTCTCTTCTTCTGAATCAAATTTGACAATATCCCCCAATACAAAAATTCCGCCCTCTCTCAGATGATTGAAAATTTTTTTAAACAATTCTTGCTTCTGTTCGCCAGTGAGATGGTGAACGGATAATACGGCAACGCCCGCGTCATAAATTCGGTCTTCTAAATCGAGATTCTTGATATCTTGCTCAGTAAAACGAACTTGCCCCGATTTTTCCTGTAAGCGGGCTTTGCCTTGTTCAATCATCTTGGGGGATATGTCAAATCCGTCGATTGTGGCTTGAGGATATTTTTGTAGTAAGTGGAGGGCGGTTTCTCCAGTACCGATACCGAGATCAAGCAATGCTGGCTTTTCTGACTTCGCGTCTACTAAATCAATGACGCTACGGTGCATTTGCTCATAATTAGGTATGAGCTTTCTGATTAAAACATCATAATCATAATACTTTGCTTCAAAATGTTTTTTGACCAGAACGCTGTGTTCTTTTTCCATAAATGTTAATTTAGTGTTTGTGGCATATGTCGCCTAACTCGTTTCTATGCGCACTGAAAGGCGTATAGAAAGCGCATTTGTGCACATACATGGTCTTGACAAACCAATAAACTAATGATAAATTAAAATCAATAAATAGTCCAGAACGACATCTTCGCGTTCTTTACATTATGGAAACAGAGCTTCAACAAATGGAAGCCGAACTTCGGCTACGGAATTACAGTCCTCAAACTGTAAAAGCTTATAATTATGCCCTAAAGGGCTATTTTTTGTACAAAAAATTTGATTTTAACAAAATTGACACACAGAATATAAAGCTATTTCTTTTAAAAGTGCAGGAGAGCGGATCGTCGTCTCAAACTGTAAATTTGTATCTAAACGCGATTAAATTCTTTTATCGCGAGGTGGTGAGATCGTCTGAACCGATCAACCTTAAATTCGCAAAACGGTCAAAACGACTGCCTATTGTTTTATCAAGAAGCGAGATTGCGAATATTATTCAGAATACACGCAATCCTAAACACAAGCTGTTGCTTGCGCTTTCTTATGGATCAGGGTTGCGCGTGAGCGAAGCTGTAAACCTGCGCGTTCGCGATGTTCTGCTTGAAGAAGGAACAATCCACATCAAAGAAGCAAAAGGGAAAAAAGATCGTATCACGGTCTTTCCGAATAAACTGTGCGCGGACTTTCAAAATTTGATCGCTGGTAAGGATGGTGACAATTTTGTTTTCGCGAGTGAGCGAGGTGGAAAGCTTACAATCAGGACAGCGCAAAAGATATTTGAACATGCTCTTGCAAAATCCGGCATGCAAAAACAAGCGACATTCCATTCCCTGCGCCACAGCTTTGCCACACATATTTTAGAAAACGGCGTTGATGTGCGTTTTGTGCAGGAACTGCTCGGACATCAAAACATCCGCACTACACAGATTTACACGCATGTAACAAACCCGGTGCTGAAGAATATCCAAAGCCCGTTATGAGGATTTATTAATACATACAGGCGAGTCATGCTATATAGGGCGGGGTTTTATACCCCGCCCACGCGCACACAGTTCTTACCGCGTCTTCCCCTCCTCACAGGAGGAAGGGACATGCCCGCCCGACCGAACGATATATACTTCGGTCGTTCGGGCGGGAGGGGAGGTCTAAAATAAAACAGCCCCGTTTCCGAGGCTGTTTTCTATACCATGTTTACAATTCTCCCACCACTGCCTTCGCATAATCGTTTTCTGTCAGAATATGTCCGCCGAATGAGAACTGAACCATGTCAACATTTGTCAGATCAACAATTCCCTTGTTCCAGCTTTCGCCGTACACAGAGTATGCAACCTGCTCGCTTGCGAGCCAGTGCAATTTTCCATCTCGATCAACAATATAGACCTTAGGATCATCAACAAGTTTTACGCGAGTGCCCGGCTTCATTCCGATTGTGCCTGCAAAAATATTATCCACAACAACATCATGCGAAGCAATTTGCACATTATCATAGCTGTTAAACCATGTCTTGTATGTTTTGTCGTTTGGAATTTCATATCGTTTATTGCCCATGACAAGATATATCATCTCGTCTCCGGCAATACGAACAGGGTAAGCGGCTCTAGTTTCAACTCCTGATGCGGGCGACAATGTCGCCTCATAAATGTTTTTGTCAGAACCGCGCCAGTAAACATGTCTTGCGTCAGCAATTAATGGATTGCTTCCATAACCGAATGTCAATCTTTTGCCAATTGAGTGATTTGCATATCCAATGTCTCCAAACGGAGTAACACCAATAAGTGCAGGTTTTGCATTACCGCTCATGTCTTTAGTGATAATTTGTTTATCACGTAAGCTGATATTATCATAGTTAAATGTTCTGATTGCAGAAATAAATCCGCCATTTTTCATTGGATCAATGCTGTACATGAGTTTCGCATTATCAAGAACAAATCCTGATCCATTTGCAGAACCAATGGTATCAATTTTTTGAGCGCTTCCATTTTTTGATAACCATAATACATCGTATGGATCAACCCATGCCATTCTTCCGTTAACAATTTGCATAACAGATGACAAGTTTGATTGATCGGCTGCAAGACGAGTCCAGTTTAGTTGCTGATCAGCAAAGACCTGTGTTTCGCCTGTTGCAGGGTTTGCGATTTCGCGGGTGTACATGCGGAAGTATTCAACGCGCCCATCAGAAAGCAAGTGCGCGCCGTAAAGTTGTTCATGTTTTGGAGTCCATGTTCCGCGAATTGGGCGGTCAGATATATCGCTGAAAAGCCAAAGTTCTTTTTCGCCTGTCATAAATGTTACAAGAGCAAGAACCTCGCCTTTGTAATTTACTCCAGCAAACCACGGACGCTGGCTGAAGTACATGTTTGAAATGTATGTCAAATCATGCTTTGTAAGGTCATAGCGATAGATTCCGCTGTTTGTATTGCTTGGCTTTCCTTGATTTTGTGAATACACAAAGTCAGCGCTGATGTACGCTTTGTTTCCTGAAATACGAACATCAGAATTTTTTATGCTTCCAAGAGAAAGGTCTGTTCCAAGAGAACGGACATTTCCTGTTTCAAGATCCGCTTCAAGCAAATCAAACATAACAGCTCCGTCTTTTTGCGAGTTAACCCAAACAAGACGATTGCCGTTCATTTCATAAGCTTGCGGATCAACGGCTGTGCGCGAAACATTTGGAATTACAATCGCGGAACCGTTTACCATAACGAAAACGTCAACATGATCAGCACCTTCAATTTTTCTCAAAAATACGACATGTTCGCCAAGGCGGACAGGTCCTTCAACATCTGTAAAGCGAGCGCCAAAGTTAAGCATCTCAACGCGATAATCGCCGTAGTCCCATGTGTTTGCGGCAGAAACCGCGACAATATGATTTTCGCCTGATGTCATAACAGGCAAAAACGGCGCAACAAGAAGTATTGCCGATATAATCAGTAAAGCTGTTTTTCGTGAATGTATCATAAGATAATTATATATAGTTTGTATTAAATTTTGGACTGGCAAGTATATCAAAAAAATGGACTTTTGTCAATCCCTCCTCTCGCGAGAGGAGGGATCAATCCCTATACCTCAAAATTTAGCTTAATTAAGCAAAAACCAATGTGAGCGGGGAATGAATTCCCGCCCTAGAGAGTAACACAGAATAGCCTTTAAGGCGGGGTTTTATACCCCGCCTGTCAGAAATTATTTTAGCTCTTTTAAATACACTCCGGTCGGACTTTGCTTGTTTTTGGCTAGGTCCCTTGGACTGCCTTGGGCAACAATATTTCCACCTTTTACTCCGCCTTCAGGACCCATATCAATTATCCAATCAGCGCATTTAATAACATCAAGATTGTGCTCAATTATCAAAACAGTATTCCCCTTTTCAACTAACTGCTGGAGAACAGTAAGCAAGCGCAAAATATCATCAAAATGCAATCCGGTTGTCGGCTCGTCTAAAATATACAAAGTTTTGCCTGTTGAACGGCGCGAAAGTTCTGTTGCGAGTTTAACGCGCTGGGCCTCTCCGCCTGAAAGCGTTGTGGCGCTTTGTCCAAGCTTGATGTATCCAAGCCCGACATCGTGCAAAATTGAAAGCTTTTCATACAACAGCTGATGGTCAGCAAAAAATCTGCGCGCTTCTTCAACGGTCATTTGCAAAACATCAGAAATATTTTTGCCTTTGTAATGAATTTCAAGAGCTTCGGCATTGTATCGCTTTCCATGGCAATCAGGGCACTCAACATAAACATCCGGCATAAACTGCATTTCAATTCTTTGCATTCCGTCTCCTGCGCATGTTTCGCACCTGCCTCCGCCTTTGACATTGAAACTGAATTTTCCTGCGTCAAACTTGCGCATGCTTGCTTCCGGCGTTTCTGCGAATATGTCTCTGATAAGAGTGAAAATAGAAGTATAAGTCGCTGGGTTTGAGCGCGGAGTCCGTCCGATCGGCGATTGGTCAACAGCAACGACTTTATCAATATTTTCCAAGCCCTCAATTTTTTCGTGCTCAAGCGGCTGTGTTTTTGCTCTGAAAAAATGTTTTGACAGCGCTCTGCTCAAAGTGTCTACCACAAGAGAAGATTTTCCAGATCCGGAAACTCCTGTAAAGCACACGAGTGAGCCCAAAGGAATAGAAACAGTAATATCTTTTAAGTTATTGCCTTTTGCATTGTGAATTGTGAGTTTGTTTTTTCCGCTTTTTCTGTATTTTGCCGGACATGGAATTGATTTTTTGCCTGACAAGTACTGCCCTGTTATGGACGCTTTGTCTTTAAGAATGTCCTTAGGGCTCCCTTCTGCTAATATTTCTCCGCCGTATTCGCCCGCTCCCGGACCGACATCCACAATATGATCTGCCGCACGCATAACAGCGGCGTCGTGCTCAACAACAATCACCGTGTTGTCCAAATCGCGGAGTTCTATTAACGAATCAATTAGTTTTTCATTGTCGCGCGGGTGCAATCCAATAGACGGCTCGTCAAGAATATAGATCACGCCAGAAAGGGTTGTGCCAAGCTGTGTTGCAAGCCGTACGCGCTGGCTTTCTCCCCCTGAAAGCGATAGGACGCTTCTGTCTAACATCAGATATCCGAGCCCGACTGAATCAAGGTGCTTAAGCCGTTCAATTATTTCTTTGCTTGCGCGCTCAATAACCTGCGATTCTATTTTTGAAAACTTTTCATTTGCGAATCTTCCCGCTCCGGCTTTATGCTTTGCTGTTCCGCTAGATGCATACGCGGCCGCTGAATATAGTTCGCTAAAAATACTAATACTATCTTCAATAGGAACTGCCGCAACATCAGATATGCTCATACCAGCAATTGTTACTGAAAGAATTTCTTTTCTTAAGCGCTTACCTTCGCACAGCGGACATGGCAATGAAATCATGTATGATTCAAGCTCTCTTCGAACATAATCGGAATCCGTTTCCCTGTACTTTTGTTCAAGCATTAAAAGAATGCCTGCGAATTTCTGCGTACCTGCGCCTACATCAAATTCATCATCGCCGGTACCATTCAAAAGAACATCCAATTTTGATTTTGAAAACTTTTCAACCGGATTGTTAATGGAAAATCCGTATTTTTTCCCGACCAGCTCAAGCAATTTCATTATTCCCGCAGGATTGCCGGAAATTCTTGTGAACGGCTTAATTGCACCCTGCGCGATTGTGAGGCGCGGGTTTGGAATCACAAGATCAGGATCAAGCACAAGTTTTACTCCAAGTCCTGTGCATTCTTGGCAAGCCCCGTGCGGAGAATTGAAAGAGAATAATCTCGGTTCTGGTTTTGGAAGCGATATTTTGCAGTTCGGACACATAAAGCTCTGCGAGAGCAATGTTTCGTCTCCAAGCTCGTCGTCAACCAATAGAACAAAACTGTTCCCATATTCAAGCGCGACTTTGAGACGCTGGATCATGTGCTCCCTCTGAACTTCCGCGCCCTTTTCAAATGATTCAACCAAAAACTCAATGCTATGTTCTTTTGTTTTATCTTTTCGCATTTGAACAGCTTCGTCAATGTCCATGAGCAGTCCGTCAAAACGAACCCGCTTGAATCCTGCTGACTGTCCTGCGACAAGAGCTGTTTTGTGCTCGCCTTTTTGTTTTTTAATAACAGGCGCAAGCATCAAAACCGATGTTTTTAATATCATCGCGTAAATCGCGTCAGCTATTTGTTCAACCGTCTGCTCGCCAACCGCTGATTTGCAAATCGGACAATGCGGTTTGCCTGCTCGCGCGAACAGCACGCGAAGATAGTCATAAATTTCCGTAACAGTTCCGACTGTTGAGCGCGGATTGTGCGATGTTGATTTTTGATCAATAGCTATTGTAGGCGACAAGCCAATAATTTCGTCAACATCCGGCTTGTCCTGCATTTCCAAAAACTGCCGCGCGTATGTGGAAAGCGATTCCATGTACCTGCGCTGACCCTCTGCATAAATCGTGTCAAAAGCAAGAGACGACTTTCCAGAGCCGGAAAGCCCTGTAATAACAATCAGCTTGTTCTTTGGCAGATCAAGCGAAACATTTTTTAAATTGTGAACCCGCGCGCCCCGAATGGAGATCATGTCGCGTTTCATAATTGCGTTTTAGATAAAAAACGAATTTAGATATAAGTACGCGACAGCGTATCACAAAAACAAAAAAGCGACAAGGGCGAGGCAGGAGGCATCATAGGGCTTGGTTTATCCGCCGCCTTATGTCTTGCATGCCACGCACAAACAACAAACCAACATTAATAACATTTTTTCACTCAAAACTTTTGTCTATATAGATACACACTCATTAATAAAGGTACGATCAACTTCACACGAATCAACATTACACACATCATCTTGACAAGCATTCTCCCAATCCTCACCTGCACCAGTAGCTGCATCCTTATAATCCTCACATACATCAACATTTAAACACCAGTTTTCATCAGCTGGCTCACATTCATTTCTTAATGTAGTGTCAACTTGACACGGACCCAATAAACAATAATCACCTCTACAAGCTGCCTCCCAATCCTGACCAGTTGCATTTGCGGCACTCTTATAATCAGAGCACTCATTAACACCAGAACACCAGTTTAAAATTTTTGTACATTCTCCACCACTAGCACAGGAACAAGTCCCGTTTAAATTTACACCATCAGGCTGTGTAAATTTACAACCGAATTCATGACTCACTTGACATGTGTCTGCACCACAAAAAGTTTCTAAAATAGTTGGAAAACCATTTAATGTAGAAAGAGGTCTTGTTTGGTTTGGATATGCTTGCACTAGCATTTGTTCGTATCCTTTACATCTATCTCCTTCTTGGTTAATTATACTTTCACAATTAGGTTTTACAAGCATGCACGCATCTAAAAGATCAACATTTGCATGTAAAGCATCATACAAACAACTATCTTGAGTGTTTTGAGTTTTTAATGCTGCATCTATCGCCGCACACATAGATGGCTGAAAGCCGTTAACACTTATTTTTCTTATCTCACTACAAGAAGAACAAATGCGTTCTTGTTCAAATGCCACGCAAGCAGCGCCTGGTGTTTTACATGTAATAAAAGAACATGGCACAGGCAGTACGACAGTTCCCTCTTTTCCGGTTGGCTCTGCCGTTACCTCGCCATCTTCATCACCACACGCTCCGGAAGTGACCTCGCTCCCATCGCGCTCAACAGTATACTCATCAGCAATAAACTGTTCGCATGATTGATTTACAAACTCCATTTGTTTTATTTTTGGAATTCTCAATGTCTGCAAATCAACCAAACTTGGGCTTACAGTGTACAATAACAGATACGCTCCGAATACAAGCACAAGTCCGATTACTGCTTGCGAAATGCGATGCTGCGCTTGTTTTATATCGCCTACTCCACTCCCGATTATCCACTGGACTCCTCCTATCATTATCATGACAATTGCAAATATTCCTGCGGCGTATGTCAGATACAAATACAAAATGCGAATATACTGGCCAATGTCTTCAACTTCAAAAATAAGCGGCTTTTCTTTTCCATCAGCGCCGATTGCCCCGCCAGCAAAATCCGGAATACCGACTGAAAGCGGAATTTTATCGTCAGAATAGCAGTATCCCATTCCTTGTTTGCATTCGCTAACCGCTTGAATGACTCCACCGCCTTTTGAACCAGCGCACTGCTCTTCTGTCCAGCATCGCGAATTGCGCAAAGGGCTGTCGCTTGGATTCTGCGAACACGAAAGCACATCATCGCTTCCGCATTCTGTTGTGCAAATAGCTCTGTCAGCAACTTTGCCTTTCCAGTACGCTCCATCATCTTTTGTGCACCAGCATGTGCATTCACCAGATGATGTTACAGAAGTGCACTGACTACCGCAATCATCATCCGCGCAATCCGTTGCACCATCAGAGTCATCATCTATTCCATCAGTACAATTTACTTCAAATTCTGATGAAGTGCACTGACTACCGCAATCATCATCTGCGCAATCCGTTGCACCATCAGCGTCATCATCTATTCTATCAGTACAATTTACTTCAAATTCTGGTTGAGGTGACACTGATGAAGTACAAGATACAGAATTTGAACAATCATCATCTTTGCAATCAATATCAGTATCACCATCATTGTCTAGCCCATCACCGCAATCTAACTCTGGACCAGCACTCACAGGAAGCACAAAAACAAACAATCCGCTAAAAATGAACAGGGATAATACAACGAATGCTAATCTGAATCGTTTATTTTGATTTGTTTGCATACGCGTCAATTATGCCATTTAAAATATCGCGCGGAATTGCGCCGTCAACACGGACTCCGTTAAAGAAAAACGACGGCGTGCCAAAAACACCTGCATTAAGCCCGTCTTCGTAATCTTTAAGAACATCATCTTTGTATGTTTGTTCGTCCAAGCATTTTGAAAACCTGTTTTCGTCTAGGTTAAGCTCGCTTGCATAGCGGGCAAGCGCGTCGTCTGAAAGGTCGTACTGGTTTTGAAACAACTTGTCATAGTACGGCCAAAAAGCATCTTGCTCGCGCGCGCACTCTGACGCAAGCGCTGCCTGAAAAGCGTTTTTGTGAATATCAGAAAGCGGAAAATGCCGCGGTATTACAGCAATATCTCCGCCCTTGTCGTACATTGCGGCACGCAAAGTAAACGCTGCCTCTTGCGAATATGGGCATTCAAAATCAGAAAACACGACAATTTTAACAGGCGCGTCATTTGATCCGGACAAAATCCTTCCGCTTTCAAGATTCGCAATATCCGGTTTTGGAGCAGCTGCCATTGCTGTTAAAACGCTTTTGGTTTGCCTTTCTGTAAAAGAAAGCCGAGCAACATCAATGCCTTCTTTTTGGATTTTTTGATAAAAATAAAAAACCCGCGCAACAAACAGCGCAATAATAACCAACACTGTAAAGAAAACAGCTGTTGAAATAGCGCTTTTGTTTTTTGCCTCCATAGATACTTATCTGTTAAAATAAGTATATCTTATTTTATGCCTATAAACAACACACAACACAAAGAAACAAAAGCGCAAAAGCGAGAGCGGAAACGAGCGAATCTTAAAAAGATGCGCGTAACAGGGCGCGGAACAAAAATTCTTGCAGCGCATATTCAAAAAAAATCCAGGTAGAGGCGTATAGAGTACGCCTCTACCTGCAAGGCAGGACAACGCCAATACGGCAGTCCATTCCGCCATCAGCGGGACAAAATCCTATTTTTTCTGTATAATTACACAAAGAAAAACAATAAAATCTTATGGAAAACGAATGGTTGACACAGCAAGAAGAGGGCCAGCTTTCGGTTGATGTGCTTGAGGGCGACAAAGAAATAGTTATAAGATCAGCAATAGCCGGAGTCAAGCCAAAAGACCTTGATGTTTATATAACTCATGACATGGTAACAATCAAAGGCGAAAGAAAAGTTGAAGAGCATATAGACAACCCGACATACCATTATCAAGAATGCCATTTTGGAGCATTTTCCAGATCAATCGTGCTTCCGTGCCCGATTAAGCCGGACGAAGCGCAAGCAGAGCTAAAAGACGGCATCCTTACAATACGGCTTCCAAAAACAAAAACATCTGCATCGCTGTTTATAAAAGAGGTTGAGTAAAGCATGAAACAAGATAATCCAAAAAAACATTCTGATAATCCTCGCCATTCAAGACCAAAGTGGTTATTTTCGCGCGCAACCATAGCAACAGTTCTTGTATCAATTACATCCATCGCTGTTTTTTGCTTGTCTTCGCTTGCTCAAGCAAACTCATATAGCGGAAAAATACCGCCCGGAGTAAGTATTGCGTCAATTGATATGCGCGGATACACAAAAGAGCAAGCGCAAAATATTTTATACGCGCGCATTGACGGCTTGGTTTCAAAAGGCCTGCCGGTTATATATAACGGACGGACTGAAACAATCCAGCTAACCCAGCAAGGCGCAAGCGACCCTGATGTTGCGCAGGACCTTATCCAGTTTGATATTGATAGCGCTGTACTGCAGGCAGTTGCGTATGGAGAATCAAACAGTTTAACTAATCGCGCTGTTCTTATACTCAAAAACAGAATCAATCCAAAATCAATTCCATTAACTGTTGCGATTAACAGCGAAAAAATAGAAGCGGAAATCATAAAAGCATTCCCTGTTCTTGCAGATAAGGCGCAAAACGCCGGATTCAAGTTTGAAAAAAATGAAAAAAACGAATGGACAGCAGCCATAACACAATCAAAAGAAGGCATAAAAGCTGACATGGAAAGTTTTGACAGCCGACTGGGAAAAATGATGAGCAACTTGAGCCTTGAACCAATTGAACTATCCGCATGGAACCAGGCGCCAGATGTAAACGAATGGCGCGCGCAGGAATTTATTGACGAAGCGCTTTCCGCTTTACAAAGCGCACCTTATGCTCTTAAATACGAACCGAACAGATTTGAATCAAAAAATTGGAAACTTGAGGCGGAAATGCTTGCGGAATCCATAGCGCTTATAAGCGATGAATCTGGAAACATCAAAATAGGACTCAATAAAATCGGTCTTGAAAAACTGCTTACAGAAATAGACCAAACAATAACAGTAGCGCCAATTGACGCACGTTTTGATATTCGCGATGGGCGCGTTGTTGAATTCCAAACAGCGCAGGACGGTATCAGTTTTGACAAAGACGAAACAATAATAAACATCGAAGCAATTCTTGGACAAAAAAATTCCTCTGCTCAAATTGCTTTTGACACCGACGAACCAAATATTCAAAACAAAGACGCTAACGATCTTGGGATACAAGAAGTTTTGGGAATTGGAATATCAAATTTTTCGGGAAGTCCGCAAAACAGAATAAAAAACATCCGTCACGGCATTAGCAAATTAAACGGACTGCTGATTAAGCCGGGCGAGGAATTTTCTTTGCTTGGCGCGCTTCGTCCGTTCACCATGGAGGACGGATACTTTCCCGAACTTGTCATAAAGGGCGATAAAATTGAACCGGAAGTCGCGGGCGGATTGTGCCAACTGGGAACAACGACTTTCCGCGCCACAATGAATTCCGGCTTGCCGATTACAAAACGGCAAAACCATTCGCTCGTAGTAAATTATTACAATGATCCGTCAAACAACAGCCCCGGAACAGACGCGACAATATACGACCCCGCCCCTGATTTCAAATTCATAAACGATACAGGCAACTATATTTTATTTACTGCAAACATGGACACAAAAACTGGTGAACTTAAATTCACATTTTGGGGAACGGCAGATAAACGAAAAGGCTCATACACTCCTCCTGTTGTTAAAAATTGGATTCCAGCAGGACCAACTCAATATATAAAAACAACAGAACTTGAACCGGGAAAAGAAAAGTGCCAAGGCGCGCATGTTGGCGCAAACACTTCGTTTAAATACACAATTGAACGGCCGGACGGAACAAAAGAAGAAACGGTTTATGAGTCGCATTACAGACCGCTTCCAAAAATCTGCCTTGTTGGAGCAACGCAAGAAGAACTTGACCAACAAACAGCTGTTGATCAAAGCCAAACAGATCAAAGCCAAACAGAACCATTAGCTCCGCAAGATCAGCCGCCTGTTGTAATAGAATAAAAAATCCCGCAAGGAACTGCACTCAAGAAGATTTATTCGTGGAGTGTTCGAGTCCGAAAACCTGACGCATCCGCGAACAAATCCCCATGCTTGTCGTGAGTGCAGGCCTCTGCGGGATTTGCATATCAATTCAAATGAACAGACGATGATAACAGTATTCCTGTTTTTTGTCAAATGTTAGCCAATAAATTTTGTCAACAAAAAAGCGACAAAATAGCTTTTTTTAGCGCGCTTGCCTTATTTAGTGCAATTATTCGCCAAAAAAATCAGACCGCATATTACGCGGTCTGACAACAACATCTAGGTTTTCTGCTTTACCCAAACCTTTACTTAATAACTTTATCAATAATTCCGTATTTTTTAGCTTCTTCCGGATCCATGAAATAATCGCGATCAGTGTCTTTTTCAACTTGCGTTTTTGGCTTGCCAGTGTGCAAAGAAATTATCTGATTCAAGCGGTCTTTGATTTTAAGAATGCGCTCTGCGTGAATTTTGATGTCTGTTGCCTGCCCCTGAACCCCGCCCAAAACCTGATGGATCATGATCTCTGCGTTTGGAAGCGCAAACCTCTTGCCTTTTGCACCTGCGGCAAGAAGCACAGCGCTCATTGATGCGGCAAGCCCGACGCAAGTCGTAT
>DNKR01000029.1:6639-6882 GCA_003497135.1 Candidatus Uhrbacteria bacterium | reverse complement strand
AAGCCCGACGCAAGTCGTAGAAACATCCGGCCCCACGTGCTGCATTGCGTCGTATATGGCTAGCCCTGCTGTAACTGATCCGCCCGGAGAATTTATGTAAAGCTTAATGTCTTTTGTTTTGTCTTGGCTTTCCAAAAACAGCAGTTGCGCGATTACCGTGTTTGCAACCACATCGTCAATTGCGCTTCCCAAAAAAATTATCCTATCGCGCAAAAGGCGGGAATAAATGTCATAGGCGCGTTC
>DNKR01000029.1:2668-6573 GCA_003497135.1 Candidatus Uhrbacteria bacterium | reverse complement strand
GAATAAATGTCATAGGCGCGTTCGCCGTATGATGTTTTTTCTATAACAGTCGGAATTAAAAACTGCGAATTAACCTCTTTATTTTGTTCATTATATATATTCATATTTGTTGTTATGGTAAAGGTATAATATCCTCAATTTTCTGGTCTGTCAATGAAATAATGCTCCATTTTTCTCCGTCAAGTTGAATACGGCCGGGAACTTTGAATCCTGCCGCACGCACATGCCCTCCTCCGCCAAACATGGACGCGAGCCGTGAAACATCGCGCGTTATTGTGCGCATGCTTGCTTTTATCTTTCCGTCGCTTGTTTCGCGAAAGAGCATTACAATTCCAATGCGAAGCACTGCATTTAAAAAATTGACAATCCCCTCACAGTCCTCTTCGCTTGTTTTCGTGTGTTCAAAATCGCTTCGCGTTATGCATGTAACCGCAATATCAGCTTCTTCATTGACCCTTATTCTTTCAAAAGCCCTGCCCCACAAAACAAGCGCGTCAATTGATTTGTCAGAAAAATATGCGTTTGCTATTTGGTGATACTTTGCTCCGCAAAGCACAAGATCAGATGCAATTTCAAAACTTTCCTGATCAGTCGCTGAATTAGAAAACATTCCAGTATCAAAACACAAGCCGGCAAACAGATTTGTGGCCATTTCCGGAGACATTTGCGCTTTGGCGGATTTAAGAAGCCAATAAACAACAGAACATGTGGACGCTGATTTTGAAACAAGATTTATTGTTCCGTATTTTGGATTCGTTGCATGATGGTCAATGTTGATTATATATTTTACGCCTTTTTGGCCGGCGCAAACCGACTCAACAAACTTTCTATCAGAGCAATCAAAGGCAACAACTGTTTCCGCTCCAAAACGCGCAAGTTCGTTTGCGTCATGCATAAGCGTCCCATCAAAAGGCATGAAGCCGTATTTGCGCGGCAACGGCTTTGGAGTGTACACAGCAACAGTCGCGCCTTTTTGTTTCAGATATTCATACATTGCAAATGCAGATCCGACCGAATCCCCGTCTATGCGCTCATCAGGAACCAAAATTATGCGGTCTGACGCGCTCAAAACATCGTGAATTTTTGCATGTATTGCTTTATCCATAAGAGAGGCATATTAAATTAAGCAGGGACAATCGTCAAGAGTCGTGATATAATCCAACCTGTCTATGTATATCGAAAAGCTTGAAATACAAGGTTTTAAGACCTTTGCTAAAAAAACAATTTTAAAATTTCTGCCGCCAACAACGGATAAATATCCAATGACGGCTGTTGTCGGCCCTAACGGCTCTGGAAAGTCCAATATTTCCGATGCCATAAGATGGGCTCTTGGCGAACAAAGCCTTAAGGTTTTGCGCGGAAAAAAAGGCGAGGACATAATCTTTGCAGGATCATCAGGCAAATCAAGGTCCGGATTCGCAGAGGTTATTTTGACTTTCAACAATGAGGACAAAACAATGCCTATTGAGGCAAGTCAAATAGAAATTACAAGGCGAATTTACAGAGACGGTGAAAGCGAATACCTGTTAAACGGTCAAAACGCGCGACATGGCGATATTCAGCTTTTGCTTGCGCAAGCAAATGTCGGCCAACGCAGTTACAGCATCATATCCCAAGGAATGATTGATCATGTGCTTGTCGCAACACCCGAAGAACGCAAAGATTTTTTTGATGACGCGACAGGAGTAAAACAATTCCAAATTAAACGCCACAACGCATTAAACAAGCTAAGAAGAACTTTTGAAAATTTAGCGGAAGCGGAAATGCTATTAAATGAAATTGATCCGCGCCTCAAGTCCTTAAAACGCCAAGTCGGCCGCCTGGAAAAGCGCGCGGATGTTGAACGCGAGCTTCAAGAAATACAAGAGCGGTATTATTCAACTCTATGGTCAGATCTAAATGCTGAATTGCAAAAAGCGCAGAATGCCAGCGCAAAAGCGCAGGAACAAAGAAACGCAATAATGAAAGAAATAGAAAAAATAGAATCAGAGCTCTCTATGCTGGAGGGTGCGGATTTAAAAGCGGCGCCGACAGGGATGTCCGGCCTGCAGAGCGAATACAAAAAAATACAGCAGGAAATTTCGCGCATTAAAGACGAGCATTTTGACATAGAAAAACAAATTGAAATTTCAAAAATTGAACAGCAAGTTAAATGGGCTCCGCTTCCTCTTGGAAAAATCATTGAAGAACTTAATAATTTAAGAACGGTTCAGGACGAAATACTTGCTGAATACAAAAATGTTAAAACAATCAATGACCTGCCGCGCATAGAAAAAAAGCTTGATGAGCAGGTCAAAAGCACAAAAGATCTTCTTAGCAAACTTCAAAAACCGAACAAAGACGAGATTATATCCGATCCGCGCCTAGTTGCAAAAATTAAAGAACTTGATGAACGGCGCGCCAAACTAGAGGCAAGTTTGAAAAAAATAGAAGATGAAATTGACCAGTACGCGCAAAAAGAACAGGAAAACAGAAGCAAGGTTTTTGAAATACAGCGCAGATTGCGCGAAAAACAAACAGCCATGTTCTCTTTGGACGAGGAAAGAAACAGAACAGGAATAGAGGCCGCACGCGTTGAAACGCAAATGGAAAATCTTGTACGCGAAATAAACGAACAACTTCGCGAACACGCACAGGCTGCCATGTCAGGAAGAATCAGCGAGCGTGTGGACACTGCATCCGCGCACGAACAAATACAAAAACTGAAATTCAAACTTGAACTTATCGGTGGAATTGATCCTGAAATAATAAAAGAATACGAAGAAACAAAAACCCGTTTTGAATTTCTTGATGAGCAGATTAAAGACCTGCGCCGCGCAATGAAAGACACTGAACGAATAATAGACGAGCTTGACGAACAGATCCAAAAGCAGTCAAAGAACGCGTTTAATCAGATTAACAAAGAATTTCAGCGCTACTTCAAAATTCTTTTTGGCGGCGGTTCATGCGGATTAGAAAAACTAACAGGAAAGCAAACAGAGGAGCAAAAAGACATTGCAGAAATTACAAACCAAGAAGGAGCCATCGCGCAATCGGAACAAAAAGACGAAGACGAACTCGCTGAATTCAAAAAACGCGTTGATTTGCGAGAACAGGTGGTTGGAGTGGAAATACTGGCATGCCCTCCCGGAAAAGTAATGAAGGATTTGAACCTGCTCTCTGGCGGAGAAAAGGCCCTTACATCAATTGCGCTGCTTTCGGCAATCATGTCAACAAACCCATCGCCATTCGTTGTATTAGACGAGGTAGATGCTGCGCTTGATGAGTCAAACACGATTAAATTTGGCGGCATATTGGAAGAGCAAAGACAGCACACGCAGTTTATAGTTATCACGCATAACCGCGCCACAATGGAACGCGCGGATGCTCTTTACGGCGTAACAATGGGCGATGACGGCATTTCAAACCTCTTGTCAGTCAATCTTTCGGACATAGAAATCGCAGGTACTGCAAGAAGATAGACACTTGACACAGACGCAACATTCTATTAACATATTGGCACAATCAAAAATAGCATAACAAATAAGCAAATCAACAATCTTGAATAAACTATGTTAAGCATCCGACTAACACGTACAGGAAAAATAAAACAGCCGTATTTTCGAGTTATCGTTACTGAAAAGAGCCGCGACCCATGGGGCAAGGTAACAGAAATTCTCGGCAACCTAAACCCGCGCACAAAAAAGCTGGTACTGAACAACGAACGCGTGCTTTACTGGATAAGCAAAGGCGCCCAGCCGACCGACAGAATCCGCAACATGCTTATTGAACAAGGAATAATAAAAGGCGATAAAAAGAGCGTTATCACAATTTCAAAAAAGAGAAAAGCAAAGATTGACGCAAAAGCAAGCGAAAAAGCTCAAGCGAATTCAGAACCAAAAGCGTAATAAAAATTCCCCCCGCCA
>DNKR01000029.1:341-2574 GCA_003497135.1 Candidatus Uhrbacteria bacterium | reverse complement strand
GGGGGGAATTTTAGTTTTTCAAATTAGAATATTGTCCTTTCTTTTGTTCGCCTGATAATTGCAAACGCCTCTTGCGCTGAATCAACCACAGTGATAAGCGCAAGATCTTCCGGACTTATTGTCTTATACTTATCGTACAAATGCTTTTTAAATATTCCATCAACTATTGGAAGCCAAAATTCTTTTCCAAGACAAATCACAGGCACTCTTTGCATTTTTTTTGTCTGAATTAAAGTTAATATCTCTAAAAATTCGTCTAGTGTTCCAAACCCGCCATGACAAAAAACATATGCCTGCGCAGAAGCAGCCAACATAACCTTGCGTGAAAAGAAATAATGAAAACCATGACTCTTTGTTATGTATGGATTTGTTCGTTGTTCCTTTGGAAGCTGAATGTTTAGACCGATTGATTCAGCGCCGGCTTCGTATGCCCCGCGATTCCCAGCTTCCATAATTCCGGGCCCGCCGCCAGTAATAACCGTGTACCCTGCTTTTCCTAACAATCGCCCAAGTTTACGGGCTTCTTCATACGGAGGAGATCCTTGCTTCGCGCGGGTTGATCCGTAAATGGATATTTCTTTTTTTGTTGTTGAAAGCAATTCAAAACCTTCAACAAACTCCGCCATTATTCTAAAGATACGCCATGTTATGTCATTCAGTGAAAAAATTTTCTTGCCTTCGTCAGGAGTTCCTGTTTGAGAAGGAAACCTGCATACAGCGCCTATTTTGTACTGCTTTACGCTTCGTTGTTTACGCATATATATTGTTAATTTGCGAATATTGTACCACGCTTGACAGTTGCTAGCAAAATAGATAGTATAATTATAGTTAATTCTTGATTCGATAAACTACAAGGTATGGCAGAACATGACCAAGAGTTTGTCGAGTACCTCGTCAAGAAGCTGGTCAACCACCCTGACGATGTACGCACGGAACGGATCGTTGACGAACGCGGTGTACTCATCACATTATTTGTGAACCAAGAAGACATGGGGTACATCATCGGACGCCAAGGACAAACAGCCCGTGCCATCCGCACCCTTCTTAAGATCGTGGGAGCGCGCGAGAACGCTCGCGTAAATCTCAAGATCAATGAACCGGAAGGATCAACACGCAGACCGCGTGCTCGAGAGGATGTCGACACTTCTGTTGTGGACGAATTGAACATCTAACAGCAGACAAAAAGATCACGGCCAGAATTTTTAGCCGTGATTTTTTGTAGAACATAATCTATGAATAAAAAACGACAAAAATTAAGAATAGATATTGTAACCATATTCCCTGCAATGTGCGAAGCGTATCTTAACGAAAGCATATTAGGCAGAGCCCAAAAAACAGGCCTGCTTGATTTGCGCGCGCATGATTTGCGTAAATATTCTGCTGATAAAAAGCACAAAAAAGTTGATGATTCGCCTTACGGGGGAGGGCCGGGAATGGTAATGATGATTGAACCGTTTGATATTGCTGTGCGTGATTTGATTTCTAGAAAAGCAAAAAATAAAACAAGAGTGATTTTAACTTCTGCCTCTGGCAAACGATTTACGCAAAATGACGCAAAGCGCCTTGCAAAATACGATCAAATAATTTTTTTGTGCGGCAGATACGAAGGTGTTGACCATAGAGTGCAAACAGAACTTTGCGATGAAGCTCTTTCTATTGGTGACTTTGTACTAACAGGCGGAGAACTTCCGGCTCTTGCAATGAGTGATGCTATTTCGCGAATGATCCCTGGCGTGCTTGGCAAAAGCGAGTCGTTGCTTACAGAATCGCACACAAAAGAAGGTTATTTGGAATACCCGCAATATACAAAACCTGCTGTTTATAAAACCATAAGCAAAAAAACTCTCCGTGTTCCGCGTGTTTTATTGTCCGGCGACCACAAAGCTATAGAATTGTGGCGTATGAAAGCAGGTAAAAACACAGGGAAAAAATAACATTTTTTTCGCTAAAATAAGCCAAAAATCTAACAAGGATAAGTTGTGCATCAATTAAATAATCTGTTTCTTGACAAATAAATAGGCAACGCTTATAATACCCGCACGATCTTTACAACTTAGCGAAATTTCAACCTATTATTGTCTATTCAATGATTGTAACGTCTATTTAACACACGGTTATTTTAATCGGCTTTCGGGCCATTAAATAACTGTTCTGACAGATGCCCCGATCCTATGGGTCGCGGGTGTTTATATTGAGAGTTTGATCCTGGCTCAGGATGAACGCTGGCGGCGTG
>DNKR01000029.1:0-257 GCA_003497135.1 Candidatus Uhrbacteria bacterium | reverse complement strand
GTGTCTAAGGCATGCAAGTCGAACGATTCCAATAGTTCCGCAAGGTTCTGTCGGAGTAGTGGCAAACGGGTGCGTAACACGTAGCTAACCTACCTTGAGGTCGGGAATAACCCCGCGAAAGCGGGGCTAATACCCGATGGTCATGAGGGGGCGCAAGCCATTCTCATGTAAAGTTTTAACACCTCAAGAGGGGGCTGCGGCCTATCAGCTTGTTGGCGGGGTAATGGCCCACCAAGGCTATGACGGGTAGCTGGTCT
>DNKR01000037.1:10211-22892 GCA_003497135.1 Candidatus Uhrbacteria bacterium | reverse complement strand
GGTGGGGTATGAAACCCCACCCTATTAGGCGCGCCGCCCCGCCCCATATGGCATGTGTATATTAACAATAGCGTGGGGTTTTGTACCCCACGCTATTTTAGACGAATATATTGTTTATTTCTGAATTTTGCTTACACGCTTGGCGCTTCTGGTTGTGGTTGTACTGGCGCTGGCGCTGAAGCAGGTGCTGGTGCGCTTTGTGCGCCACCGCGTTTGCCTTTTAGCGCGTCTTTTAGCGCTTTTCCAGCTTTGAATTTTGGCACTATTACTGAAGGGATTTGAATTTTTTCTGTTGGCTTTTGCGGATTAACGCCCATGCGCCCCGCTCGCTCTCGTGCTGAAAATGTTCCAAACCCTGCGAGCGTGACCTCTTCGTTTGCAAGAAGAGCTTTTGTTACGAGCTCCTCAAATGTTTCTAGCATGTCCTCTGCAAGCTTTTTGGATAAATTAAGCCGTTCTGCAATGTTGTTGGCAAGTTCTGCCTTGTTCATATTAAGCTGTTAATGAATGATTATGTCTAAGTATAGCGAAGTTTTGAAAATCGCGCAAGGTGCGGTTGTTATTATCTTGCGTATTCAACAACGCGGGTTTCGCGAATTACAGTAACCTTAACTTCGCCAGGATAAGACAGTTCGCCTTCTATTTTCTTAGCTATATTTTTGGCTAATTCATATGCAGCCATATCATCAATCGCCTGCGGCTGTACGAACACACGAACTTCTCGCCCTGCCTGAATTGCATAGACCTTTTCTATGCCTTCAAAGCTTGCAGCTGTTTTTTCCAGTTCTTCCAGGCGCTGAATGTACTGTTCAAGTGTGTTTTTTCTGGCTCCCGGGCGGGCTCCGCTAATGGCATCCGCCGCCTTAACTATCACACCCTCGATTGTGCGCGGGGAATCCTCGTGATGCGCAATTGATTGGTAAGCGACTTCTTCCGGGAAACCGAATTTTTTCATTATATTGTAACCGATTTCAGGGTGTGCGCCTTGCATGTCATGGTCAACCGACTTTCCAATATCATGAAACAGTCCGCCTTTTTTGCAGACATTAACATCAGCGCCAAGTTCTTCTGCAAGCATTGTTGCTATGTGTGCGACTTCAAGCGAGTGCTGCAGGGCATTTTGCCCGTAGCTTGAACGGAATTTCATTCGTCCCAGAATCGCAACCAATTTCGGATCAATTGAAGAAACAGGAATTCCGACTTCGTAAAGCGCTTCTTCTCCTGCTTTTTTTATTTCCATTGCAAGATTCTTTTTCGCGTTCGTAACTGATTCTTCTATTTTCGCCGGGTGTATTCTTCCATCTTTAATAAGTTCTTCAAGCGCCATTTTTGCTATTTGTCTTCGTATCGGGCTGAATCCTGAAATAAGAATCATTTCAGGCGTTTCGTCAACAACTATTTCACAGCCGGTCAAAAGTTCCAATGCTTTGATGTTTCTGCCTTCTTTGCCGATAATACGCCCTTTCATTTCATCGCTCGGAAGTTCCACATTTGTTGTTGTTGTTTCAACAACATGCGATGCGGCCATTCTTGTTATGGCAAGAGAAAGGATTTTGTTTGCTTCGTTTTTAAGCTCTTCCTCGCTTTTTTGCTGAAGTTTACGCACGCGGCTGAACAGCGCGTCTTTTGCGCTTTCTTCAATTTCATCCATGAGCCGTTGTTCCGCTTGTTCGCGCGAAAGGCCTGCGACTTCTTGAAGTTTTGAAATCGCCTGTTCTTTTAATTGTTTGATGGAGTCCTTTTCTTGTACAAGGATTTTTTTGACTTCTTCCAGTTTTTCCTGCCTTTCTTGGAACTCCAAAAGCTTTTGGTCATAAAGCGATTCTCTGTTTTCAAGGCGCTTTTGCGATTCTTGAATTTCTTTTCTTCTGGTTGTTTCATCTTTTTTTGCTTCTTCTATTGTGGCAAACGCTTTTTCTTTTGCCTCAATAAGCATCTCTTGTTGCTTATTCTTTGTTTCCTGAATAAGTTTTTCCGCTCTGACTTCCGCTGAGCCGATCTTGTTTTTGGCAAGGGTTTTTCGGATTATGTATCCGATTCCAAGCCCAATCAAAAGACCTCCAAGCGCAGACAAAATAATTGGGAGTGTGTTCATAGTTATCTCCCGTTCGGATGTTTACAAAACTGAAAAAAGACGCTTTATCTAAGCTTTCTTAAGATGAATGTTGATTGTATTCCGTAGAATGATGTCAACATAGTGAAGAAATCGTCTGTATTTTATTCGTAAACTTCCAGAACGGTAATTAATTGTAATTCGATGTGAAATGACTTTATCATAAGTATTGGTTTTTGGCAATAGTCGAATATTGTGGTAAAATTACACGCGAAGATAAGTATCAATAACTATGGCAACAAAAGGAAAAACTGTTTTGCTGGTTGAGGATGATGCTTTTTTAAGCAAGGTTCTTGCGCAACGGCTTGAAAAAGAAGGTATAAAAGTTGAAAAGGCGGTTGATGGCGTTGAGGCGGTAGAAAAAGCAAAGGCGATTAAACCCGATCTTATACTGTTGGATTTGATATTGCCAAAAAAAAGCGGATCAGAAGCGCTAGAGGAAATCCGTGCAATCGCAGGGTTAAAGTCGCTTCCGGTAGTTGTGCTTTCAAATCTTGGACAGCAAGAAGATGTCGAGCGCCTCAAAAAACTCGGGGTTAAAGATTATCTTGTAAAAGCGGATTATTCGCTTACAAAAATCGTAGAAAATATTATTAAGCACCTTTAGAACATGTCCGCGCTTTCAGAAAAAAAATTAAATGAAATATTTGTCGCTTCCGGCTTGCTTGTAAAGGAAGACATAAAAAAAGCGCTTGAAGACGCAAAGGAGCGCGACATTGCAATAGAATCCGCTATTGCCGATCTTGGAGTTATAACAGACGACCAGGCCGGCCGGCTTGTTGCTGATAATTATGGCGTTCCGTTTGTTGATTTAACAAAAGAGGACATAGACATTAAAGCAATTACTGACATTCCGGAAATAGTCGCGCGGTCGCAGGGGGTTTTTGCGTATGGATGGAAAGACAAAACGCGGAAGGTCGCAATGGTCAACCCAAAGAATCTTGAAATGGTTGACTGGCTTGGCAAGCGCACCGGCGATGAGCTTGCTGTTGCATACACGACCCCGCGCATGCTGCAGGAGGCGCTTCGCGTTTACGGCAAAACAATAATTCAAAAGCTTCGCTCGCTTGTTGAAAAGTACGAATCAATGGCTGAAAGCGGCAATTTAGAAGGCGATGAAGAAATTTCAGTAGAAATTCTTGATCTTGTTTTGGATTATGCGTACGACAGCGCAGCATCAGACATACATATTGAACCAAGAGAGCAGACGATAGCGGTTAGGTATCGCATTGACGGTGTTATGCACGATGTTATTAATCTGCCAAAGCAAATGGGCGAGCTTTTGGTGTCTCGCGTAAAAATTCTGTCGCGGCTTCGCACTGATGAGCACTATGCTGCGCAGGACGGAAAAATGCGCAAGCGTTTGGACAGCGAAACCGTTGACATACGCGTTTCAATAGTGCCGATTGTTGATGGAGAAAAAGTCGTAATGCGCTTGCTTGCATCGTTCGGCCGGTCGCTTACGCTTGAGCGCCTAGGGTTTACGGGGGAGGATCTGGAAAAAGTTAAACGAGCTGCAAAAAAATCATACGGAATGCTTTTGGCAACAGGGCCGACAGGCAGCGGAAAAACAACAACAATGTACGGCGTGCTTCGAATTTTGAACAAGCCCGATGTAAACATTCAGACAATTGAAGACCCTGTTGAATACGACATCGAGGGCGTGAATCAAATTCAAGTTAACTCAAAAACAGAGCTTACATTCGCGCGAGGGCTTAGGTCAATCGTGCGTCAGGACCCGGATATAATCATGGTCGGGGAAATTCGCGACAACGAAACAGCGGGCATAGCCGTTAACGCGGCAATGACAGGGCACTTGGTTCTTTCCACTTTGCACACGAACAATGCGGCAACAACCCTTCCGCGTTTGACCGACATGGACATTGAACCGTTTTTAATCGCCTCATCTATTAATGTGATAATCGCGCAACGCCTTGTGCGCATGATCTGTCGAAGCTGTATTTTGAGCTATGAACTTGAGGCGAGCGCTATTTTGACTTCAATTCCAAAAAGTTTGGCGGAAAAATATTTTGGCAAGCGCAAGCGAGTGCAAATGTATCGCGGAAAGGGTTGTCCCGTATGCAACATGTCAGGATATTCAGGAAGATCAGGAATTTTTGAAGTAATAGAAATGACAGACAATATCCGTTCTCTTGTAACAAAACAAGCGACAGCATCAGAAATTGAACAACAGGCAATAAAAGAAGGCATGACAACAATGTTTGAAGACGGCATCCGCAAGGCCCTTCAGGGCGTAACCACAATAGAAGAAGTTTTGCGCGTTATTCGCTAATAAATTTTTATGAAATTTACATTTACCGCTCTGTCAAAAGCCGGCCGCAAAACACGCGGGGTTGTTGACGCAAGGAATCGTTCCGAAGCAATGCGTTCATTGCGCGGCAAGGGGCTGGAAATAACCTCGCTTCTTTTTGAGCGCGCAGGAAGGCATTTATATATTTTTGGCGGAGTAACAGCCGTACAAAAAATAATTTTCACAAAGCACTTATCTGTCATGCTTAAAGCGGGCGTGAACATAAGCCGCGCTCTTGAAATTTTGGAAACGCAGGCGCGCGGACGCATGAAAATTATTATTTCAGAAATCAGAAAAGACGTAGAAAGCGGCAAAAAGCTGGCAGACGCTCTTGCCGCGTTTCCAAAAGAGTTCAATGAATATTTTACGAATTTGGTTCGCGCCGGCGAAGAAAGCGGAAATTTGGAAGCGAACTTGGCGCAGTTGGCGATTCGTTTTAGCAAAGACCACGAAATCAAGCAAAAAGCTTTAAGCGCGATGATTTATCCGGCGATTGTGCTCACTTTAACCGGCGGACTTGGACTGCTTATTGCGCTGTTCGTTTTTCCGCGCCTTTCAGGCCTGTTTGCCGCTTTTAATTTTGAGCTCCCGCTAATTACACGCATTCTGCTTTTTACAGTCGCGTTTATAACAGGCCATATCGGCTTGTTTATTGTTTTCATAATATTGTTTGTTGCGTTGGTTTTTGTATTTATAAAATCAAAAGCAACAAAAAAATTCGCGCACGCGCTTTATTTGCGCATTCCGGTTGTTAAAACAATCGCTTTTGATGTGAACATTTCGCGTTTTACAAACGCACTCTCATCGCTTTTAGAAGGATCAATCCCGATTGACAAGTCGCTGTTGATTACACAAGAAGTCATAAGCAATGAAATATATAAAATAGCAATCAAAAAAGTTCACGATCATGTTGAGGCTGGCGAACCGTTCGCGGAAATGCTTGCGCAAAATCCGCACTTGTTCCCGCCGTTTGTTTCGCAGATGATTCAAATCGGCGAGGAAACAGGCCGGCTTGAGGAAATGCTCGGATACATATCCGAATATTACGAAACAGAGCTGGATACCACGCTAAAAAATCTTTCAGTAATAATTGAACCGGTTCTGCTTATATTCATAGGCGTTATTGTTCTGGGAATAGCGCTTGCTGTAATTTCGCCGATTTATAATTTTTTGGGACAAATCGGATAACATGAAACAATTTATAAATTTTTTTAGAACTTATCGTTCAGGAATTACGCTTGCGGAAGCGCTGGTATCCATTGCAATTTTTGCTATTATGGCAGGCCTTGCAATACCTGCGTACAATGGTTTTGCCAGGCGGTTTATAGCAAGCACAAGCGCTAACGATGTTGTGCATATTTTGCAAACAGCGCGCGCTCAAGCGCAGGCAAGCATGGAGTTTGATTCGTATGGCGTGCATTTTGTTTCAGGAGCCGGCGGAACATACACCTTGTTTAAGGGCGCTTCATACGCAACCCGCGACACATCGTACGAAGATCAAGAGTATTCGCTTTTAAATTCAGCCATACTTTCCACAACGCTTACAGACAGCGATGCAGTGTTCGGAAAAATTTTGGGCAATGCAGTGAACGCCGGAACAGTAACAATTATGAATAACGCAGATACAGAAACAATAACAATTACGCAAACAGGGCGTATAACACTATCTCCGTAGCAGTATGAAATATTGGAGGACAAAACAACAAATGCGCGGACAAATGCTTGTTGAGCTTTTGGTTGCGATCGCAATAATGGCTGTTGGCGGAAGCGCTGTTGTTTTGCTTGTGCTAAACGCTTTTAGAAGCGTTCAAGTCGGCGAGGAGCAGTCGCAGGCGGCCGCGTTTGGAACAGAAGGCGCAGAAATCGCGCGCTCAATTTCTAAAAGAGCTTGGGGGCTTCTTAAAGCCGGCGTGTACGGATCAGACGACGCGTCAGGGTATTGGGAGTTTTCCGGATCCGCTGATGTTTTAGGAGATTTTACGCGAACAATTATTGTTGAGGATGTTGAGCGCGATGGTCTTGGAGACATTGTTTCGTTGGGCGGAACACGCGATGTTCAGATTAAAAAAATTATTTCAACCGTAAGCTGGGCAACGCGTCCGACAATTACACGAACATTTTCTTTTGTTACTTATTTGACAAATTGGGACAGCGCTAATTTTTTTCATGATACTGTTGCTGATTTTACTCCCGGAACCAGAAGCCAAACCAATATTTTTAATGTTGATGACGGCGAAGTCGGGCTTCAAACTGGCCTTGGCGCTGCCGGGTGGGCATGTCTTGTTTTTAAAGCTGTTTTTAACACGCCATCGCAAGTGCAAAATGGGTTAGGAGTATATGTTGTTGGCGATGTCGGATATTTAACAACAGAAAATTCGCCGACCGGCCATGAATTTTGGGTGCTTGATATTACAGATCGCGAGAATCCTGTTTATCTTGGCTCAACAGAGCTTGGCGGCGGCGGACAAGCGGTTTTTGTGCAAGGGTCGTATGCATATGTTGCATCCGATTCCAATACTGCGGAGTTTCAGGTTGTTGATATTACAACGCCTACGGCGCCCGCTGTTGTTGCAACATTAAACCTTTCCGCGACAACCGATGCGACAAGATTATTTGTTTCAGGAACTTACGCGTTTGTTGCGCAAGGAACCGCAATACGAACAATAAACATATCCGCGCCAACTTCGCCGGCGCTTTTAGGCGCTTACACGGCCGCGGATGTTGTGCGCGATCTTGTGCTGGATGGAAATTATTTGCTTGTCGCAAGCGCCAACAACAGCGGAGAGTTTTTTATTCTTGATGTTACAACTCCAGCCGCGCCATCGCTTGCTTCAACGCTTGATCTGCCATCAAATTCAGACGCCACAAGGGTCCGTTATTATTTAACAACAGCGTTTGTTGTATCAGACAACAACCCGGGCGGAAGCGAATTTTATACGATTAACACAACAAACAAATCAGCGCCGGCGCTGCTCGGTTCTGTTGACTTGGGTTCATCAAGCATTGCGGCGCAGGTGAACGCGCTTGCGATTGATTCATCAAACTCACTTGCGTTTGTGGGCCTTCAGCGCAATGAGCAAGAACTGCAAGTCGTTGAATGGACGACTGTTAGCGCTCCGACAGTTGCGCAGGTTTTGAATGTTACAGGCGCTCCGCCAAAGGACTTGTTTTACGACGGTACGCATTTATACGCTGCAAACTCTGCTGACAATGCTGAATTTAATATTTTTGAGCCGCTGATGACTCCGTCATGGTCTTGTCCGGAGCGCATTGGAACGCTTGATCTTGGAGTTAACGCCAATGCCGTGCGAGTGTATGGCGCAACCGCGTATGTTGTAACAAACCAAAATACCGGCGCGCCGGAGTTTGACATTATAAATGTGTCTGATCCTGAAAACCCGACAATCACAGGAACGCTTGAAATCGGAAACAATACAAATGATGTTGTAGTTTCCGGCTCTTATGCTTATGTAGGAACATCAAGCTCTTCCGGCGAGGTGCGCGTTATTGATATCTCAACCCCAACAGCGCCTGTGCAGATCGCGTCATTAAACTTAAGCGGTAGCAATGCGGCTCTTTCGCTTGCTGTCTCGGGTTCAACATTGTTCGTTGGCCGCACTGGTTCAAGCGGAGGCCCGTCAGCGAACTCTTTTGTTTCAGTAAATATAACTGTTCCAACCGCTCCTTCTGTAATAGGTCAGGCCTCTATCGGAGGCGACATTAACAGCATTGTTATGATGGGTTCTTTTGCAGTTTGCGCAACAGCGCATGACAGCCGCGAAATTGCAATCGTGAATGTTACAACGCCAGCTTCGCCGTCTCTTTACGGGTCGTTCAACACTCCGAACAATTCTGACGGCAATGATGTTTGGGTGAACGGTTCAACCGGCTATCTTGTTACCGCATCAAGCCCCTCCGGAGGCGAGATGTACATTGTTGATCTTACCAATCCCGCGGCTCCGGCGCAGACAGGAATTAAAAATCTTGGGAATTCTTCATCAAGCGCAATCGCTATTTCAGATACCGAGGCGGTTGCGTTCACTTCTTTGAACTTGTTAAACCAAGAAATTAAATTATGGGACATTACAGTTCCGTCATCGCCTGTTTTTCTTGCCCTTATCGGCGAGCTTGGCGGGTTTGTAAATGATATGGATTTTGAAACGGATTATTTGTTTATTGCGGCAAACGCCACTGCAACAGGGCAGTTTATAATTTACAGAAAAATACAAGGCAGCGGCGGCGGTGGCGGTGGCGGCGGGTTTTCTTTGAGCGGCACTTTTGATTCTCCCGAGTTTGACGCAGGCGGAGTTTCTAATTGGAACACTGTTGAATGGACCGAAGACACGCTCTCGTGCGCTGGCAGTGATTTGTCAATTCAATTTAAGTCATCAACGACTCTGGTTGGACTTGCAACAGAACTCTGGCAAGGGCCGGACGGCAAAGACGCTGATGAAACGGATTTTTACACTGATCCGCTTGGAACCGAAATCCATACTGACCATAACGGCGACCGGTATGCGCAGTATCGCATATCTTTGAGTTCTGACGGAACATGCACGCCGTATCTGTATGACATTTTGATAACTTATACTCCGCTATAATATGAATACGAATAAGCAAAACAGGCAAAGCGGATTCACTCTTGTAGAAGCGATTGTTGTAATTGCAGTGCTTGCTGTTGTCGGCGGACTGGGAATCGCATTTTTTTTGAATGTTCTTACAGGAAGCGAAAAAGCAAAATCGCAAGCGCTTATTCAAGAAGAAGCGCGGTTTGCTTTGCGCAGAATTGAATACGAAATCCGGCAAGCGCAGGGTTTTGAACTGACCGCTGATTTTAATGTGAACCTTGCCGCAACGCCAGCAAGCAGTTTGGATTTAGACATGGCCGATGTTTTGCTTGACCCGACTGTATTTGACGTTTCTGCCGGTGTTCTGCGTATTTCGCAGGCAGGCGGTGCGGCAGAGGAGCTTACATCCGATAATGTTTCCGTAACTGATTTGACTTTCAAAAATTATTCAAGTCCGAACGGAAGAAGCGAGCATGTGAAAATTATTTTAACTGTTGAGCGCGCTTTGTTGTCAGTGCAAACATACTCCGGTGCGATAACTTTAGAGACATCCGTTGAGTTGCGAAATTGATATGAAACATATTATTAACAATAATCGGCGCGGATTCGCAAGTTTGGCAACAGTTGTTGTAATTTTTTTCACAGCGCTTTTGCTGGCTATTTCCATACAGTTTATCGGCTTGGGGCAGATTCAGCTAGGATTTTCAAATGTGCTTTCAGTACAGTCGCAAACGCTTTCTGACGGATGCCTTTCAGAAGCGCTAATACGGCTAAAAGAAAACCAGTCATATACAGGCGGCACAGTGACTGTTGGCAATGATTCGTGTACAATTGTTGTAACCGGTTCTGGCTTGACGCGCACAATAAATACAACCGGCATAGTCAATAATATAATTGAGCGCAGAATTGAGGCGAATATAACATTTGTCGGCTCTCGCCCGACTATTGATTCATGGGAAGAATTAACAAACTGATTTTATGGCGTTTTCAAAACCGACAGTAGGAATGCGCATAACAGACGATTCGTGCGAACTTGTTTCTGTTTCGTGCAGTAAAAACAAAACGCATGAATTGCGAAAAGTCCTGCGCATAGAAATCCCAAAAGGGTTAGTTGAAAACGGCCGCGTAAAAAATTCAGCAGAACTTGCGAGCGCAATTAAAAACGAAGCGGAAAAAAATCATTTCAATTCAGCAAGAGTCGTGTTAGCATTTCCGGATTCACTGACATATACGCATGTGTTCAGATTCAGCGGGTTTGCAAAAGATCAAGACCTGCTGTCTTTGATTGAAGTTCACGCTCAAGAGGCAATACCAATTGACAGCGATTTAACGGTCGCTGATTATCGGACAGTTTCACGCACTCGCGCGGGAGTAGATGTGCTTTATGCTGCCGCGCTTGCTGATGATGTTGAAAAATACAAAGAAGTTTTGTCGCTCGCGGGATTCAAGCCCGCTGTTTTTGAACCAGAAGCGCTTTGCATCGGTCGGGCAACTTTTGGCGCTGCGGAAAAAAAGATCTCGCTTGTTGCGGACATTGAAAGCGGCGCAATTCAGCTTTTGTTTTTTGATGCAGAGGGCTTGCGCGCGTCGTTTGTAAAACGCGTTTCTGAATTGCCTGTAAAAAAAGAAACCGCGCCTTATGTTGATATTCTTTGGAAAAACATTCAAGAAGCGCGCGAATGGTTTGAAGCGGAATACGCAAAAAGCGCTGACGCAATTGTGCTCACTGGCGAATTGTCTGATAAAAAAGAAATTGTTTCCGGTATCAAAAAACTTGCGGGAGATGCTGTTATGATTCTTGATCATAATTATCCGACAAAGCAATTTGCAAGCGAGGATATTGCAAAATTGCGAAAGCACGGCGATATGTTTCATACATCGCTTGGAGCGGCAATGAACGGATGTTTTCCGCCTTTACAAACCTTGAATCTGCTTTTGCCGAAAATAAAAGGGCAGGGAATTTTGGAACGAGCGGGAAAAACAAAGCAGTCAAAAACAGAAGATAAAAAATCAGAAGCGCCTGTTATTATAAATGAACAACAGGTAAAGAGTTCCGGCTTGCGCGGTTTGTTTGCGTCAGGAATGGCAAAAAAAGCAGCGGTTGTTTTTCTTACAGCGCTTATTGTGGTTTTGGTTGTTCTTGTTATTATTCCGCGTCTGCTTCCAAGCGCTTCAATTTTCAAAAACAGCGGCAATGTTTTGCAACAAGCGTTTTTGCCTATTGAGCAGGATTTTGCGTTTACTGTTTCGCCGGAAACAGGCAAAGCTGACATCATTGGCAGAGTTGTTGAATCAGAAGTTATAATTGACGGCGCATTCGTTCCTGCAACAACAGAATCAGTAATAGGAAAAGCAAGCGGAGAAGTAATGCTTTTTAATTCATCAACAACAAGCCAGCAGCTTGTGGCGCGAACGCGGCTTTTGTCTGATTCAGGCGTGCTGTTTAGAATTCAAGAAGACACGACTGTTCCTGCTGCGGGACAGATATCTGTAAAAGTAGAGGCGGACGCGCAAGGTCAGCAGGGCGATATTGGCCCGTCGCGATTTACAATCCCGGGGCTAAACCCATCAAGGCAAGCGGAGATTTATGGCGAATCGCTTGTCTCTATGACCGGAGGCCAGTCATCTGTCGGTATTTTGGCGCAAAGCGATATTGATCTTGCAAAGCGGGAATTGCTCGCGCTTGCAAAAGAAGAAGAAACAGATATTAAACAATTACTGGACTCCGGCGAGCTTGTTCTTGAAGGAATAACCGAAGCGCAAGAAGTTTCTTTGGAAGTTTCAGCAGCTGTCGGGGACAGTGTTTCGTCTTTTAACGCGATTCTTAAAGTGCGACTGCAAAAGCTTGTTGTAAAAGAAAAAGATATAGAAGAAGCCGGCCGCGCAATGGTTATTGAGGCATATCCAAAACAGGCAAATGAACTCGAATTCGCTGATGTTGTGGTAGAAGGTCTTGCTGTGGATAATTCATCCGTATTGAATTTTGCTAAAATATCTGGTAAAATAACTGTCGAATAAGACATATCAAACATTTTTAGTATGAACATATCAACCGCTCGCTTTAACAAAAAAAGAAAAGGGTTCACTTTGGTTGAACTTTTGGTTGTAATCGCGATCATTGTGATTTTGTTTGCTGTTATTTTGGTTGCTGTTGACCCTGCTCGCCGCTTAAAACAAGCGCGCGATGCTGTGCGCAGGCAGGATGTTCGCGATATTCTTGAGGCAATCCAAGAATCCATGGTTGACAACGATGGCGATATTCCAACCGGCATAGACGCGGACGGCGAGGGCGATATCGGTGTTACCGAATTCATTCAGATTCTTGGCACTGGCGGAGCGGCAGCGTGCAATGGCGATGGCGGCACAATCTGCACTGCGGCCGCGACCGAGGACAACTGTCTTGACCTGTCCGCTGATTTGGTTGAAACATACCTTGCAGAAATCCCGATTGATCCAAAGGGCGGAACATACGATGCTGACCTGACCGGCTATTATGTAGACAAGTCAGACAACGACCGAATAACTGTCGGTGCCTGCAATCCAGAGCTTGCAACAACCATAAAGGTCAAGAGGTAGAATTTGAATTTTAGATAAAGATTCAAAAGCGTGGCCAAGCGCTGCCAGTCAGCGTATGGCCATGTTTTTTTTACTGTCATTTCGAAAACCAATTTGGTAGGGACGCACAGCTG
>DNKR01000037.1:6783-10125 GCA_003497135.1 Candidatus Uhrbacteria bacterium | reverse complement strand
GCTGTGCGTCCCTACCAACCCTGGATAATGGTTCGAAATGACGTGGGTGGTTTCATTGTTGCATTGACTTATTCGCGTAATTTAAGTACAATTTTTTCACTATGAATATTTCAGCGCTTGCGCGCAGATTAAATGTTTCATCAGATGAGCTTAAGCTTAAATTGCCAGAGCTCGGATTTCCTATTGGCGCGCGCGCTATAAAAGTTAACGAACGAGAAGCGCAAAAAATTATAGAAGCATGGGCTGAAATGAAAAGGCGCGAAGTCCTAAAAGTTAAAATGGAACAGCAAAAAGCGGTTGGTGAGGAAAAAGCGGAAAAATCTTCCACTGTTGAACTTCCGCCGGCCATAACAGTCCGCGAGCTTGCGTCGCGTATTGACCAGTCAATATCAAGCGTTATGCAAGTGCTTATGAAAAACGGCGTGCTTGTCTCGCTAAACGAGCGGATTGATTTTGATACAGCCGCAATTGTTGCTGGCGATCTTGGTTTTGAAGCTGTTTTACAAGAAAAGTCAGAACAAAAAGACGATGAAGAAATGCTAAAGCGCGCGCAAGAGATAATTGAAAAAGAAGACAAGTCCCTGCTTTTGCCGCGTCCGCCTGTTGTGGTTGTCATGGGACATGTTGACCATGGAAAAACAAAACTTCTTGATGCTGTTAGAAAGACGCACATAATGGAATCAGAAGCCGGAGGAATCACACAGCATATTGGCGCTTATCAAGTTGAACGGAACGGACGGCAGATTACTTTTATAGACACTCCGGGCCACGAAGCTTTTACAGTAATGCGTTCGCGCGGAGCCAAGGTTGCGGACATTGCCATTATTGTTGTTGCCGCAGATGACGGCGTTCAGCCGCAGACAAAAGAAGCTATTGATATTGCTCGCGCGGCAAAACTTCCGTTCATGGTCGCGTTAAACAAAATAGACAAGCCGGATGCAAATGTTGAGCGTGTAAAGGGCGAGCTTGCTCAATTGAATGTTGTTTCAGAGGCATGGGGCGGTAAAACAGTCATGGTTCCTATTTCTGCGAAAAACATGACCGGCATAGAAGAATTGCTTGATATGCTTTTGCTTATCGCTGATCTTGAAAAAGAAAATATTGTCGCGAATCCAAATAGGCCTGCAATGGGGACTGTTATTGAATCGCACTTGGATAAAAACGAAGGTCCTCTTGCAACAATGCTTGTGCAAACAGGAACTCTTAAAGTCGGTGACATGCTCGGAATCAAAGGCGTGCTTTATGGCAAAGTAAAATCAATGCGTGATTACAAAAACGCGATTGTAAACCAAGCGCCGCCATCAATGCCTGTGCGCATTTTGGGATTTAAAGTTCCGCCAGCTGTCGGAGATGTTGCAGAGGTTCCAAAAAACGAGAGCGATCTTCGCAAAACAAAACTAAAGCTTGTAAAAACAACCGCTGTTTCCGGCGTTGGAGCCGTTACACGCAAATCATCAGACGAAAAGCCATCGTTTACAATTGTTATTCGCGCTGATGTTGTTGGTTCGCTTGAAGCGATTCTTGGCATGACAGAAAAAATCAAGCACCCGAGCGCTGTATTAAAGATCGTTGGAAAGGGGTTGGGTAATGTTTCTGATGCAGACATAATGCAAGCAGAGGCGACAGGCGCTGTTGTTTACGCGTTTAACACCGAAATACCGGCGTCTGTTATGGATCTTGCGCGAGAAAAAAATGTAGAGGTTGTAATTTTCAATGTTATTTATCATTTGTTTGATGATATTGCCAAGCGGTTTGAATCAATGCTTCCAAAGGAAGTAATTATAAAAGAGCTTGGAGGCGGAGAAGTTCTTGCTTTGTTTAGAAAAAGCGATGCCGGAGCTGTGGTTGGCGTAAAAGTCACAAAAGGCAAAATTGAACCGCAAAGCGTTATCCGCATTATGAGAAAAAATGAAATTGTCGGCGAAGGAACCGTGTTAGAGCTTAGAATCGGAAAGGAAAAGATGACAGAAGTGAAACAAGGGCAGGAATGTGGTATCCTTGTAAAAGGCAAAGCCAAAATAGAAGTCGGCGATCTTATTGAGGCGTATAAAGAAGAACGCCGCGAGGCAAAATTCAATATCACAGAACAAAAATAATTAATAATATTTTTTATGCTTCATGAATTTTCTTCAAAAGATTTTGACAGCGAAGTTATTGCTTCATCAGAGCCGGTTTTTGTTGATTTTTGGGCGCCTTGGTGCGGTCCGTGCAAAATGATGGGTCCTATTGTAGAAGAACTTGCCGGCGAGATGACAGGAATAAAAATCGGAAAGCTGAATGTTGACGAGAATCAAGATATTGCCCAACAGCACAACATAATGTCAATTCCGACTTTTATTGTATTTAAAAACGGCCAAGCTGTTGATCAGTTTTCAGGCGCAATAAGCAAGGATGATTTGAAAAATAAAATTTCTAGGCATCTCTAATATGGAATCAGAAAAGCTGATTATCATCGGGTCTGGGCCGGCTGGCTACACGGCCGCGATTTATGCCGCCAGAGCCGATCTTGCGCCATTGGTTTTTGCAGGCGCGTCGTCAGGCGGCCAACTGATGACCACGACTGATGTTGAAAATTTTCCTGGATTTCCAGATGGTATCAAAGGTCCGGAGCTGATGGCGCTTATGCGTAAACAAGCCGAGCGGTTTGACGCGCGAATAGTTGACGCAAACGCTGATTCAGTTGATTTTTCAGTTCAGCCGTTCAAAATAACATCGGGTGGCAAAGAATATTTTGCTCAGTCAGTAATTATTTCAACAGGCGCTGGAGCCAAATGGCTTGGAGTTCCGGGCGAGGACAAGCTTAAAGGCCGCGGTGTCTCTGCTTGCGCAACTTGCGATGGATTCTTTTTCCGCAACAAGCGCGTTCTTGTTGCCGGCGGCGGAGATGCTGCAATGGAAGAAGCGAATTTTTTGACCAAGTTCGCGACCGAAGTTACCGTGCTCGTGCGCGGCGATTCTTTGCGCGCATCAAAAATTATGCAGGAACGCTCAATGGCGAATCCAAAAATTAAAATACTGTTCAATGTCAGCGTCAAAGAAGTTCTTGGAGAAACAGCAATGACAGGCGCAAAGATTATAAACAGCAAAACAGGCGAGGAGTCGGAAATCCAAGCAGAAGGATTGTTCGCATCAATAGGCCATGAACCGAATACGAAAATATTTCAAGGACAGCTTGAACTGGACATTAAAAATTACATTGTGATTAAGCCGGGCTCAACCGCGACTTCGGTTGATGGTGTTTTCGCGGCCGGCGATGTGGCCGATTACAAATACCGCCAAGCCATTACCGCCGCGGGCACGGGCTGTATGGCCGCTCTGGATGCGGAAAAGTGGCTGGCGGGT
>DNKR01000037.1:6247-6708 GCA_003497135.1 Candidatus Uhrbacteria bacterium | reverse complement strand
AAGTGGCTGGCGGGGAGAGAGTAAAAGTATCGAAGTAAGGAGTTGGAATAGGTAGGCGGGATTCATGAATTTATGAAAAATATCGAAAACAATTTTGCTTTTATTGACGGTCAAAATTTGTATTTGGCAATATATGATCTTGGCTGGAAACTTGATTATAAACGATTTCGAATATACCTCCAAGAAAAATACAGCGTAGAAAGAGTATATATGTTTATGGGTTTTTTGCCGCAAAATCAAGAATTATATAATTTTCTTCAATCCGTTGGCTATATTCTTGTTTTCAAACCGATCGTCATGTCCGATAACGGAAATATTAAAGGCAATTGTGATGCCGAATTGGTTTTGCAGGCCATGGATGACCTGGATAGGTACAAAAAAGCGCTAATAATCACTGGCGACGGTGATTTTTACTGCCTAGTTAAAAGTTTGGATCTAAAAGGAAAATTATTAAAAGTATT
>DNKR01000037.1:5858-6181 GCA_003497135.1 Candidatus Uhrbacteria bacterium | reverse complement strand
AAAGGAAAATTATTAAAAGTATTGGCGCCTTCAAGAAAAAATTGTTCCTCATTGCTTCGTAAAATAGCGGGAAAGAAAATTGCTTTTGTAAGTGATTTGCAACATAAATTGGAATATAAAAAGAAAAGGACCCCGCTGGGACAGAACCCAACAGGGGACTTTTCATCGTGACTACGATATAAGAGTATCACAAATAAATACCAGCTGTCAAGTTGAAAAAATATGAGCAAAACTCCCAACTACGACTCTAAGGTCAAGGCAATTCTCGACGCCACTAAACCCGGCGAGCGTGTTTGCGCGCTTACGGGCGAAAAGTGGTTCAT
>DNKR01000037.1:0-5797 GCA_003497135.1 Candidatus Uhrbacteria bacterium | reverse complement strand
CTTACGGGCGAAAAGTGGTTCATGGACGAGGAGGAGATCGGGTGGTACAAAAAGTTCAATGTGCCGCCGGGTCAGTATTCGCCAAGAATACGAATGTGGCACAATGCCGCATGGTATACCGCGTTTCAATGGTGGTGGAACAAGCATGCGGAAACAGGCCAACCTGTTTTGACTTATGTTCATCCCGCAACCGGTTTACGCGTTCTTCCGGACAAAGAATGGTTCGGTAAAGATTTTTCATCAATTAATCATGAATACACATGTGAAAAATCGTTTTTTGACATTTTTCGCGAACTTGAATTGAAAATCCCGTTCAGCGCTGGAAGAAATTCGGTTGAGCCAGCCAACTCTGTCGCAACCGTTTCCATGGGAGACACAAACAGTTATTTCGTTTCAGGGTGCGTTTCAAAAAATTGTTTTTATTGCCTTGATTGCCAAAACGCAGAATTCTGCGTTGATTGCAACGCCGGAGTTGACATTACCGATTGCTGGAAAGTCCACCATTCCGTAAGAATGTTCAATTGCAAATTCGCGATAGAGTCGCAGGATTGCATGAACAGTTCGTTTTTATTCGATTGCCGCAATTGTGAAAATTGTTTCGGCGCAACAAACAAGCGCAATCGAAAATATATTTGGTTCAACGAGCAGATCTCAAAAGAGGAATATGAAAAACGGATTGCTGACGCAAGGACTGGAAAATATTCCATGCTAAGGCAATACGAAGCCAGGTTTATTCAAATGATGCAAGACGCGAAATGGCCAGAAAATTTCAATCGTAATTCTACGAATTGTATTGGCGATTATTTGATCAAGTGTGCTAACGCCAAATTCTGTTTTTACGGACTTGATTCAACGGACGGATATTACTGCTACGGTTTTTATCGCGCAAAGGACTGCGCGTTTTGTTGCGCTGTTCCCGGCGAGCATTGTTATCAAAGCTGGACGCGCACCGCTTACAATTGCAAGTTTTCGCAATCGGTCTTTTCTTGTGATGATGTTGAATATTGTCTTAACTGTTATAATTGTTCGCACTGTTTCGGTTGCGTCGGACTGCAGAAAAAGAAATATTGTATTTTCAATCGCCAGTACGAGGAACAAGATTATTGGCAAAAGCTTGACGCGCTTAAATGCGAAATGCTTGATAGCGGAGAGTACGGCCGGCCGTTTCCAATAAAATACTCATTTTCTTATTTTCCGGAGAGCGGCTGTTCATTATATTTTGGAGCCGAGCTTTCCGATTGGAATAAAATCGGCGCCATGAAATTCGACGCCTCGGCCGAAGGTGCGTATGGAGAACAGCGGATAGAGGGCAAGACAGTCGCTTCATCCGATGAGCTTCCAGATGATATTCGCGACAGCGCGGTTGATGGTTGGGTCGGTAAATTGGTGCTGGATAAAGAAATCAATCGTCCTCTGACTTATTTAAAGCAGGAGGTTGAATTTTATCGCAAGCACGATCTGCCTCTGCCGCGTCAGCATTTGACTGCTCGAATAAGAGATTTGGCGCGAATGATGAACATTGGCACGATAGAAACAGTTGAATGCGCCGAATGCGGGAAAGCTGTAAATGTAGCCGTCAATCGCTCTTTTCAGAAAAGGAATATTCTTTGCAATGCTTGTTATCTTAAATTCATCGAACAAAACGGCTAGTATGTCCAAACGCGTCGGTGTCTATATTGACGGAGCTAATTTGCATAAAGGTTCTTATGAGCTCGGTTTCACTTTGGATTACAAAAAGTTCCGCGGTTAGCTTTGGCAAAAATTCGGAGCAACTAAGGTCTATTTATTTCTTGGGCTGATCCCTAAACACACAAGGTTGTATCAGCGGCTTCAAGAGTGCGGATACATTTTGATATTTAAAGAGACAGTTACGCATTCTGATGGTGAAGTAAAAGGTAACTGCGACGCTGAGTTGGTGTTGAAAGTCGTGTCGGACTTTTACGAGAAGTCATTTGACGCATTCGTTATTGTGACTGGTGACGGTGATTTTCGTTGTCTTATTGACTTTTTGACGGAGCACAAATGCGATGTCTGCTTGTTGGCTCCCAATAAACAAAAGTGTTCCATTTTGCTTAAGCGGACAAATGTCCCAATGATCAATTTGGCGGAACATTTTCACAAGTTCTTGACTCGAGCACGGTCCAAAAATGAAAAGGCCCCCGATAGAGACATATCTCCATAAGGGTCCTTTTCGTAGTGATAAATATAGGATACTATACCTGGATAAGATGTCAACATGTCCCATACCCCAAACTTTGACAAAAAGATCCAACAAATCCTCGACGCGACAAAGCCGGGCGGGCGCGTTTGCGCTCTTACGGGCGAAAAGTGGTTCATGGACGAGGAGGAGATCGGCTGGTACAAAAAGTTCAATGTGCCGGCGTCGCGACTGGCTCCGTTAACTCGCTGGTGGTGCCAAACAGGGTTTTTTCTTGGTTATCAGTGGTGGTGGAACAAACATGCTAAGACAGGGAAGCCAATTTTAACTTTTGTGCATCCTGCAACAGGTATTAGAGTTCTTCCAGATAAGGAGTGGTTTGAAGAGGACTTTGTTTCCGCCGGGCGTGCTGTGGATTTTAAATTATCGTTTTTCAAACAAATGCGAGAATTGCAATTAGCCGTACCAATGCTTTCTGACAGAAATGCACAAGAACCAATTAACAGTATTTCCAAATTTTCAATGGGCGATGTTAATAGTTATTTTGTAATGTTTACAAAATCTCGCAATACTCTGTTTTCTGGCTGGTCTTTTGATGTAGAAAATTGTTCTGAATTATTTAATACTTCTTTTGTAACAAATTCATTTAATATTGCTGATTCCCATCATATTCATAATTGTCGCTTCGTCCGATTAAGTTCCAATTGCTTAAATTCCATGTTTTTGTTTGACTGTCGCAATTGCGAATTCTGTTTTGGTGCAACGAACAAGAGGAATAAAAAATATCTATGGTTGAACGAGCAGCTTTCAAAAGATGAATGGGAAAGGCGCTATTCCAAAATTGATATGCGCAGTCGTTTGCGACTTGATGAAATGGTTTTGCAATTCCGCCAGCTTGTTCAGGATGCAATCTGGCCAGAGAATTTTAATGAAAAAGCAATTGATTCAATCGGTGAGTATTTAACAAATGTTACTCGAGTTAGTTGGGGTTATTCGTGTTTGGATGGTGTTCATGATGTTAAAAATGTAAATTATGGAAAAGGCGACAGTTATGATTCCGCCGATTGTTCAGGGCTTGTTGATTCAAATAATTGTTATTACAGCGTTAATAGTGTTCGTTCAAGTCAAATCAAATACTCATACAGCTGCCAAGATTCACAAAAACTTGAATACTGTATGCAATGTATGAATTGCGAAGATTGTTTTGGGTGTATTGGTTTGAACCGCAAGAAATTTTGTTTGCTGAACAAGCAATATTCAGAACAAGATTATTGGAAACTCGTTGATGAAATTAAATGTGTTATGCTTTCAGTAGGTGATTATGGTGAATTTTTACCATTGTCGATGTCTACAGGATATTTTCCTGAAGCTGGTGCGCGTTTTGTTGGAGCGCCAAAAACAATCGGCGTAGAAAAACTTGGGGCGCTTGATTTTGATCCGAATTCAGAAGGAGCAATCGGTATGGAACTCTCGCAAGCGAAAGATATTATTCAGGTTTCTGAAGTTCCTGACAACATTAATGATATTGATTCAAACGAATGGGTAGGGAAAGCTGTATTTGACCCAGATTTCAAGCGTCGATTCAGTTATCTTAGGCCTGAAATTGAATTTCATAAAAAAATGGGCATTGCTCTTTCTAGAAAACATTTTATTTCAAGATTTCAATCAATGATAGAAGAGCTTAATAATGGGCGACTTGAAACAGACAACTGTTCAAATTGCGAAAATGAAATCATTGTTGCTAATAGTCTGTCTTACCCAAACCGTACAATTTATTGCAAACCTTGCTACTTGCAACACATTGAACAAAACGGCTAGTTTGACAAGTTCAATATTTTAAGTTATTTTAGAATTAATATGCCACAAAATACAGTTTATCAATATTCGGTTTTTTATCAGGCCGACGCTGACGGCGGGTTCACGGCTTTTGTTCCTTTGTTGCCCGGTTGCCATACAGAAGGCGACACTTTAGAAGAAGCTGAAAAAAATGTCAGCGAGGCGATTGGTGTATACCTAGAATCCCTGCGCGCCTTTGGGGAGGAGATACCTGTTGAGAAAAAAGTTCTTCATGGAATTGTCGCAGTACCGGCCGCAATTTAGTTATTACGCGCTTGCCAATGCTTCAAGCAAAAGAAGTAGTTTCAGTGTTAAAATCGGTTGGTTTTATAGAGGATCGTCAGCGTGGCAGTCATATAGTATTACAATATCCTGAAGCAGGCGCGCGTACGGTTGTTCCAATGCATGGCGGCAAAACTCTCAAGAGAGGTTTGCTTTTGGCATGCTAAAAGACGCTCAATTGAGCGTTGAAGATTTAATAAAACTTCTTTAATAAAATATGTCCAACACCAACAACCCCTCCCAAAACGCCCAAGAACAGCTTCGCCGAGCGGCTTCTCACGAGAATTTTAATGAACAGTTTTTAGAATCTCTTTCTAAACCCGACAGAGAAATTCAAATCAAGATTCCGGTAACAATGGATAACGGATCAGTCAAGGAATTTGACGGATACAGAGTTCAATACAACAATCTGCGCGGGCCGTATAAAGGCGGCATACGATTCCATCAGCAAACGGATATTGACGAAGTCCGCGCGCTTGCTTTTTGGATGACTATGAAATGCGCGGTCGCGGGCATTCCGCTCGGCGGCGGAAAGGGCGGAGTAACAGTTGATCCAAAACAGCTTTCTAAAACAGAACTTGAGTCGCTTTCTCGCGGATGGGCGCGTTTAATGGCAGAATATATCGGTCCGAACAAAGATATTCCAGCGCCTGATGTTAACACAACATCGCAGATTATGGATTGGATGAGCGACGAATACGCAAAAATTTCAGGCGACACAACTCGCGCAACATTTACCGGTAAGTCGCTGGGCAATGGCGGAAGCGAAGGACGCGATACAGCAACAGCGCAAGGCGGATTCTATGTATTCGAAGAGCTTCGCGCTCACATTGGTTTGGATCCAGAAACATCAACTGTCGTGATTCAAGGATTCGGCAATGCCGGGCAGAATATGGCAAAGATTTTGCATCATCACGGCTATAAAGTCGTTGCTGTTTCTGATTCAAAAGGCGGAGCACATGATGAAAACGGACTTGATATTCCAAAACTCATTGAATGGAAAAATTCCGGCAATTCTGTTTATGATTTTGAGAAAGTTCACAAAGTTTCAAACGAAGAGCTTCTTTTAATTCCTTGCGGAATTCTGATCCCATCTGCGCTTGAAAATCAGATCACGCAAGAAAACGCGCCTAGCATTAACGCGAAAGTAGTTCTAGAACTCGCCAACGGCCCAACAACGCCGGAGGCAGATACGATTTTGTTTGAGCGAGGCATTCCTGTTGTTCCTGATATTCTTGCGAATTCAGGCGGAGTTACTGTAAGCTATTTTGAGTGGTATCAGAATATGCATGGAGAAAAATGGACAGAAAGCGAAGTATTTGAAAAGCTTAAAAAGACAATGGCAGATTCTTTTGGAGCCGTGTATAATAAATCCGAGGAAAAGAAAATAGATCTCCGCACATCTGCATTTATTGTTGCGATGCAGAGATTGCAGGAAGAGTTTGAGAAGAAGTAGAGAGGTTTGAGGATCAATAAGTTGTTCGTCATTTCGACCCCGCCACGCTTTCAGCTGGCGGGGGA
>DNKR01000027.1:7284-17033 GCA_003497135.1 Candidatus Uhrbacteria bacterium | reverse complement strand
AGAATTATTTTTTCAGGGCCGACTAAGTACGGTCTGACGGATAAAAAAACACCTTGTCAGTGCGTGAGATGAATTAATAATAAAAAACCCCGCTTTTTGGCGGGGTTTTTGTTTTGCGAAGCTAAATATGTGCGCTTCCAATGCGGTGAGATTTTTGATACAGTTTAAACGTATATATTTAATTACTCAAAAACTAAAAATATGGACTTACCAAGTGAATATAAACCCATACCCGCTATAAAACCATTTTGGATAGGTATTGCGTCACTGTTTATTGGAATAATCTGGACTTTGCTATTTTACAAACACGCGCCCGGCATTTCTGTGCCGATTTTTTGGGTCATCGTTCTCGGACTCATCACAGCATTTGATCGCATTACGCACAAGCACATGAGCTGGAACGAGGTCGGTATTTCAATCACTATTCTTGCTCTATCTGTTTTCCCGGCGATTTTAGACAGCAAATTTCTTTTGGCACTTAATCTAATCGCTGTTGCGTATTTATTCTTTTTGCTTTTGTCCAACTTGTACGGAACACAAACGAAACTGTACAGAATAAACGATTATTTAATATTCCCTATTCTTGATATTGCAAACGGGTTTGTAAACTCACTGCCAATATTTTCAAAACTAATTCCGGAACGCTCTAAAAACACAAGGCGCGTGATTATCGGAACAGTTATAGCAATTGTTTTCGCGCTGGTTTTTGTATTGCTTTTCGCAAACGCGGACCTTGTGGCTGGAAAACTGCTAAAAGACATGTTTAGCCCTGACTGGATCAATCCGGCGATTGAAAATATTATTATTACGGTTGTTGTAGCTGGCATCGCGGCTCCAATGCTGGGAGCGGCGTTTTGGAAAAGACCAAGCGTACGCGCTTTATCGCACGAAGTCCGCGAGCGGAATTTTGGCATTGAATCATTGATTGTGTTTATTGCGACAAATATCGTTTTTACACTGTTTATCGGAATACAAGCAATGTATTTTTTCGGCGGCCGTGCTGGAATAGAAAAATTCGGCCTGACATACGCCGAATACGCGCGCACAGGATTCTTTCAATTACTAGCCGCGTCAATCATTGTTGCTGGAATGATCTGGACAGCGCGAATCCTGCGCAATAAAAATTTGCGCGTTGCCAATTCCGCATTGCAAGTTCTGTTGGTGATTCAAACAATAGTGGTTCTTGTGTCGTCTTGGATGCGGCTGTCTTTGTACGAAGAAGCGTTCGGGTTTACAAGAATGCGTTTGTTCAGCCATTATTTTTTGATCGTTGTGGCTGTAATTTTGCTTTTGTTGCTCTTAGGCATAATCATCAAAAAAATCTCTGATAATTTCCTGTTGCGTTCAATGGTATTTGTTTTCGCCTGGGCTCTCATAATTCTAAACATCATGAATCCCGATCTTTTGATTGCAAAGAAAAACATAGAGCGCGCGCAAAACGATTATAAAATTGATTATGTATACTTGTTCAATTTGTCCGATGATGCCGTGCCGGCAATTGCGGAGCATATTAAAACAGATGAATTTAAAAAAGTGCTTGAAACAAATATACGACTGGCAAAAACAGAACAAGATTATAATGAAAGAATACAGCGCCTTAATAATCAACGGTCTTACTTAATAACTTCAAATAGAACAAATCCGCAAGCCCAAACACAGAATGAAATTGCAATTATTAATGATGAACTCGTCAAAATAAGACAGGAACATGATACATTCATAAATGAAATTATAAGATTAGAAGATGATAATCAAACTATTCCAATTAAAAAATGGAACGGCAAAGATTTTATGAATTCCAAATATTCCGGCAACTGGCAATCATGGAACTTATCAAGAATGCGAGCAAAACTTATGAGAGAAAACTTCTAAGCATCAAAACAAAAATAGCTGTCCCAAGACGGCTATTTTTTGATATAATTTTTCTGATATGCTCCAAATTACAAGCAAATGCTCTATCTTGCCTCGGATAAACCATACACTTCATCGATGGTAATTATTGAAAATAAACCAACGGAAGGATCTTTAAAGTTTCCGTATGTCGAAGTTAATTTTTTGGTAATTTTTTCTTTAAGTGAAGACGGAATAATGCAATGAATAGTGAAGTGATCTTTTTCAGTACTTTTATTTATCAGGTCCTTAAATCCTGTAAATAACATGGCATCCTCAACTTGAGATCTTCCAATACCAAAACTCTTAATAACTGTCGCACCTCCAGCACCTAGTTCAAACATGACGCCAAGAATTTTCTCTAGAAGAGATTTTTTATTTACATAACAGACAAGCAGGTAATATTTTTTCATAAAATAATTAAGTTGTTAATAAAATCATCTGCAGTCCAACAAGTGTTGCTGAAACCATAATTGCAATAAAGCCTATCCCGATACCAACAACCATAAAACGCTTTAATGGAAACACATAACCCTTCTGACGAATTAGAGTCATCCACAAAATAGTTGCTAGTGCCCCGACTGGAGTAATTAGCGCGCCAAGATTGGTTCCGATCACAAGCCCAAATGCCACTGCCTGCTGAATTAGATTGGATTGATTTTGAGTCAATATGTAAAATGCTTGAGATAAACTCATTGAGGTTGGAATATTGTTAATAATGCCGCTACTGACAGCGCTCGCTATGCTTGAGAAAAAAATTGCTTCCCAAAAATTTTGAAGATGCGAAGAAAACTTTACTGTGACTAGATCAATAAACCCTATGGTTTGGAGTTTTGTTGTTAGAGCAATGAATACCAATACAAACGCTACAACATTCCATGGAATAACTTTTAATCGCTCTATTATGTTAAATTCTCCAGACAACAAAACAAACAATGCTCCAAGCGAAGTAACCATCCACAATTCAACGGGCATAAAATCAGTTAATACACTCAAGATTAAAACAACGGCCAATGTTGAAAGAACTATAATGTTTTTCCTTTTATTTGGTAGTGGTTGTTTAAGTGTGTTCTGAACTTCCCCAAGATCCTTTTTTGCTAAAAGTGTTTCTTTTAATTCTTTATAAAATATTGCCTTCAAAATAAAATATAAAAGTACACGCGTAATTACTGTTGGAATAAACATTGTTATAAAAAACTGCAAGAAACCAATATTAAAAACATCTCCTATGACTATATTGGTTAAGTTTCCAAACAAAAATTCCATTGAACTAACATTTGCGGCCACAAAGACAGCCATAAGGTATGGGAATGGATTAATCTTTGTCGTCAGAGCAAACCAAAGAATAATCGGTGTGACTGTCAAAACATCAACATCGTTTGATGTGAAGGCTGTTAAAACGAGAGTGAGAATATAAAAATTTCTGAACAAAACCTTGCCATTATTTTTTGACCACAATATTGCTTTATATGAGGCATATTTAAAGAATCCGTAATCATCAAGAGCGGTTGAAAGAACTGCCAAGGTTATTAAAATCAAAACAATCTTAAATGGTTGCAACATTTCATTACCTATGACAGAAAAATAGACTTCGCTCCATTGAATAACCCCTAAAAATAGGAGCACAAAAAGCCCAAGTATTGCAATTGAGCTTTCGCTAAATTTACCAGGTCGATATAAAATTAACCCGATAATCAATAAAAATATTGTTATAAATAAAATCATCGCTTTTTATTTATCAAAGTATAACATATATTGATTCCTATCGTAAAACACTTATTTTTTGATATAATGATTCTGCTATGCTCCAAGTTTCCAACAAACAAATCGCCCAAGTACTGAATGAAATCGCCGAATACCTGGAAGCCCAAAGGGTTCAATTTAAACCGCGCGCGTACCAAAAAGCCGCTCAAGTCATTGAATCGCTTTCCGAACCGCTGTCCGCACTTTACAAAAAGTGCGGCACAAAATGCTTGGACGATCTGCCGGGAATCGGCCAAAGCATTGCGGAAAAAATTGAAGAGCTTTTAAAAACCGGCCGGCTAAAATATTTGGCCGAGCTTAAAAAGAAGATGCCGGTTAATATTGCCGATATTTCACGAATAGAAGGCATTGGCCCGAAAATGGCTCTGGAACTTTACAAAAAACTTGGAATCAAAACCCTGACCCAGCTTGAAGCAGCGGCAAAATCCGGCAAAGTCGCCCGCCTCAAGGGCTATGGAAAAAAATCCGAAGAAAAAATTCTGAAAGGCATTGAATTTTTAAAAACCGAACGCGGCCGGATTTTGCTTGGAGATGCAATGCCGATTGCGAGCGCAATGATCGCGAGTCTTAAAACCGCAAGCAAGGTCAAGCGCTGTGAAGCGGTCGGGTCAATCCGCCGCAAGCGTGAAACAATCGGTGATATTGATATTGTTTGTTCATCAAACGAACCAAAAAAAGTTTTGAACGCTTTTGTAAAATTACCGAATGTAAAAAGCATTATTGAAAAAGGCGAACGCGATGCTTCGGTTCGACTTAAAGATGGCGTTGACGCGGATATTATTGTGATTCCTGAAAACGATTTTGGTTCAGCCATGGTGCATTTTACTGGAAGTAAGTATCACAATATCCAGCTTCGGCAGATCGCGCAAAAACGCGGAATGAAGTTGAACGAGTACGGCTTGTTCCGTGGAATAAAAAAAATTGCGGCCAAAACCGAAACCGATGTTTATCGCGCGCTCGGACTCCCCTACATTGAACCGGAACTGCGCGAGGCCAATGGCGAAATTGAAGCGGCCAGGGGCGGTAAACTGCCAAAGCTCATTGCCTATGGCTCCATTCGCGGCGACCTGCAAGTGCAAACCAACTGGACTGACGGCGACTCATCAATAGAAGAAATGGCCCGCGCCGCGCGCGTACGAGGCCTTGATTATTTCGCGATTACCGATCATACTCGAACGCTTGCAATGACCGGCGGACTAGACGAAAAAAAGCTCTCCGCGCAAGGCCGCGAAATAGACAAGCTCAACAAAAAGCTGAAAGGATTCCGCATTCTTAAAAGCGCGGAGGTTAATATTCTAAAAGACGGCAAGCTGGACATTGCTGATTGGGCGCTCAAAAAATTAGATGTCGTATCCGTGGCCGTGCATTCCAATTTCGCCATGAATGAGCGCGACATGACCGAACGAATTATCCGCGCCATTAAACATCCGCTGGTGAACATTCTGTTTCACCCGACAGGCCGGCTGATAAACAAGCGCCCGGCTTACGCGCTTAATATTGAACGCATAATCCGCGCGGCCAAGCAATACAAAGTCGCTCTGGAAGCGAACGCGTCTCCCGAGCGCCTTGACCTGAACGCCGAACACATCCGCGCCGCAATAAAGGCCGGGGTAAAATTGGTGGTCAATTCTGACGCCCACCACCCGGACCATTTTGATTTTCTAGATTTGGGCGTTTCCCAATGCCGCCGCGGCTGGGCGCGCGCCACTGATGTGCTGAACACGAAAACCGTGGATGCATTCTTAAAAGCGATAGAGAAATAATTTTTCTACTTTGCCAGCCAATACTCGGTAATCAGTCGCTCGCGCGTTTTTGTGGTGTTCCCGTGCCTAAGCATACCAAGATATGACTGCAGCGATTCTTCTGTTGGAGAAACCAAACAAAACGAAAAGCCGCACCCGAGAGTACGACTTTTCAAAGCCGTTCCGGATGCGGCAAAGGGTTCAAGGCGCCAAGGCCCCAAGAGAGCTACTTGCGGCGGAGGACGCGAACGAGGCCGCGCCAGTCGACGTAAGCAAGCCAGAGCCAGCGCCGAACCCAGCGGTCGCCGACCCAACCGAAGCACGCGACACCCTCGGAGAGGCCGGGACGGCGCCAGCCCGTGAAGACGAAGACGACTTTCCCACGAAAGACAACCGGGATCTCGTCCTGGTGTTCCAGGATGTGGAGCCCGTCGTTCTCGCCAAGGTTTGCCGTCATCTCCTTCGCACGGTCGATCATCACTGATCCGACCACGCTCTCCTCGTCCCCAAGGAGGAATCCGTGGAGGTCGTAGGCGCGGCCGCCGACGGTCATGGTGGTCGGGAGTGCGGCGCTGATGAGGCCGTCGCAGAACTCTTTGACCTTCCCGGTGTTACCCGAGTCAATCAGTACCTGGAACCGCCCGTCTCCGAGCTGTTCCACCAGATGAGCCAACTTGCGAAAGTCGGTCATTGTCTTACTCCTCGCCCTTTTACAAAGGGCTCACTCCTCGCCGAAATTGGCAAAGAGGAAAGCCGGTTTTGTTTTTGGCCTTCTCTATATATACTTTTAATCCAAACACACACAGAGAAAGCCATAAACACTATTTTTTAAAGAACGCTAATTATAGCAAAAAAACACGAATTTGTCAAACGACGGATGTATTTCGCCTGAATATTCGTGTAAAATAACTACTATATGCGCCAATATCTTAACGAAATTAATCGCGCTCTTGCGCGCACCGCGAATCCGAAAGACGCGGAATACAAAAATTTCCGCCAAAAGACCACAAAATTGCCGGTTCTTGGTCATCGCTTGCCGGTATTGCACAAAATTCTGAAAAACGGGTTTTCTTTTTTCAATAAATCCGATGCTGAAATTTTAAATATCTGGAATTATATTTTTCTTAACGCAAAAACCCACGAGGCAATGTATTTGCCATTGTTATATTATGCGAAACATGTTGGGGTTCAATATATTGAACCCCAACCAAAACAACAATGGCAAAAATTTCGCTTTTGGGTAGAACGAATTGAAAATTGGGAGCATTCGGATTTTTATTCCAAGATTGTTTCTTTTCTGTTGGAAAAACATCCGCGCCTTATTTGGCCGACAATCAAGAAATGGAACAAATCCAATAATCCATGGAAACAACGAAATTCAATCGTGCCTCTTATATACTACGCGTCGCCAAAACGGAAACCTCCGCCGGTGCAAAAAATTTTGCCGTTAGTTGAAAATCTGCTTGAATCCCGCGATCCTTATGTGCAAAAAGCCGTGGGCTGGACACTGCGCGAGTGCGGAAAAGTTTATCCGAAAGAAACATTCGTTTTTTTAACGCTCCACGCGCGCAAGCTATCCGCGACCTCTTGGTCTTACGCAACAGAAAAAATTTCAACAAAACAAAAGGCATATTTGCGGCGAAAGCGAAAATAGTGTAAATAATAACTACGGGCGAGTGGCGGAGTTGGTATACGCGGAAGACTTAAAATCTTCTGGCCGAAAGGCCTCGAGGGTTCGAGTCCCTCCTCGCCCATGTGTTTTAAAAACAACAACCGAGTGTTGCTATTTTTATTTTACATTTTGCAATTCTCTAATCTTAAAGAGATTGCCACAACTTCCAATATATCAAACGCTGAAGGTCTGCCAATTCCTTAGACTCAATGATAACAGCCATTTTTTCTTTCCAAGAAGCGATTAGCATTTTGTCATTGTAAATATTTACTTCAGGTGAAAATGTAAGATTCTTATCATTAAGAATTTTTGACTCTCGAAGCTCTTCTTTATCTTTTGTTGTTCGATCAATTGATGCGGCGTTATTTGGCATAATTGCCTTAATGTGAATTCTCGCATCTGTTCTTCGAGTATAATATTCAGGAAAAAAACCAGGTAATCCTTGATGCATTGTTTCAACATTAGCATAGGCTAAAATTTCCCCATCTGCACCAAGCGTATCCTCATATGCCTCACGCATACCTTTTTCTCCTTCATAAAAAGCTACTCTTGGTTTTGTGCTGCGAGGATTAATAAGAGATGACAACTCAGGCAAAACTTCCCTAATTTGGTCTTTTTGCTGATTAATTTTTTTCTCTACCTCTTCTTTTTCTCTATCTAGGTAATTTAATAATCGTCTCGGGTCTCCGGCAGTAAAGTATATTTTCTTTCGCTTTGTAATTTTACTGACCAAACCTCTTTTTACAAGGTTTTCAAGTACATCATAACAGCTGGTTCTATTTATCCCAGAACCCTTTGAAATATCTGTCACACTGCCGGAATCTAACTCTAAAAGAGCCCCATATACCTTAATTTCACTTGGGGCAAATCCTAATTGCTCTAAAACTTTTGGATAATGCATATATTTGTGGAAGTGTCTTACGACAAAAATATTGTATCAACTTAGCAAAAAAATGTCAAGTTTTAATTTTATTGTTGGTCTAACCGTTGATCAATAACAATGATTATAGTACAATGGCTAGTCCTAATTCTGGGACAGACTTCCGTCTTGCTCATTCCATAGGAGGAACAATGAAACAACAACATGTCACCTTAGTGATCCCTCCGTATCCTTACGGCAAGGGTCAGGTATTTCTCAACGGCTCAATCGTTTCGATTGCTGCACGACTCAAGGCCATGAACAGAACAGTGTCAGTGATCGACTTGAATATCGATCGTCTGGAAGATGTGCGGATTCTGTCTATACTCCGGCAAGCGCATTTGATCGGCGTCTCGTTGACCGGCTCACCCCACATCCCCGGATGCATTGAGCTAGCTAAAAAGTTGCAGCAAATCAATCCGAGTGCTGTGCTCATGCTTGGTGGTCAGGTCATCGAGAATCTCACTCGTGACCAATTCAGATCAATCTTCGGTCAGACGATTAAACAGATTCAGCATGTTAGCGACCTAGCAAAAGTTCTTGGTTGCAATGTGAATGAGGTTCCATCACCTGAAACTGTTTCGTACCGACCAGTGCTTGAAAACATGGAAGAAGAACGCTTGACTCTCTATCTCCGCCACGAAATGCCGTTGGTTGTCTCGCAGGGTTGTGTGCATGGGTGCCACTTCTGTGCGGCGAGCAAAAAACGGAAAGAGAGTTTTCGTTCTCTTCTCTGCTTTGAGGATGATCTGCTGTTCATGGCTCAAACCGCCAAAAAGCGTGGACTGACCGTGATCAAGTTCTATGCTTCAAGCCTCGATTTTTTCCAGAACCCGGGTGTTGTGCGCGAATATCTTCAAGCTCTGGCGCGAGTCAGGGAGCAGACAGGTGTTGATATTCGAGTGAGATGCTTGTCCCGTTTAGACAGTTTCATCAAAGCAACAAAAGCAGATCCAGAAACTGGAAAGCTGCTCGCTCGAGCCGGACTCTGGAACATTGGCTTTGGGGTTGACGGAACAGACGCCTCTATTCTAAAAGCGCAGGGCAAAGGCCAGTACACAACAGAAGATGCAGCTACCTGCATCAGACTGTGCCTGTTCTGCGGTGTTAAGCCAGAGCTCCTCATGGTCTTTGGCTTCCCTCAAGATAATCTGTGGACACTACTGAAGACTGTACTAATCAGTTTTGCCGCAGTACTTCGATGGGGTGTGGTCATACGACCGTACATGGCCAAAGACATCGTACCTGGAAATAGGGGATGGCTGATCGAGGAAGGCAGAGTCAAGCTAGTTGTTTCTGAACCTTTAAAGTTCTACAACCTTGACTTTGCAGCGCTGGCCACAAAGATCACTCATCCACGCGTGCTGCATAGGTGGCTGTGTAACATAGCATACCTGACCCTTTGTGCCGTACTCTGGCCCTTTGGAAAATGCAGCACCGCACCAGTCCTACCTCAAAGCGGAAAGGTCCTTGGGCCTATCGCGAAACGAATCAATCGGCTCATGCCGTTCGATCGTTAAACGCACTAAGTGTGCCGGACACTTCAAAAACCGGCTCCTAATTTGTCGACAAACAGGACAAAAAACCAGTCACTCGCTGACTGGTTTTTTGTTTTATCTTGATCTCCCGCTAGAAATTCCACATAATGAAAAAAGTGATGTTTCGGTTGAGACTAGAGACGCTGAGTATCGTTTTTAGATCAAACTTCGCCAACCAAAATCTGGCCTACTTACAAATTTTAAACAAACGAACGCAGACCAGA
>DNKR01000027.1:3144-7198 GCA_003497135.1 Candidatus Uhrbacteria bacterium | reverse complement strand
CAGAAGGGTCTGCGTTTTGCGTTCGTCTATGTTTCCTCCTACTTGATGTTGCACTCGCGGCAGAGCTGATGGGCGATGTTGACGGCTTCTTTTGTCTTGACCGAAAGCCGTTTCCATGGCACCTCGCCGAGGTTGTTCACGCTCATGCCTTCACAGTAGAGTTCAAGAGTCGGGGTTACGATGATGATGCCTGTTGGCCGGCCGAACTCTGTGTCTACTACCTCCTGCCAGTGGCCCGGAGTGTAGAGCGGGACCACTATCTCAATGGAATCGCCATTGCCGTACTCGGATGCGAGACCGACCTTCTCGCAAATCGCATCTGCAAACTCCTGATCAACCTCGCCAGGAACGCCACTCACCACGCACTCTGTGTGTAGCTTCTCCAGAATGTTGAGCCCGGCCTCTATGTCAATGGAGCCAGGAAATAGCGGGATGAACCCATCTTTTGGATCTATCGCCCACTTGCGCACAACAGCAATGAGCACTGCCCGGCTGAACATTGGCCATCCATACTCTTGGAAAATCCGCACAAGCGCTGATCGCCTCTCGTTCCACGGACTCTTTGATTGCTTGTCAAAGCCGGTTTCGCTTGAGATGATCATCTGCGCGAGTTCTTCAAAGGTGGCAGATCCGTATTGCGCCCTTCCTCCGCCGACTCTCTTGCCGACCATGTCGCCAACTGATCCAACAATTGAATTCACGCGGTCGCTGTATCTGGTCTGGCTTATGGGGTGTAGTGGTTCCATTGAACTCTCCTTTCAGTTCTGCTTTGTAGACCGGTTATCTTTTTATATCAATTATTTGTTCATGTCAATAGTATGAGAAAATAATAATATCTTGATTTTGTCCGGCCAAAAGAGCATAATGGGCGCATCTGGATTAAAGAATTATGCAAAAACTATTTATAAAAAATCGCAAGGGTCAAAATCTTTCTGTTATTGTTGAAAAAAGCGAAAAACAAAAAGGGCTTGCTTTTGTCATGCACGGACTTGGCGGTTTTAAGGAACAAGACCATATAGCCGCTTTCGCCAATGCTTTTAAAGAAAAAGGATTTACTGTAATCCGTTTTGACACAACCAATACGCTTGGCGAGAGCGATGGCAAATATGAAAACGCAACAACCACATGTTATTACGAGGATCTAGAAGATGTAATCAAATGGTCGCAGGATCAAGAATGGTATCAAGAACCATTCGCTCTTACCGGACACAGCTTGGGCGGTATTTGCACCGCTCTTTATGCTGAAAAATTCCATGAAAAAGTTTTGGCTCTTGCGCCAGTTTCCACTGTTGTGTCAGGCAAATTGAGCATAGAGGCACATAAACGCTATGAGCCGGAAAATTTTGCTGAATGGGAAAAAACGGGCTGGAAAGTGGAAGAGAGCAAATCAAAACCGGGTGTGATAAAGCGGCTTCCGTGGTCGCACATCGCAGACAGATTGAAATACGATTTGCTTCCCAACGCCTCAAAATTAACAATGCCTATTTTGCTCATCACTGGAGAAAATGATATTTCAACCCCACCGGATCATGTCAAAATTTTATTTGACGCTTTACCCGGACCAAAGGAGTTTCATGTTATAAACAACGCACAGCATACTTTTAGAGACAAAGAACATTTGGTGGAAATTAAAAATCTGTTTTTGAATTGGATTGATAAAATAAATACTTAATATGAAGATTACACTATGCGGAAGCATTGCTTTTATTGATGAGTTGTTGGGACTAAAAGAACAGCTTGAAAAATTGGGCCATGAAATTAAAATGCCACCACTGGAAATTGTTAATGAAGACGGCAAAACAATTCCTGTAAAGGAATACTATCGCGTTAGAAAATCAGCAGATGAAAATGCGTTGTGGGTTTGGAATAAAAAAATGGAACTAATGAAAGATCATTTTAACAAGATTATTTGGTCTGATGCGGTTCTTGTATTAAACAAGGAAAAAAATAATATTCCAAACTATATTGGCGCGAACACCTTAATGGAAATGGGTCTGGCGCTATATGCTGGAAAAAAGATTTTTCTTTTAAATCCGATTCCAGACATGTCATATAAAGAAGAACTTTTCGGAATGCAACCAGTTGTAATTAATGGAGATTTGAATCAAATCAATTAGTTTTATTAACTTGCCTACATGGACAAAATCGGTCATAATGATGCTGAATCTATGATCGAATCAAACAATGAACCAGAGGTAAAAAAGAGCGAAACTTCGCCAGCATCAGACGATGTTGAGCGCGCTTTTGAGGTAACTCTCCGGCCTAAGCAACTCAACGAGTTTATTGGCCAGCACGACCTAAAACGCAATCTTTCGGTTTTTATAGAAGCGGCAAAAAAACGCGGTGAACCAATTGAGCATGTTCTGCTTTACGGCAACCCGGGGCTAGGCAAAACAACTCTTGCTCATATTATCGCAAATGAAATGGACGCGAATATAAAAATCACCAGCGGCCCGGCTCTCGAGCGCGTGGGGGACTTGGCCGCTATTTTAACGAATCTGCAAAAAGGCGATATTTTGTTTATTGACGAAATCCACCGCATGAACAAAACCATTGAAGAGGTACTTTACCCGGCCATGGAGGATTACGCACTTGATCTTGTGGTAGGCAAAGGCCCGTCCGCGCGCACGCTCCGCCTTGATCTTGATCGCTTCACGATTATTGGCGCAACCACCCGACTCTCTATGCTGTCTTCCCCACTGCGCGACCGCTTTGGCGCGACTTATCATCTCAACTTTTACGAGGAGCCGGACATGGCAGAGATTTTAAAACGAAGCGCAAGAATTTTAGAGGTCGGAACTGACAACGAGGCGGTTGGCGAAATCGCAAAGCGATCGCGCAGAACCCCTCGCGTTGCAAACCGCCTATTAAAACGCGTGCGCGACTATGCGCAGGTAAAACATTCAGGTACAATTACATTGCCAATAGCACAAGAGGCGCTTACTGATTTAAGCATTGATAATGTCGGCCTTGATCCTGTTGACCGCCAAATACTTTTAACAATGATAGAAAAGTTTGAGGGCGGTCCTGTCGGGCTTTCTACAATCGCGGCCGCAACGCAAGAAGAAATCGATACCATAGAAGAAATCTGCGAGCCATACCTTATGCAAATCGGATTTTTGAAGCGCACCCCCCGCGGGCGCGTAGTAACCGACCACGCTTACAAACATCTAGGGCTCAAAGGCCCGAATAACACGCTATTATGAACCTGCCTGTTGGAATATTTTTGCTCCCGTATATTCTTTTCATCGCGATATATTTGCTTTTCATGATTTTTAATATTTTCCACCTGTTAAAATTTGGATTGTACGGGTTCAGAACATATATTTCTGTTGTAATTTACGCAGCGGTAACACTAATAATTATTTTCTACTCTGCTGATTTTCTGACTGACATAAACTGGAACGCGGAATTCAACCCATTATCAATTTTTAATTCAGAACAAAACGCGTTCAGTTTTGAATAATATGATTGATCTAAAACATTTGCCAAATCAAAAACCGGACGAAAAAATACTTTTGTTTTTGCGAAGGCATTGGCTAGCGCCGCTAAAACTGATTTTCTTCATGCTGGTAGCTGCTGCTGTTCCGTTTGGAGCGTACTTTGTGATTTCAATAGGCATGCCGAATTTTTTCACGCATCCTATTTTTTATCCGATTTCAGTTCTTGCGGCAAGCTTTTATCTGCTTTCGGTTTGGATATTCGCTTTTCAAGAATATATTGATTATTATCTTGATACTTGGATCGTAACAAACTGGCGAATTATTAACATAGAACAAAAAGGATTATTTTCGCGCACAAGCTCGTCTTTGCATCTTGCGGAAGTCCAAGATGTTACAAGCAATATAACTGGCGTTGTAAAAACATTTTTAAATTATGGCGATGTCTTTATCCAGACGGCAGGGGAAAAACACAGGTTTGAATTCAAAGACATACACAACCCCGAAGAAGTTAAGTCGCAAATAATTCGTTTTGCAGACCAGGCAAAAATAAGTTTACAAAATTCAGACGAAACAAAATAACAAAAAATGCCCCGCCGTATATTTATATGGCG
>DNKR01000027.1:0-3049 GCA_003497135.1 Candidatus Uhrbacteria bacterium | reverse complement strand
GGGGCATTTTTTATTATTGCCGATTATTGCCAGCGCTTTTGAACTTCAATGCCTTTATAAAAATGCTTTAGAATCTCTTGGAATGTTTTGCCTTCGTTTGCCATGCACAGCGCACCTGACGCGCTTAGCCCGACTCCATGCCCCCAAAGCGTTCTACCAACATCGCATGGCACCTGAACTGATTTTAGCCATTCAACAGAACCGTACCAGACCTCGGACCAGTCGCGTGTTCGTCCGTCAGAACGCGAGAAATACGGAGTGATTGCGGTTTCGTTGTTGAATGTTACGACCATCCCGCGCGTTTCATCAACAGCGCGAGAAATGTTTGGAGTCATCGCCTCGTACCCCTGGCCTTTGTAAACCTGATCATAGTACGCGTCCACATGATAAAATTCTTCGTCGTGTTTTGTCGCTCTTTGCCAATGATAGAACGCATAAGTGCGCGCTGCTATCATAAGCGCTTTTTGATATTCCATTGGAGAAGAATTTGATGTTTCTGCAAGGCCTTTTAAGTATGTGTCCATTGGAAGCTCGTTTATCAGCCACACACGGTCTTTGGCATCGTTGTGCCGGATCTCAAGAATGTTTCTGAATGTATTTAGCGCATACGCTGTCCCTCGCGTTACGCGCCTGTCAAAATTTGTAACAGTCATAACAGCATTTTTTTGCAAAGGCACAAAGCGCAAATAAGACACGGAGGCAACAAGCCCGCTTCCGGAATCATAAAAATACTGTCCGTTTTTATACAGCGCCCTAACGCTCTGGCTCGGCTGGAATGTTCCAAGAAGCGCGCCTGCGCCATCGCGCATTTCAAAAACGCTTTCTGATGCAATAACCGCTTCGTTGTTTGTTTCTTCATCAACAGTCAAAACCCCTACGCGAATAATCGGCTCTTCAATATACGAAACCTGAACGCTTTCGTCTCTGTATGGCGCATCAATAACACCGGGCGCGTTTGATGTAACTTCGATAGGGATTTCAAATAACCCGCCCGATACTGCCGAATTGTCTGCAACAAGTTGGAACTTTGCATTGTACTTGCCTGCGTATTTTGGAGATGTAAGAGAAAATGTGATCACATCCATTTGACCTGGCATAACAGGCGACTCTTTTGTTGCTGTTGCAATATTGAACGCAAGCCATGACGAATGCATAAACTGCGGCTGTGTTGATGCTATTTGAACATCCGGCGTACGAATTTCGCGTAGCATCCATGATTTTGTTCCTGTATTTTTGAATCCAACTGTGTAGACAATCGGTTTTCCGCCTTCAATGCGCACAAGGTTGGCGCTTGTTACAGCTATTTGCGCTGACAGCGATCCTGCTTGTGAAGTTTGCGCTGGTGCAGCTGCAACTGTTGATTTTTCGTTTGTAACATTAAATTTGATTGTGAATTTTCCTCCGGGAATCCAGGTTAAATCTTCTGCGGCAAGATTAAATACTTCTGAATAAATTCCGGATGTTTTTGGCGCTTTGACTTTGAATGAAATCGTTCCTGTTTTTCCGGCGGCTGTTTCTGCGCTAATTTTTGCAGGCTGATTATATTTGTACCATGACGAATGTTCAAAAACGCTTTTTCTGTATTTTGGTTCGTATGTGTAAATAGAAACAAATCGCGTTCCGCTTGGTTTCCAAACGCTTGTGCTAATATTTTGAAAATCAACAGAAATTGTTTTTTCCTCACCCGGAGCAATGCGAATTTCACTTGATCCGGTACTGCTTACCATTAGCGCTGAGTATCCAAAACGCGCTTCTGCAGCGCTTGCGAAATTAACTCCTGCGCATAGCAAAAACGCGTTTGCGACAACAATTGAAACTAAAAATACCGCTGTTCTTGTTTTCCAAAACCATGCGGTATTGTTTGATCGTTTATTGATTCTGTTCTTTTTCACAATAGATAAGCTTAAATTTTTCATACTCATTTCTGATGTTTTATTCTATTTGCTTATATTTTAGCAAAAAATCGGGTTTTGGTCAAAAATAGCGTGCACAGTTTATTGACATTTTTGCTAATTTATGCTATATTTAGCGGTTCGCCATTTACAGTTTTTCGCCTTTGGCGACGATTGTTCTCTACAATTTGCCTTTTTAGGATACTGCCAAACCGGCAGTTCAGTTTCGTGAAAGAAATCAGGAAACAGGAAACCAACACAACACCGCCAAAGCTCGCAAGCTGGCGGAAACGAAAGGAGCAGAAATGCTCAACCCAAGAAAGATCGCAAGCAAGATCCCCAACTTCCTTGAGCCCTTCCTCGCGGACGCGACAGAGGGCGCAACCCATGCCGGAGCCGAGGCGCTCATCACCAGCCACGGCGCGGCTGGTGCGTACATCCGCAAAATGTTCGAAGGTGTGGACGCGGGCAAGGTGGAGCTCGTGTCCAAGCTCGCCCGCGGCGGGATCAAGGTTCCGCGCAGCCGCTTCCCGGCCGGAGCGACCGGAGACAGCTTGCACTACACGGCCAACATCATGCTCGATGCGGCCATCGAGGGTGCGAGCAAGGGGCTCACCGACTTCAACGCAAACCTCGAGAAGGTTTGCAAGAGCGTTGAGGACTTCGGAAAGCTCATGGTGTATGTGGACCCAAACCATACAGGCACATACCACATCTGGGACGCAGCGCGGACGATGTCGACATGCAAAGAGGTACGCAGCTATGAGCGCATGCGCGTGCTCTCGCGCGTGCAAATGACCGCGCTCATCGAGTCCCGAATGAGCATCGACGAAGCGCACATCCAGGGTATCCTTCCGTGCCCGGTTTGCTTCGGGGCTGTCCAGCACCAGCTGGACGCGCTCAAGCCCGCAAAGAAGACCAGCCTGGCCGACGCTGGCAAGGTGGAGCTCGCCAACATGCAGTGGTTCTGCCACTGCGTGCACGACCCTGACGAGCATGTGGCTGAACTCGGAGCCACAACTGTCCAGTGGATCAAGGACCACAAGTCCGCGATCAAGGATGTGCTGGACAGCGCAATGGAAAGCGGAAAGCTGGACCCCAAGCTTTTCGCTCGGTTCAAAAAAAACGCAAAGGGGTTCTACGCCATGTACCAGTTC